>JAISMX010000005.1 GCA_031276515.1 Eubacteriales Family XIII. Incertae Sedis bacterium | reverse complement strand
TCCGCTGTGGGCGTCGGAAATTTGAGTGGAGCTGTCCTCAGTACGAGAGGACCGGGATGGACATACCTCCGGTGCACCGGTTGTCCTGCCAAGGGCACGGCCGGGTAGCCGCGTATGGAAGGGATAAGCGCTGAAAGCATCTAAGTGCGAAGCCCCCCACAAGAAGAGATTTCCTCCTGAAAAGGTAAGACCCGTGAGAGACCATCACGTCGATAGGTCGGAGGTGTACGCATGGCGACATGTTCAGCTGACCGATACTAATGGGTCGAACGCTTGACCAAAAGAACAAAGAAAAACAAAGGGGAAGGGTGCGAAGGGCCGTTCGGCGACGAGCGGAGCCTTCTTCCCCGGAAACTTTCGGGATGTCGCGTTCGTTGAAAAGATTCTTCTTGTTCGGTTTTGAGGGCGTCGCGCCGCGGGTTCCTTTTCCCCGCCATGGACCCTTCAGCCGTGCCGGTGATTACAGCGATGAGGTTACACCTGTTCCCATCCCGAACACAGAAGTTAAGCTCATTTGCGCCGACGATACTTGGCGGGCAGCCGCCCGGGAAAATAGGTCGTCGCCGGCTTTTTTTATTAAGGCCCTATGGTCAAGCGGTTAAGACACTGCCCTTTCACGGCAGTAACCCGGGTTCGAGTCCCGGTAGGGTCACCAGTTAAATTATCCTTGCGGAAACAGATTTTGTAATCCTTGCAAGGATTTCTGCTTTTCTCGGGAATGTTTCGGCAAATGCCGCATGTGCGCTCGTGGCGGAATCGGCAGACGCGCCGGATTTAGGATCCGGTGGGAGACCGTGGGGGTTCAAGTCCCTCCGAGCGCACCATCCGCTTAAAGGACGCTGTTCGAGATGAAACCATTGACTTCTATCGATCTGTTTGCCGGGATCGGCGGGATACGCCTCGGATTTGAGCAGGCATTCGGAAAAAAATTAAAAACGGTATTTGTGAGCGAATGGGACGAGCACGCGCAAAAGACCTATAAAGCGAACTTCGCGGATGCTTTCGATATCGCCGGAGACATAACAAAAATCGAGGAGGGGAAAATTCCCGCTTTCGACATCTGTTTGGCGGGTTTTCCGTGCCAAGCGTTCAGCCTCGCCGGGCAAAGAAAAGGCTTCACGGACAACTATAAAGGCAGGTCTCGCGGAACGCTCTTCTTCGATGTGGCGCGGATTTGCTCTTTGCATAAGCCCAAGGCCATCTTCTGCGAAAACGTGAAAGGCCTTATGACGCATGACAAGGGGCGCACTTTCGATATTATCAGAGGGACGCTTGCGGAGTTGGGATACACGGTACACGCGCGCGTCTTAAACAGCAGGGATTTTGGGGTTCCCCAAAACCGTGAGCGCATATACATCGTCGCTTTCGGGCGCGATATCGACAGCGCTTCGTTCAGGTTCCCCGCACCCGCGGATTCGACGAAACGAATCCGCGACATCCTTGAAGAAGAACCCGTTTCTCCGAAATACTATCTGAGTAAGGTTTATCTTGAAACGCTTCGCCGCCACAGAGCGCGGCACGAAGCCAAGGGGCACGGCTTCGGATATGAAATCAGAGGCTTGGACGATGTCGCCGGCGCCATTGTTTGCGGCGGCATGGGTCGGGAACGCAATTTGTTGATTGACATGCGGCAGACGGACCGCACTCCCGTTACGCGCATTCGGGGCGAAATAAACGAGGAGGGCGTCAGGAAGATGACTCCGCGCGAATGGGCAAGGCTTCAAGGCTATCCGGACGGCTTCAGGCTGCCCCTGTCCGATGTGCATTTGTATAAGCAGCTCGGCAACTCGGTATCGGTGCCGGTCATCCGTGCCATTGCCGAAGAAATAAAGAAAATCATCGACATTTGAGTGACGATTGTGTATAATGATATCATGAAAAAGCAAGGGGGTGTATGAATACAATGCAATTTGTTACGGTCAGAGACTTTCGCAGTTCTTCGCGGGAGATTTGGGATAAACTGAGCCGCGATGATGAAATCATCGTAACCAACAACGGCAAGCCCACGGCATTGCTGTTGAATGTTTCGGAAAACAATTTTGAAGAAACCTTGCGATTGATTCGTCAGGCAAAGGTACTCCGTATCGTAGGCGATATGCGCGAGGAAGCCGGCGAGCGCGGATTTTTGAACGATGAGGAGATTGACGCCGAAATTCAAGCGTATCGCGACGAAAAGAGGAAAAACGCCAAATGACAAGGGTGGTTTTGGACACGAACATCCTTGTTTCGGCGCTGTGGTCGAAGGACGGCAACGCCGCCAAGATACTCAATATGTTTATCCGTGACGAGTTGTTGCTTTTTTACGACGCGCGGATTTTGACGGAATACAAGGAGGTGCTCAGCCGCTCTAAGTTTGCTTTCGGACGCGCGAAGGTCGGGATATTGATCAACAAAATCCGCGATGACGGGATTGCGGTTGTCGCCGCGCCTTGCGATTTGGATTTTGCGGATGAAGAAGACAAGAAGTTTTATGAAGTCGCCAAAGAATACGGCGCATTCTTGATTACGGGCAACCTGCGGCATTACCCGCATGAGGGCTTCATTAAATCGGCGTCGCAATTTTTATCGTGATGGCGGCGACGGGGGCGCGGACAATCCAAACGCACACTCCGTTCAGCGTTCGGATCCATTTTGCATCTATGAGAAACATACGGCAGCGAAAAACCCATGCATGGCGGTACGCGCTGCGCATCAAAGAGATGATCGCCGAAAACAAATTGGAAATCGTTGCGGACGCGGATGCGTCCCACCCGTATGGGAAGGTCTTGCGAAAGACGTCGCCGGGAGAAAACCCGTGGTCAAAATTTTCAAATACCTCAAGCGCAAAGAATGGCTGATGGCGCTCGTCTGTCTAATCTTCATCGTGGCGCAGGTTTGGCTGGACTTGAAGTCGCCGGAATACATGGCCGAAATCACCGTGCTGGTGCAGACGCCCGGCAGCGCCATGAGCGATATCCGGCTGGCCGGGGGCAAGATGTTGCTGTGTACCCTTGGCAGTCTGGCCGCCGCCGTCATCGTCGGTTTTTTCGCCGCCCGGATTGCCGCCACATTCTCAAGGGACTTGCGCAGTCTGCTCTTTAACAGGGTGGAGTCCTTCTCGATGGAGGAGATCAACCGTTTTTCCACCGACAGTCTGATCACCCGCTCGACCAACGACATCACGCAGATTCAAATGCTGGTCACAATGGGGCTGATGATTGTCGTCAAAGCGCCTATCACGGCGGTGTGGGCAATCGTCAAAATCGCGGGGAAAGGCGCCGAATGGACGCTGACGACGGGGGCGGCGATTGTCGTTTTGGTGGTGACGATCAGCCTCATTGCGATATTTGTTGTGCCGAAATTCAGGAAAATGCAAGCCCTGACCGACAATATAAACCGCGTCACCCGCGAGAACCTGACGGGTCTTCGCGTGATCAGGGCGTACAACGCCGAAGGCTATCAAGAGGAAAAGTTTGAGCGGGCGAATGACGAATTGACCGCCACCCATCTTTTCACCGGCCGTGCCATGGCGATCATGATGCCTGTCATGACGGTGATCCTGAGCGGGCTGTCTCTCGCCATCTATTGGATTGGCGCTTATCTGATCGATGCGGCGCGGATGACGGACAAATTGACGCTGTTTTCCGACATGGTCGTGTTTTCAAGCTACGCCGTGCAGGTGATCCTGTCCTTCATGATGCTGATCGTTATCTTTGTAATGCTCCCCCGCGCCGGCGTTTCCGCAAAACGCATCAATGAGGTGCTGGAAACCGCGCCGACCATCTTGGACGGGAGCGAGACGGAGAGTCCGCGCGGCATTCGCGGCGAAGTCACCTTCAACCATGTGAGCTTCAAATATCCGGACGCGGCGGATTACGCGCTGAAGGACGTGAGCTTCACGGTGCGCCGGGGCGAGACCATCGCCTTCATCGGTTCCACCGGCAGCGGGAAGTCAACGCTCATAAACCTCGTGCCTCGATTCTTTGACGCGACCGAGGGAGAGGTGCTGATCGACGGCCTGAATGTCCGGGAGTACACGCAGGAAGCCCTGCACAACAAAATAGGCTATGTTCCGCAAAAGGCGGTGCTGTTTCGCGGAACGGTTTCCTCCAACGTGGCCTACGGCGACAACGGCGGGAGCGGATTTTCCGACGAGGATGTCAAGAGAGCCGTGCGCATTGCGCAGGGCGCCGATTTTGTGGAAGGCATGGAGGGCGGCTATGGGGCGAACATCGCCCAAGGCGGCGCGAACGTGTCCGGCGGGCAGAAACAGCGCCTCGCCATTGCTCGCGCCGTCTGCCGCAAGCCGGAGATATACATCTTCGACGATTCCTTCTCGGCGCTGGATTACAAGACGGATCGCATCCTGCGCAGCGCGCTGAAAAAGGAAACGGCGGGCGTGACCGGCATGATTGTGGCGCAGCGCATCGGCACGATCCTGGATGCCGACAGGATTGTCGTGCTGGACGAGGGCAGGGTCGTGGGGCAAGGCAAGCACAAGGATCTGCTGCGAACCTGCGCGGTTTACAAGCAGATTGCTATGAGCCAATTGAGCGAGGAGGACTTGCTTCATGCGTGAGCAAAGCAAAGGCGGGAATCGAAGCGGGTCTGCGGGCGCTCCGATGGGATGGGGCCGAAGGGACGGGCTTCGATGAACGGCGGCGCGGCAGGAAAACCCAATCATTTCCGGAAAACCTGCGGAAAGCTCATCGTTTACTGCAAAGGATACATGCCCGTCATGGTCGCCGCGCTTGTTTTGGCGGCTATCGGCGCGGCGTTGCAGATCGTCGGTCCGGATAAGCTGAAGGAAATGACCGATGAGATTCTGAAGGGCTTGCCCGCGTTGGCGGGCGGCAATCCGGTTGCGGGCGCGATGGATTTTGACGCGATAACCGACATCGCGCGTTTACTGGTTATGCTTTATGCGGGATCGACCATCCTCAGCTTTCTTCAAGGCTATATGCTGGCGACGGCGACGCAGAAAATCGCCAAGAACATGCGCAGCGGCATCTCCGGAAAGATCAACCGGCTGCCCCTCAAATACTTTGACAAGGTGAGCCATGGCGATGTGCTCAGTCGCGTGACGAACGATATAGACGCGATTGGCATGGCTCTGAACCAAAGCGTCGGGACTCTGGTGACATCGGCGACCATGCTTTTCGGCGCCGCAATCATGATGTTCCGCAACAACCCGATTATGGCGTTGACGGCCATTGGCGCGAGCGTCCCCGGCTTCGCGCTCATGTCCGTCATCATGGCAAAATCACAAAAATACTTCGTAAAGCAGCAACGCGATCTGGGCGTCGTCAACGGTCATGTGGAGGAGGTATACGCGGGCCACAACGTGGTGAAAGCCTATAATGGAGGCAAGGAGGCCGGGCGCTTCTTTGAAGCCGTGAATCAAGATTTGTTTGACAGCGGCCGGAAAAGCCAGTTCATGTCCGGCTTGATGATGCCCATCATGATGTTCGTCGGGAACTTTGGCTATGTGGCGGTTTGCGTGGTGGGCGCGGCGCTCGCCATGAACGGAACCGTCACTTTCGGCGTAATCGTCGCGTTCATGCTGTATGTTCGTCTTTTCACGCAGCCTCTCTCCCAAATCGCGCAAGCGTTTCAAAACCTGCAAAGAGCCGTCGCCGCCGGCGAACGCGTGTTCGATTTCTTTGAGGAAGAGGAGTTGCCCGACGAGAGCCAAAAGACAACAGAGCTCACCGCCGTAAAAGGCGATGTGGAGTTTTGCCATGTGAATTTCGGCTATACGCCGGACAAGGCGATCATTCGCGATTTTTCGGCAAAAATCAAAGCCGGACAGAAGGTGGCGATTGTCGGGCCGACGGGCGCGGGCAAGACCACGATCGTCAACCTGCTCATGCGCTTTTATGAATTGGACGGCGGAGAGATTCTGCTGGACGGCGTTCCGACGATTCGGGTTCGGCGCGAAAACGTGCACGAGCAGTTTGCGATGGTATTGCAGGACACCTGGCTGTTTGACGGAACCGTCAAGGAAAACATCGTCTACCGCAAGCAAGGAGTGACGGACGACCGGGTGGCCGCCGTCTGCAAAGCGGTGGGCTTGCATCGCTTTATCCAAACGCTTCCGCAAGGATACGATTCAATGTTGAATGACAAGACGAGTCTTTCTCAGGGGCAGCGACAGCTTGTCGCCATTGCCCGCGCCATGATACAAAACGCGCCGATGCTGATCTTGGACGAAGCGACCGGCAGCGTGGACACCCGAACCGAGCTGTTGATTCAGGAGGCGATGGACAAGCTGATGGCGGGGCGAACCTCGTTCGTCATCGCCCATCGCCTGTCCACCGTCAAAAATGCCGATCTGATTTTGGTGATGCGGGACGGCGACATCATCGAGAGCGGGAATCACCGGGCCTTGTTGGAGAAAGGCGGCTTCTACGCCGACCTCCACAACAGTCAATTTGAAGCGTCGGCGCAATAAAGACCTGCGAAAACGCTTGCACATTTGGCTTGTCTTTTTCTCGCCGGCCGGGCCGGCGAAGCCCGGCGCGAGCGATTTCGTGCTCTCACTCACAGATAACGAGCAAAAGTATCGGCGACGAACACACGGTTGAGATCGGCGCGGAAGACTTCGCGAACGGTGACACCGGAGCGTCTTTGCGTCCCACCCGGAAAAGGCCCGGAAGCCTTGAAAAAACAGAGTTTTCTGACTTTATTTTCTTGCGGGTTTGCTGTTGACATGGTATGCAAAGAGGGTATAATTGAAAGTGGAATCCATGTCGAGGCGGGGTCTCGGTTCGGTTTTTCAAGTCTCGCCCGAGATTTGTTACATTCATGAATCCAAGATGATTGACGAATGCGTCGACGCCGCGCCGCGCGCGGGCCGGCGCTGTGCGTACGGGGGAACGACATTCTTGGGTTTAATCGTTGGGAGGAAAAGATTATGAGCTATATCGACAAGGTACTTGACACGTTAAAGACAAAAAACGCGCACGAGCCGGAGTTCTTGCAGGCGGCGACGGAGGTGCTCGAATCGCTCCGCGTCGTGATAGACCGCGACAAAAAGTACGAGGAGGTCGGCCTTTTGGAGCGGCTTGTGGAACCGGAACGCGTGTTTATTTTCCGGGTTCCGTGGATTGACGACGCGGGCAAGGTGCAGGTGAACAGAGCCTTCCGCGTGCAGTTCAATTCGGCGATAGGCCCCTACAAGGGCGGTCTTCGCTTCCATCCGTCCGTGAATCTGAGCATCATCAAATTCCTCGGATTTGAGCAGATTTTCAAGAATTCGCTGACCACGCTGCCCATCGGCGGCGGCAAGGGCGGATCGGACTTCGACCCCAAGGGCAAATCCGATTTTGAGGTCATGAAATTCTGCCAGAGCTTCATGACGGAGCTCGGCAAGTACATCGGCGCGGATACCGACGTACCCGCGGGCGACATCGGCGTCGGCGGGCGCGAAATCGGCTATCTCTACGGGCAGTACAAGCGGAACACGGGTCTCTACGAAGGCGTTTTGACGGGCAAGGGCCTGACCTTCGGCGGTTCTCTGGCGCGCACGGAGGCCACGGGCTACGGTCTCGTGTACTGCGTGGAGGAGTATCTCAAGAGCGTCGGCGACGATTACAAGGGCAAGGTCGTCTCCGTGTCCGGCTCCGGCAATGTGGCGATCTTCGCGACGGAGAAGGTTCATCAACTGGGCGGCAAGGTCGTGACGATGACGGACTCCAACGGTTATGTGTACGACGGCGAAGGCATCGATCTCGACCTGATCAAGGAGATCAAGCTGGTCAAGCGCGGCAGACTCTCGGATTACGCCAAGGCCAAGAAGGGCGTCACCTACGTCGAGGTCGGCAAGGGCAAGGTCTGGGACATCAAGGTCGATATCGCCCTCCCCTGCGCGACGCAGAACGAGCTCGACCTGAATGACGCGAAAGAACTCGTCAAGAACGGCGTGAAGGTCGTCGGAGAGGGCGCCAACATGCCTTCTACGCAGGAAGCCGCCGATTACTTCCTCGAGAAGAAGATCGCTTTCTTCCCGGGCAAGGCCTCGAACGCCGGCGGCGTGGCCACCTCCGCCCTCGAAATGAGCCAGAACAGCGGACGCACGAGCTGGACGTTCGAAGAGGTCGACGGCAAGCTGAAGAACATCATGATCAACATCTTCCACAGCATCGACGAGGCTTCCAAGGAATACGGCTTGCCCGGCAACTACATCGCCGGCGCAAACATCGCGGGCTTCAAGAAGGTCGCGGACGCCATGTTGGCACAGGGAATCGTTTAAGAGAAGATACAGGGGTTGAAGGGGCTCTAAGGGGAAACCCCGGGCGCGCGTCCGAAGCGGGCGCCGCGCAATCCACGGGAAGACGGCGGACACAACCGCCGTCTTCCCGAATATTTCCAAATATTACAATGTGCTTGCTGAGCGAAGGACCTAAGTTTGCATTTCGGGAGAGAAAAATAGGGGGCCGTAGAGGAGGCGGCCCGCGTCAAACCGGCCGGTTACAGCAGTGTTGCGGAAAAAATACTTTCATGCGGACGGCGCCGCGCCTGTCCTTCGAGGGAGATTGAAAACCCCGGAAAAACAGAGCGGTTTCGTCGTTGTTGAAGGAGAGCGAAAATGCTCGGAAAAACCGCCGACGCGCGCTATGCCGCTTCTTTCGCGGAGCAGTTCACCCTGCGCGCCGTAATCATTGGCTGTCTCGGCTGCGTCGTGCTCACCATGAGCTCCATGTACGTCGCCCTGAAGCTCGGCGCCCTGCCTTGGCCCATCATATTCGTCGCCCTGACATCCATGTTCCTGCTGAAAATCTTGGGGCATACCAATCTGAACGAGATCAACGTCACGCACACCATCATGTCCGCCGGCGCCATGACCGCGGGCGGAGTCGCCTTTACCGTACCCGGCATATTCATGCTCGACGCGGGCGCGCGGCTCGACATGCCGCGTCTGCTTCTCGTCGTCCTGGGCGGGGTCGTCCTCGGCCTGATCTTCACCGCTTTGATACGCAAGTATTTCATCGTCACAAAAGATTTGCCCTATCCCATGGGGCGGGCGGCGGCCGAGACGCTGCTCGCGGGCGACGCGGGCGGCGGCAAGTCCGCCGCGCTGTTCGCGTCTCTCGGTTTGGCCGGTTTGTTCACCTTTGTGCGGGACGGCATCCCGGCTATACCGCGTCTCGGAGGCATGACCCTCATCCCCGCCGCGTTTTTCAGCGGCAGGATGCAGGCCTACGGCTCGGCGGGCGGCATATGGCTGTCTCCCATGCTCATCTCCGTCGGCTACATCGTCGGGCCGCTCGCCGTGGGCGTGTGGTTCGCCGGGGCGCTGATCGGCGACGCGGGCATTTTGATCGGCGGCGTCGCGTCCGGTCTGCTCGACGCGGCTTCCGCCGCCGCGATCAAGTCCTCGCTCGGCATAGGGCTGATGGTCGGAACCGGCGTCGGCATCATCGCGAAGGGCATACTGCCCAAGGCGCGGGAAATCTTCGGCCCGATGTTCAGCCGGGCGGCCATGTCGGACGGTATCGTGAATCTGCGCTTCGCGCCGGCGGTCATGGTACTGCTCGCGCTTGTGTTCACGTTTTTGTGCGACATGGGGATTCTTCCCAGCATCGTCACGATACTCGGCGTCTGGCTCGCGACGGCCATGTCGGCGCAGGTGGTCGGGCAGGCGGGCATCAATCCAATGGAAATTTTTGGGATAATCGTGCTGCTCGCGGCCAAGGCCCTGTCCGGCATGGAGCACGCGCAGGCTTTCTTTGTGGCGGCCGCCGTCGCGGTCGCCTGCGGACTCGTCGGCGACGTCATGAACGATTTCAAGGCCGGCGCCATTTTGAAGACGGATCCGAAGGCCCAATGGTTGGGCGAGTGCATCGGCGGCGTCGTCGGCGCGTTTCTGTCCGTCGGCGTGTTTTACGTCATCCTGAAGGCCTATGGCCCCGCGGCCTTCGGCGATCCCGCGCTGTTCGTCGCGCCGCAGGCCGGCGCCGTCGCGGCCATGGTCGGCGGCATTCCGCACGTGCCGGCCTTTGTCGTTGGGCTGCTCGCGGCCTGCGCGCTCTATGTGGCGGGCTTTCCCGTCATGACCCTCGGCCTCGGCGTGTATCTGCCCTTCTACCTTTCGGCCACCGCGCTCATCGGCGGGATTTTGCGGCCGGTCGCGCGGAAGCTCGCGCCGGATTGGGAACGGGGCGGCACGGGCCTCATCATCGCGTCCGGACTGCTCGGCGGCGAGGCCGTCGTCGGCGTGCTGATCGCGCTGTGTCAGGCCATATCGGGCTTTGCGACCATGTAGCCGCGCCGGGCGGCCGGCGCGCGGCGAATGGCCTCGCCTCGGCTGTATTGTTATTGTTTGAAATAAATTCAATAAACAGGGATTAAATGGCCGCGCTTGGCCGAAAGGAGACGGAGATGGCGACGATGGCGGACGCAAAGGAAGCGAAGATAAGAGAACCCGAGGAAATCGGCATCGATGAGATTGAGGGTTTCAAGATCGGTCACGCGCAGGACGAGCGGGGCGCGACCGGCTGCACGGTCGTGCTCTGCGAGCGGGGGGCGGTGGCGGGCGTCGACGTTCGCGGGCGCGCGCCCGCCACGCGCGAAACGGATTTGCTGCGCGCGGACAACACGGTGGAGCGCGTACACGCGGTCATGCTGTCGGGCGGCAGCGCGTTCGGCCTCGACGCCTGCGCGGGGGCGATGGCCTTTCTCGAGGAGAGGGGCGTCGGCTTCGACGCGGGCGTCGCGGTCGTTCCCATCGTCTGCGGCGCGTCGCTGTTCGACCTCGTTGTCGGCGACGCGAAGGCGCGACCGGACAAGGCCATGGGCTACGCGGCCTGCGAGAACGCGGGCAAGGACGCGCCGGCGGAGGGCAACGTCGGCGCCGGAACCGGCGCGACCGTCGGCAAATACCTCGGGCCGGCGCGCATGATGAAGTCGGGTCTCGGCATTTACGCGATGCGGGCAGGGGATGTGAAGTGCGGCGCGCTCGTCGCCGTGAACGCGCTCGGCGACGTGTTCGACGCGGATACGGGGCAAGCGATCGCGGGGCTTCTGAACGAGGACGGCACGGCCCTCGTCCGCACGGAGCGGATTCTATACGCGGAGATGGGCGCGCGCCGCGAGGTGTTCTCGGGCAACACGACGCTGGGCTGCGTGCTGACCAACGCGCGGCTCACAAAGCCCGAAGCGGGCCGGCTGGCGTCGGCGGCGCACAACGGCTTCGCCCGCGCGATCCGGCCCGTCCATACCTCGGCCGACGGCGACGCGATCTTCGCGCTGAGCGCGGGGGAGGCGGAGGCGTCCCCGGACGCCTTGGGTTCGCTGGCCGCCTTGGTCATGGCGCGCGCCGTCGCGCGCGCCGTGCGCGCCGCGAAGTCGGCCTACGGGCTGATCGGCGCGGCGGGGCTTTAAGACGAGATCGGTCTCGGCGTGCGCGGGGGCGGACCGCGCCGCTATCGCAGCACCGCGCCCGTGTTCGCGGAATCCACGAGACGCGCGTAGCGCGCGAGGTAGCCCGTCTTGACCTTGGGCTCGGGCAACGCGAAGGCCGCTTTGCGCCGCGCGAGCTCCTCGTCGCTGAGCGACACGCTGAGACTTCTGCCCGGGATGTCGATGTGGATCACGTCGCCGTCGCGCAGGAGGCCGATGGGTCCGCCGTTCATGGCCTCCGGCGAGATGTGGCCTATGGACGCGCCTCTGGACGCGCCGGAAAATCTGCCGTCCGTCAGCAGCGCAACGTCCTTGTCGAGCCCCATGCCGGCGATCGAGGAGGTGGGCGAGAGCATCTCGCGCATGCCGGGGCCGCCCCTCGGGCCCTCGTAGCGGATCACGATCACGTCGCCCTTTTTGATCTTCTTGTCCCAGATGGCCGCGCTGGCTTCCTCTTCGGAGTCGAACACGACCGCCGGGCCGGAGTGCCTGAGCATCTCTTCGGCGACCGCGGATTCCTTCACGACCGCGCCGTCCGGCGCCAGATTGCCGCGCAGAATCGCGAGTCCGCCCCTGTTGCGGTAGGGGTCGCCGACGGGGCGTATGACGGAGTTGTCCGCGACGGGCGTGTTCGCCGTGTTTTCGCCGACGGTGGCGCCCGTGACGGTCACGCAATCCTTGTGAATCAACCCCTTTTTTGATAATTCGTGGATGATTGCGGGGATGCCGCCGGCCCGGTGCAGATCCTCCATGTGGTGGACGCCGCTCGGGCTCAGCTTCGCGATGTAGGGCGTCCGCTCGCTGAGCTTGTCGAAGAGCGAAAGCTCGAGCGCGAATCCGGCTTCGTGCGCGATGGCCGGAAGGTGGAGCACGGTGTTCGTGGAACCGGCCATGGCCATGTCCACGGTGATGGCGTTCTCGAAGGCTTCCCGCGTCAGGATGTCGCGGGGCCGTATGTTTCTCCTGAGCATTTCCATGACGCAAAGTCCCGCGGTCTTGGCGAGGCGGATGCGCTCGCCGCTGTCGCAGAGGGCCGTTCCGTTCCAAGGCAGGCCCATGCCGAGGGCCTCGGTCAGGCAGTTCATGCTGTTCGCCGTGAACAGGCCGGAGCAGGAACCGCAGCCGGGGCAGGATTCCTCCGCGACGCGCTCCAACTCCTCCTCCGAGCAGCCGCCGTTTCGGTACAGGCCGATCTGCTCCATGACGCTGTTGAAGTCGAGCGTCTTGCCGCCCATGAAGCCCGCGCGCATGGGGCCGCCGCTGACGAGAACGGCCGGGATGTTGAGGCGCGCGGCGGCCATCAGCATGCCCGGCACGATCTTGTCGCAGTTCGGTATCAGCACGAGCCCGTCGAAGCGATGCGCCACGGTCATGGCTTCGATGGAATCGCAGATCAGCTCACGGCTCGCGAGGGGGTACTTCATGCCCTCATGGCCCATGGCGACGCCGTCGCATATGCCTATGGCCGGGAATTCGACGGGTGTGCCGCCGGCCAGCAGCACGCCCTTTTTCGCGGCCTCGGCGACGCGGTCGAGCAGCAGATGTCCCGGCACGATCTCGTTCTGCGAATTGACGATCCCGATCAGCGGACGGTCGATTTCCTCGCGCACGTAACCCATGCCGTAGAGCAGAGCGCGCGTCGATGCGCCCGCCGGTCCCTTCTTGATTTTGTCGCTGCCAAAGCTTGCGTCGTTCATAAAGCGAATCCTCCTCACAAGTATCTCGATTGCGTTTCCGCCGCGCGTCGCCGCCGGGGATTTTCGTATACCGCTATTATACAGCAAAGGAGGGGCGGAGTCAAAATCGCCAAGGGCCAAAAAAACCGTTGAAAAGCGCGGGCAACAGTGATATAGTGGTACTGCGATGTCGGCACGGGGCCGGCCGGAGGAGGAAAATTTTTATGTCGGACAACAACAGCAACACATATCAACCCGATGAATCCGATTTTATCACACTGGAATTCGATGACGGGCTGACGGTCGAATGCGAGATCATGGGCGTGTTCGATTTCGAGGGTAAGGAGTATATCGCGCTCATTCCCGACGATGGTTCGGACGACGTCTATATCTACGGGTACAAGGAGGTCAGCGACGACGAATTTGAATTGATCGATATTCTGGACGACGATGAATTTGAACGAGTCATCGAGGAATTTGAGCAGTTGACCGACAATGTGGAATGAAGGCCGTTCCGAAATTGCGCGCGCGGGTTTTGTTTGTCTGTGAGCGCGGAATTTGCGACGCGCGGGAGACGGGACGATGAAGGACTACGATGTGATCATAGTCGGCGCCGGCGCGAGCGGCGTCTACGCGTCGTATGAGCTGACAAAACTGAAATGCGGTGCGCGCGTGCTGATGATCGACCGCGGCACGAGGCTCGAAAAACGTTTGTGTCCCATCAAGACGGGCGCCGTGGCGGCCTGCGTCAAATGCGATCCCTGCCACATCATGAACGGCTACGGCGGCGCGGGAACCCTGTCGGACGGCAAATACAACATCACCACGAAATTCGGCGGCGATCTGCACAGCCATGTCGGCGTGGCCGAAGCCCTGCGGCTCATGGAATACGTGGACGAGGTTCTCTGCGGTTACGGCGGCGCGGAGGCCAGACTCTATTCCACGTCGGAATCGGATTTAAAGACCGTGGCGCTTCGAAACAATCTGCATTTGCTCGACGCGAAGGTGCGGCATCTTGGGACGGACAGGAACGCGCGCATATTGGAAAAAATCTTCGATTATACGAAGGATTGCGTCGATATGCTCTTTGAACGCACGGTGACCGACGTGACGCGGACGGACGGCGGCTTTGCGGTTGAGACCGACCGCGGCGAATCGTTTCGTTGCAAGGATCTGCTGCTGGCGTCGGGACGTTCGGGTTCCAATTGGGTGTCGGGCGTCTGTCGCAAGTTCGGCGTCTCAATGAAGAGCAACCGCGTGGACATAGGCGTCCGCGTGGAGCTTCCCGCCGAGATATTCAAGCACATCACGGACGAGGTGTACGAGAGCAAGATCGTCTACAAGACCGACAAGTACAACGACATGGTGCGAACCTTCTGCATGAATCCCTACGGGGAGGTCGTCGCGGAAAACACGAACGGCATCGTCACGGTGAACGGCCACAGCTACGCCGATCCCCGTCTGCGCACGCCGAACACGAACTTCGCGCTCCTTGTCTCCAACAAATTCACCGAGCCTTTCAAGAACAGCAACGAATACGGCGAATCCATCGCGCGCCTTTCAAACATGCTGGGCGGCGGCGTGCTCATGCAGCGCTTCGGCGATCTGATCAAGGGCCGGCGCAGCAGCGCGAAGCGCATGGAGAAGTCGTTCACGATTCCCACCTTGAAGGCGACGCCCGGCGATCTGAGCTTGGTCATACCCAAGCGTCAGCTCGACAACATCATCGAGATGATCTACGCTCTCGACAAAATCGCCCCCGGCACCGCGAACGAGGACACCCTGCTCTACGGCGTCGAGGTCAAATTCTACAACTCGGAGGTCGAGGTGGACGAAAATCTCGAAACGGCCGTCAAGGGCCTGTACGCCATCGGCGACGGCTCGGGCGTGACGCATTCCCTGTCGCAGGCTTCCGCCGCCGGCGTGTGGGTCGCGCGGCGCTTGGCCGCGAAGTACGGCGCATAGATACGCTTGCCAAAAATGCCGAAACCCCCGCGTTCGCGAGGGCTCTGTCGGCGTTTCGGCTTATGATTTTGGTGCAGGCAAGAGGACTCGAACCTCCATGAAGTAACCCTCACACGGACCTGAACCGTGCGCGTCTGCCAGTTCCGCCATGCCTGCAAGCTTCGCCGCTTATCCATTATAAAATATCGCGCGCGGAAATGCAAGGAGAATTTTCGGAGAGGAAGAACTTATGTTGGACATCAAATACATCGTGGAAAACCCGGAAGACGTCAAGCGCAACGTCGCCGACCGCAACATGGTCTGCGACGTCGACAGGCTGATAGCGCTGTACGGCGACATGAAGACCGTCAGGCAGGGCATAGAGGAGCTGAACGCCGGCATCAACAAAAATCAAAAATCGATAGGCGCGGCCAAGACGGACGAGGAGCGCGCCGCGATCATCGCGAACGGCAAAAAAATGAAGGAAGACGCGGCCGCGCTGAAGGAGAAACTGGACGCGATGAGCCCCGAATACGATGAATTGATGCTTTCCGTTCCGAATACGATGGCCGAGGACACCCCGATAGGGAAGAACGAGGAATTGAACGTGGTCGTCGAAACCTTTCTCGAGCCGACCGCTTTCGACTTCAAACCGCTGGATCACGCGGAGATAGGGAAGCGCCTCGAGTTGATCGACTTCGAGGCCGGCGCGTAGGTCGCCGGAAACAAGTTCTATTTTTTGAAAAACGAGGCCGTGATTTTGGATTTCGCCATTCAGATGCACGTGATGAAAAAGCTCATGGGCTTGGGCTTCACGCCCTTGGTGACGCCCGACCTGGCCAAGGGCGACATCCTCAGAGGCTCCGGCTTCAACCCTCGCGGCGGCGAGCGAAACATCTACAACATCGAGGGCATGGATCTGAATCTCATCGCCACCGCGGAGATCACCGTCGGCGGCATGCTGTCGGATACCGTCTGCGACGCGTCGGAGCTTCCCAAAAAATACGTTGCCTTCTCCCATTGCTTCCGCACGGAAGCGGGCGCCGCCGGCCGCGCCGGCTACGGTCTCTACCGCGTGCATCAATTCTCGAAGGTGGAAATGTACCAATTCACGCGCAACGAGGACGGCGAGCGGGCCTTGCAGGAGATGCTGGGCATCGAAAAGGCGATTTACCGCGAGCTCGGCATTCCCCACAGGGTGATTCGCGTGTGCAGCGGCGACATGGGCGCCCCCGCGCACAAGAAATACGACGTCGAGGCGTGGATGCCCGGAAAAGGCGAGGGCGGGGAATACGGGGAGATCACCTCCGTTGGCAATTTCACGAACTTCCAGTCCAGGCGCCTGAACATCAAGTACACGGACGAAAACGGGAAGCGGCAATACGTCAACACCCTAAACGGCACCGCCTCCGCGACGGGCCGAACCATATTGGCCATTCTCGAAAACTTCCAACAAAAGGACGGCTCCGTAAAAATCCCGGATGCGCTGGTTCCGTATACCGGATTCGACAGAATCGAGCCAAAAAAATAAGGTTTCTGTAAATTCCCATAACGGATTACTCTTTTCCCATAAAATCTTGACAATGAAAACAACAGGCATATAATAGCATTGTGATTGCGGCTCGCGGGCGTTTTGCGCTTTTGCGGGCCGGAGCGCTTTGCGCCGCGCGGGCGGCGGCGCCGCGGGCGATGGAATCGTGGCGCGGGATGCGCGTTTCACCCCGAAAGGAGCTTTGAATGCAATGTTGGATTGGGATGCGATTACTCCCGAAGAATTGCGGGAGCTGAACAAGAAGATGTCGGATGCCCGAATTGCGGAAATGTACAATGTTTCAGTTGGGAAAGTAAAGTACAAACGAAAAAAAATGGGAATAAGCCTGATGGGTCGCATATGGGAGGATTTGCGCGCGCAGAACGGCGAAACGATGCTGCCCTTCAATGCGTTCGCCAAGCGCATGCTGCTGGAAAACCCCGACGTCGATATGCTCGCCAAGGCTATCACGCAGTACGCGTTTCGCAGCGGCGTCGTGGAAAACATGCACGGAGAAGGGAAGCTCAGCGACGCGGATATGAAAGAATTGAATGTTTTTTTCGCAAACCGCATGGCAGGCATTCTCGTCAAGGCCTTCGCGGGCGAGTGGATGCAGATATGGATGCTTTTCGACTTTTACAAGACGCTTGCCGCCGATTGGGACGCGGCAGTACCCGACGTGAGGGAGTTCGAGCTGGAATTCGAGCGGCGTTTGGGCGCCTTTGAGCGACGCTGACCGGCGCTTGCGTGCGCGCGAAACCGACCGGGAATCCGGCGGCCGGCGCGCAATCGCGGCGCGCTACAGCTCCGAATTCGGGAACGCGTCGAGATCGAGGCCGTCGGCGCCTTCTTCTTCGTATTTGAAATGGGCCGCCGCGCCGACCATCACGGCGTTGTCGGTGCAGAGCGCGGGCGAGGGAACGTACAAGCGAAGCCCCCTCTTGCGGCAGGCCTCGTCCATGGACGCGCGCAGCAGACTGTTGGCCGCCACGCCGCCGGCCATGACCACCCGCGTTTCGCCGTGCGTTTCCGCGGCGAGCATGGTCTTGGCCACGAGCACGTCCACGACGGATTGCCGGAAGCTCGCGGCGATGTTCGCGACGTTCACGCTTCTGCCCGCTTGCCTTTCCGCGTTCAGATGGTTGAGCACGCCGGTCTTCACGCCGCTGAAGCTGAACTCCAATCCGGCCTTGCCCAGAAGCGCGCGTTTGAACGCCACCGCGCCCGGGTCGCCGCCCCGCGCCGCGCGGTCGATGGCGGGGCCGCCGGGGTAGGGGAGCCCCAGCGCGCGCGCCACCTTGTCGAAGGCTTCGCCGGCGGCGTCGTCGCGGGTTCGCCCCAGCACCTCGTACGCGTTGCGGCCGATCGCCCGCACGAGACTCGTGTGTCCGCCCGAAACCACGAGCGCGAGGAAGGGCGGCTCGAGCGACGCGTGCTCGATGTACGCGGCGCAGATGTGCGCTTTGATGTGATGCACGCCCACGATGGGCTTGCCGAGCGCGAGCGCGTAGGCCTTGGCCGTCGCCAGGCCGATCAGGAGCGCGCCCACGAGGCCCGGCCCTTGCGTCACGCCGATGAGGTCCACGTCCCCAAAGCCGATGCCGGCATCGGCGAGCGCCCGGTCCACGACGGCGTTGATCCGCTCCAGATGGCAGCGGGACGCGATCTCAGGCACGACGCCGCCGAAAGCGCGGTGTACGTCGATCTGCGATGAAATGACGTTGGAAAGCGCGGTTCTCCCGCCGCGCAGCACGGCCGCCGCCGTTTCGTCGCAGCTCGTCTCGATGGCGAGCGTGAGCAGACGCCGATTCTTCATACCGTATGCAGCCACATGATGATGGCGTCCTCCAAGGGTTCCGTGTAATAGCCTCGCCGCCGCCCTTCCGCCCGAAAGCCGGCCGAGGCGTACAGGCGCGACGCGACGGCGTTTGAGGCCCGAACCTCCAGCGTGAAATCCGTGAGACCGTCGTCTCGCCGCGTCCTTTCGATCAACTCTTTGAGCACGGCGGCGCCGATGCCGCGCCCGCGAAAATCGGGATGCACGGCCAGATTTGTGATATGGCCCTCGTTCAGCACGACCCGCAGCCCCGCGTAGGCGACGACGCGCCGGCCTTCCGCGCGCACGATGTATCGAGCCGATTCGTTCCCGTCCAGTTCGTACAGGATCGCTTCGAGGCTCCATGGCGACGAAAAGCACAGCTTTTCGATCTCCGCGATGTCCGGGGCGTCCGCGCGCGCCGCCTCGCGCAAGCGCAAATCAGACACTTGCGTCCGCATCGCCGATCCCTTTCACGCGCACGCGGCGCTCGCCCGCGTTTTGCCCGTATGCGATATCGATCACCATCGCGTCCTTGGGCAGAAACTCCTCCACGAGGTTCGCCCACTCGACGACCGTGACGCCGTCGCCGCAGAAGTATTCCTCGAAGCCGAGCGCGTACATCTCCTCCGGAGAGCCGAGACGGTACGCGTCGAAGTGATGGAACGGCAGCCGCCCGCTCGCGTATTCCTTTATGATCGCGAAGGTGGGACTCGTCACGCTCTCCGTGACGCCGAGACCTTCGGCGATGGCTTTCGCCAACGTCGTTTTGCCCGTTCCGAGGTCTCCGATGAGCGCGATGACCGTTCCGGGCCGCGCTTTGGCCGCGAGCGCAAGGCCGAGCGCTCTGATTTCGGCTTCGTCTTTGAGAAGTCGCTCCATCTCCAAAAGCGGCGCCGTCAGATGATGCCGGCCCACGCGAGCACGAAGAACACGCAGGTGATCAGCACGAGGGCCGCCGGAATCATCACGACCGCCGGCGAGCGTCTTTGTTGGGAAAGCGTTTCGTTTCCGCGCGTGGAGGGGACGAGTCGCGCGCGCCGGAGCGCCGTCACCAGCGGTTTGTAGAGCAACAGGGTCAATGCGGCGTTAATCGAGCCTTTCACGATATTGAAAGGCAGGAATGCCGTAAGGAGCATGGCCGCCACCTGCGCGCGCGGTATCGACATGTAGAGCGGCGTGATGATGTAGTTCCACAGCAGCATGACGGCCGTCATGGCGAGGACGCCCGACGCGAGCGCGGCGACGGCGCCGGACATGGTTTGCTTCCGCTTGTAAACGAACGCGGCGACGCAGGCGAAAGCGGCGGTCGACAGAATGTTCATGACAAAGCCTATCGGACCCGTGCTGCTGATCGTTATGGATTCGACGAAAGAAACCACCGCGGAGATGAACAGAGCCGCCAAGGGGCCGAAAATGAAGCCGCCGATGACGGTTACGATGTCCGAAAAATCCAATTTAAGGAACCCGAAAAGCGTAATCGGTATCAGGTGGGACAAAAGCATCACAATATAGGACACGGCGCTGAGCATGGCTATGGCGGTGAATCTTTTCGTCCTCTCTCCCGCGCCGCCCGCGCGCAAATCCGCGCCCGAGCCGATCTCCGCCGTCTCCGCCGCGAGCGCGGCGCGCATTCCGTCGTTCTTGTTTTCGTTTTGCGTTTTCATCGTTGCCTCCGTTACATCTTTAAACGATTTTGAAAAATATGATTGTTGTGGAAGAAACCCGAAGGCAACCGACAAAAAAAACCCCTTGAAAGTCGTTTCAAAGGGTTTTTGACACAAACAAAAAGTCGAGTTTGTTTCTTTCATCCGGACTGTACCGTCGGTACCGGAATCCAACCGGTTCTGTTTCCTTGCGCTCGCGCCCGAGGGCGTACGCAAAGGAAACTCGCGGACTTATCGCCTTGCCGTGGAGCCGGCAATCGCATTACCGCCGGTGAGGAATCGCACCTCGCCCTGAAACAGATTTCTTCTCTGCTTATTATGATACTACGGGGATGCCCTGCTTGTCAATGGGAAAAATTTAGGAAAATGTGACGAGAGACATGTGGCAATTATGGCAATAATATGTTATGATAGGAAAAAGCCATCGCGCATCGCGCTCCGCACGTGGAAATTCGGCCGTGCGAACGGTGTCAAGACGGCCTTGCGGCGGACGATTCAAGTTGATTTTGACGTCGAAAATGATATAATTCAGATAAGGTATATATTTTGGGCGGATGCTTCCGATGCCGCATGCGGCCACGGAAGAGGAAGAGAGAACGATTGCTTATGAATGACGAGGGTTTGATTTCGATTGGCGAGATGGCGCGTTACGCGAGGATTTCCCGCCCGGCACTGATACATTACGATCATCTCGGTTTGATCACGCCCGTGAAGAGAGGCGAGAACAACTATCGCTTCTATTCCTCTCGGCAGCTTCAATCCGTGCGCCTTGTCGCCACGCTGCAGGATATCGGCATGCCGCTCAAGGACATCGCGAAGCTGCTGCGGCATCGCACGCCGGAAAACATTCTGAGCATGATCGACGAATACGACGCGCGCGTCGAGCGGCGCATGGAAAAACTGCAGCGGACGCGGGCGCTGATGCGGACGCTGCGGGAAGCCATCACGGAGGGCATCGCGGCGAAAGAGGACAGGATAGAGACGGTGCGAATGCGGGAAGAATCGCTGCTTCTGGGTCCGCAAATCGATTATTCCGACGGCAAGACCATCGAGGAAGCCATGCTCGAATTCTACGCCTTTTGTCTCTCTCGCGACGATTCGTTGGATTTGAATTATCCCGTCTGGGGCGTGTTCTCGGAGCGGCGCATAAAGAACCGGGATTGGAACCGGCCCGACCGCTTCTATTTCAGGATGCCGGGCGCGCCGGACACAAAGCCCGAGGGTCTGTATCTGGTCGGGTACGCGCGCGGTTATTACGGCGGGGGCGACGCTCTCTACCGGCGGATGATGGCGCACATGGAGGAGAACGGTCTCGAGATATGCGGACCCGCCTACGAGACTTATCCGCTGAACGAGATATCGGTCGCCGATTCGAACAACTATCTCATACGGGTTTCGATCAGCGTGCGGCGTGCGGACCCCGCGCACAAAAGCGCGCGGAAAAAATGAAATTTCTTTACAAATGAAAGAATTCCGATTATAATGGGAACGAGGCTTGGCGACGGCACGGGTTTTTCCCGGCCGAGATTGCCGGAATCGATTTTGAATGCCCCTTGCCGGGTTCCGCGGCTCTCCGACGCGGGTACGCGGCGGGTGGTGTATTTTGGAAAAGGAGAAAACAAATGATAGACCGAGAAAAGAAATCGCGGATTATCGACGAGTACAAGACCAAGGAAGACGATACGGGTTCCCCCGAGGTGCAGGTGGCCATCATGACCTACAGGATCAACGATCTGAACGAGCACCTGAAAATCCACAAAAAGGATCACCATTCGCGCAGGGGTTTGCTGAAGATGGTCGGTCAGAGGAGAAATCTGCTGAACTATCTGAAAAACAAGGATCTCGAACGCTACAGAACGCTGATAGGACGCTTGGGTTTGAGAAAATAACACGGAAACAACAAGGCGGGGTCGAGCCTCGCCTTTGTTTTGCGGCCCGCTCGTGCGAGCCGTTTGGAAGAAAGATTAACAGGAGGTAGTTGTTAATGAGATTCACAGATTACAAGACGTACAGAACCGCCGTCGGCGGACGGCTTTTGCAGCTCGAGATCGGCAAGGTCTGCGAGCAAGCGGGCGGGCAGGCGACGGTTCGCTACGGCGACACGGTGGTCAATGTGACGGCCGTGGCCTCGAAGGAGCCGAGGGCGGACATAGATTTTTTCCCGCTCAGCTGCGACTATGAGGAGAAGATGTACGCGGCGGGCAAGATACCGGGCGGCTTCATCAAGCGCGAGGGCCGGCCCTCCGAAAAGGCCGTGCTCAATTCCAGGCTTATGGACAGGCCTCTGCGGCCGCTGTTTCCCAAGGGCTTTTTCAACGACGTGCAGGTCGTGGCCACGGTCATGTGCGTGGATCCCGACTGCCCGCCCGAAATCGCGGCCATGATCGGCTCCTCGGTCGCGCTCTCCATCTCGGACATTCCCTTTGACGGGCCGACGGGTTCGGTGCTGATCGGTCTCGTGGACGATCGCTTCGTGATCAATCCCACGCAGGCGGAACGCGAAAAGAGCCGTCTGCACATGGTCGTCGCGGGCACGCGCGACGCGATCATGATGGTGGAGGCCGGCGCCTCGGAAGTTCCCGAAGCCCAAGTGCTGGACGGCATCCTGTTCGCTCACGAGGAGATCAAGAAGGTCATCGAGTTTATCGACGAGATCGTGGCGGAAGTGGGAAAACCCAAGCGCGAGATCGCGTTCTACGCGCCGCCCGCGGAGGTGGACGAGGCGGTCAGGGCCTACGCGACGGACAGGCTGCGCGCCGCGATCCAAACCCCCGACAAGCTCGAACGGCTCGCGAACATGGACGCGGTCGACGCGGAAGCGAAGGCGCGTTTCGCGGAAATCTATCCCGACAACGGCAAGGACGTGGGCAATATCCTCTACGCGATCAAAAAGGAGCAGGTGCGCAGCCTGATTCTGGACGACGGCATACGGCCCGACAACAGGAAGACGACGGAGATACGGCCGATCTGGTGCGAGACGGGCTTCCTGCCGCGCGCGCACGGAACGGGCCTTTTCACGCGCGGGCAGACGCAGGTGCTCTCGGTCGTCACGCTGGCGCCGCTCGGCGAGGCGCAGACGATAGACGGCATCGGCGACGAGGTGGAGAAGCGCTACATGCATCACTACAATTTCCCGCCCTATTCGGTGGGCGAGGCGCGGCCCATGCGGAGTCCCGGCCGCCGCGAGATCGGCCACGGCGCCCTCGCGGAGCGCGCGCTGATTCCCGTTCTGCCGAGCGAAGAAGCTTTCCCCTACGCCATACGCGTGGTGTCGGAGGTGCTTTCCTCGAACGGCAGCACCTCGCAGGCGTCGGTCTGCGGCAGCACGCTGGCGCTGATGGACGCGGGCGTCCCCATCTCCGCGCCGGTCGCGGGCATCGCGATGGGCCTCATCGAGCGCGACGGCCGCATCGCCATACTCTCGGACATCCAGGGCATGGAAGACTTCCTCGGCGACATGGATTTCAAGGTCGCGGGTACGAAGAACGGCATCACGGCGATTCAGATGGACATAAAGGTACACGGGCTTTCCAAGGGCATCCTGGAAGAAGCCCTCGCGCAGGCGCACGCGGGGCGTCTCCACATCATGGACAAGATGCTGGAGGAGATCGACGCGCCGAGGGCGGCGCTGTCGCCCTACGCGCCGCGCATCATCTCGATGCAGATCGACGTGGACGACATCCGCACGGTCATCGGCCCGGGCGGCAAGACGATCAACCGGATCATCGCGGAGACGGGCGTGAAGATCGACATAGACGACACGGGTCTCATCTACATCGCCGCGCCGGACATGGAGTCCGCCGAGAAGGGCGTGGCCGCCATAGAGCTCCTGCTCAAGGATGTGGAGATCGGCGCGGTGTACGAGGGCAAGGTGACGCGGCTGATGAACTTCGGCGCCTTCGTCGAGGTGCTGCCCGGCAAGGAGGGTTTGCTGCACATCTCGCGCATGGAAAACAGGCGCGTCGAGAAGGTCGAGGACGTCGTGAACGTCGGGGACGTCGTCAAGGTCAAAGTGTATGAGATAGACAATCAAGGAAGAATCAATCTTACAAGGAAAGAACTTCTGTAACGAGAAGGGTTCGACCGGCACGGGCCGCCGAAATGCCTTCGGTCGATCCGCCCGCGGAGACCGCAAGGCGCGGGCGCGGCAGATCCAAGAAAGCGGCGGCGGCCTCGGTGAAACCCGAGACAAAAAATCTCCCTTTACAAAAGCATTTTGTCCCTGATATAATATGCAAAGCAAGGAAAGGGGATGAATTGCAAATATGCCATTGATGCCTGCGATAAGGAAACGCGCGAACGCGTTTGCGGCTTTGTTTGCGTCATCGGCGCGCAAGCACGCGAAGGCGTTTGCCGTTTCGATTGCGTCCTTGATATTGACGGCGCTCGCCTTGACTCTTTTCGCGGCGGGCGTCATGGATTTTTCCGCTCCCGTCGCCGTCACCAAGGATGTGTACGCGATACAGGGCGAAGAGCTCTCGCCCGACCTTTTTTTTGCCGAAATCAGGGATGGAAAGGTACCCAAGTTCCTGCGAAACAGCTCGCGAAACGCGGAGTATTACGATAAAAAAGCCCTCGCGATATTTTCTCCCGCCGCCGATTCCGATGCGAACGCGACGCCCGCATCGATAAGCGCCGCCCTTTCCGACGCGGAGGGGGAGATGCCGACGGTCTTCGCCTATTACGCGGACGCGCCGCCGGACAGTTCCGTTCCGGGCGAGCGAGAGGTGGCGTTCGTCGTCGAAGACACAAGGGGGAACAAGACGCGCTGCGGCGCGAAACTGACAATTCTTCCGGGCAGAACCGAGGCGAGCGTGGAAGCCTCCGATCAGCCGCCCGACATCGCGCTCGATCTGTTCTTTGTAAAACCCGAAAACATTTCCGCGAAGTTCGCGCTTGCGCCGGAAACCCTGGATATTTCCTCCGCGGGCGCGATTTACAGCCTGCCGATCAACATCGAAGACCGCATCGCGGACTGCAAGCTGGCGGTAACGGACACGAGCCCTCCTTCCGCGACCGTTCGCGACCGAACCGTTTGCACGCTTGACAGCTTGACGGCGGAGGATTTCGTTGCGGAGGTTCGAGATATGTCGGAGGTTTCCGTTGAGTTTGTCAATCCTCCGATTTTCGGGAAAACGGGAAAGCAGGACGTCGAAATCAAGCTCACGGACGCTTTCGGCAACGAAAGCGTGGCGGTCGCCGCGCTCACCGTGGTGCGGGATACGGGAAGACCGACGATTTCCGGCGTGAAAAATCGCTCCGTGTTCCTGAACGGTTCGATTGGCTATCGCGCGGGTGTGCGCGTTTCGGACGATTTTGACGATAGCGTCAGACTGGAAATCGATTCGTCGGCGGTGAATACCGGCGCGCCCGGCAGATATCCCGTATATTATCGCGCCGTGGACGCGAGCGGGAACGAAAGAACCGTTTCCGCGTATGTTTCCGTTTTGATCGCGGACGAAGCGAGCGTATACGGCAAGGCCGACGAGATATTGGGCGAAATTACCAACGGCGGCATGAGTCAATACGAAAAGGCAAAGGCGATCTACGATTGGCTGTCCGCGAACGTATCGTACATAAACACCGGGAGCAAGAAAGGGATTTTGCAGGG
This sequence comes from Eubacteriales Family XIII. Incertae Sedis bacterium, assembly GCA_031276515.1. Lineage (GTDB taxonomy): Bacteria > Bacillota > Clostridia > Peptostreptococcales > Anaerovoracaceae > JAITLA01. The sequence continues at coordinate 17,206 of JAISMX010000005.1, read as the reverse complement.
CGCTTTGGACGCCTTCGTGCTCAAACGCGGCGACTGCTACACCTATTACGCCGCCGGAGAGGTTCTGCTCACGCGAGCCGGCATCGACAACGTCGGCGTCAGGCGGGTTGCGGGGACGCCCACCGCGCATTACTGGAGCCTGGTCAACGCGGGCGACGGCTGGCGGCATTTTGACGCCTGTCCCGCACCGATATCGAACCTGAACAAATTCATGTTTACGGAAAAAACGGCAAGAGAATACACGCAGCGAATCGGTCGGCGCTACTATGACTACGATGCCGAACAATACCCGGCCGTCGTGGAAGAGTGACGCGCGGCGAAAGCGCGGAGGCGGAAATGCGTCGAAATATATTGGAATATTTAGAAGATATTTCCGAAACGTACCGCGATTGCGCGGCCTTCTCGGACGAGACCGAAAGCCTGACCTTCGGCGCGCTCCGCGCGCGGGCGCGCGCGGTGGGAAGCGGGCTTCTGCAATGCGGGCGAAACGGGGCCATAGCCGTTTTCATGGAGAGAGGCCCTTCTATGATAGCCGCCTTTTTCGGCGTCGTTTACAGCGGCAATTATTACATTCCTCTGGAAAAAGAGATGTCGCAAAGCAGGATAAGCGCCATTCTGGACGGAGCGGCGCCCGCCTTCATGATATGCGACGAAAAAACGGAGGCCCTTGCCAAGGAACTCGATTACGCCGGGCGCGTTCTTTCGATCGGAGAGCTCATGGCGTCGAAAACGGACGAAGAAGGGCTTTCGCGCGTGAGCGCCCGCGCTTTGGACGTCGATCCCGTGTACGTCGTGTTCACCTCCGGCTCCACGGGCCTTCCCAAGGGCGTCGTCGCCTGCCACAGGAACGTAATCGACTATGCGGAAGCCCTGGGGGCGGTGCTTCGCCCCGACGCGCGCAGCGTTTTCGGCATGCAGGTTCCGCTCTATGTGGACGCCTGCTTGAAGGAGATATGCTGCGGCCTGAAATACGGCGCGAAAACCGTTTTCATCCCCAAAAAGCTGTTCATGACGCCGATAAGATTGGTCGAATTTCTGAATCGGCACGGCGTGAACACCGTATGCTGGGTCGTTTCCGCCCTCACGCTCATATCGGGGACGGGTACGCTGGAAAAAGCCGTTCCGAGGCTGCACACCATCGCCTTTGGAAGCGAGGTGTTTCCGTCCAAGCAGTTCGCCCTTTGGCGCAAGGCCTTGCCAAAGGCCCGCTGGATAAATCTTTACGGCCCCACCGAGTGTACGGGCATGTCCTGCTATTACGAGGTGCCGGACGATTTCGACGCGGACATGCCGATTCCAATCGGAAAAGCCTTCCAAAACAGCGAGGTGTTCTTGATCGACGACGGCGTTCTCGTAAACGAAGCCGAGAGACCGGGGGAGCTTTACATACGCGGCGCGGGCGTGACCTTGGGCTATTTCAACGGCTTTGAAAAGACGCGCGAGGCCTTCGTTCAAAACCCGGCGCACGCGAATTATCCCGAAATCGTATACCGGACGGGCGACATCGCGAAGTACGACGAACGCGGAGAGCTTGTGTACATCGGCCGCAGGGACAACCAGATCAAGCACATGGGCTATCGCATTGAGCTTGCGGAAATAGAAGCGGCGGCGGCGAAACTCGACGCCGTCGAGGAGGCCTGCTGCGTGTTTTTGGAGGAGCGGGATCGCATCGCGCTCTGTTACGCGGGAAGCGTCTCCGAGAAAACGGTCGCGTCCGGGATGCGAAAACTGCTGCCCCGCTACATGGAGCCCGCGATATACCTGCGGATTGCCGTCTTGCCCCGCACGAACAACGGAAAGCTCGACAGGGCGGCGGTTCGCGGATTGGTCGCCGAGCGCCCCGTTTGATTTTGCGTCCCGCCGGGAGCTTGCGCGGATGCGCCGGCGGCGCGCCACTATGGAAAAATCCCAAGGAGGAGGACAAGCGCCATGGATGAGCTTATCGCCGTCTTGCGCGAACAGCGCCCCGACATCGACTTTGCGACGCAGAAAAATCTGGTTGACGACGAGGTGCTGGATTCGTTCGACATCATCTCCATCATAGCGCTCATATCCGAGCATTTCGGCGTAACGATTCCTCCGGAGGAAATCATACCCGAGAATTTCAATTCCGCGGAGAGCTTGCACGAGCTGATCGTTTCGCTGCTTGACGAATAGGACGCAACATGTATTTCACCTCGTCCGCGTTTGTGCTGTTCCTCGTCGTTGTTTTGACGGGATATTATGTCTCGCCCGGCCGTTTTCGCCCGGTATGGCTGCTCTTCGCAAACAGCTTTTTTTGCGTTGCTTCCGGCTGGGCCGGCACGGCTTGCGTCGCCGCGACCTGCCTGACGACGTGGTACGCGGGCAAGCGGATGGATCGTTTGTCAAAAAGCCTGGCGGCGCGATTGGCGGACGCGGATCTCGTATCGTCCGAGGCCAAGGCGCTGCGCCGGAGGACGAAGGAGCAAAAGCGTCTGTGGCTGCTCCTCGGCGTCTGCGTCAACGTCGGCATCCTCGCGGTGACGAAGTATTCCGGATTTTTCGCGCAAAACCTGAACGCGATGGCGCGCGTTCTGGGCTTGTCTTTCACGGCCTCGGGTTTTGATTTCGCCCTGACCTTGGGCATATCGTTCTACACGTTCAAGGCCCTGTCCTACATGACGGACCTTTATCGCGGCAAGAAAACGGAAGCGGCCGGGAGCCTTGTTCAAGTTGCGCTCTTCGTCTCGTTTTTCCCCGAGCTCGTGCAGGGTCCCATAAGCCGGTATTGCGATTTGAGCCCCGGTTTGTTCGCCGGGCGAATCCCTTGTCGCGATGAATTCTGCGCGGGCGTGCAGCGGATTCTGTTCGGCTTTTTCAAAAAACTCGTGGTCGCGGACAGGCTTTTGCCGGCCGTCGTGATTTTGACAAAATCCCCGGACGAATTCAAGGGCGCCTATGTCCTGCTGACCATGTGGTTTTACGCCGTCGTGCTGTTCGCGGACTTTACGGGCGGGATCGACATCGCCGTCGGCGTCGCCAAGCTGTTCGGAATCGACGTGACGGAGAATTTCAACAGGCCCTTCTATTCAAAATCCATCGCCGAATATTGGCGAAGATGGCACATCACCATGGGCGCTTGGTTCAAAGACTATCTGTTCTATCCCCTCAGCGCTTCGAGCGCGATGTTGAAGCTGATCAAGCCGTCCAAAAGAATCTTCGGAAAGGGGGTCGGCGTTCGCATCCCCGTGTACATCGTGACGACGGTGCTTTGGTTCACCACCGGGCTTTGGCATGGGGCGAGCTGGAATTTCATCGTATGGGGGCTCACGAACGGCGCGATCATCATCGTTTCGCAGGAATTGTCCCCGCTGTACAAGCGATTTCACGCCCGCTTTGCCTTTTCCGAAACCCCAGTGTACGGCGCCTTTCAAATCGTGCGCACGTTTTGTCTCATGTCCTTCATCCGCGTCTTTGACATCTACGCCGGCGTCGGCGTGACCCTCGGCGCCTACGCGTCTGTCTTTGCGGACTTTGGCCGGGAGGGGTTCGCGGCGCGGAGCGTTTTGGATTTGGGCTTGTCCGTCTCGGATTGCGTCGTCGTCGCTTTGGGCGTGTGCGTCATGATATCGGCCGGGCTGTGGACGCGCCGCGCCGCGTACAAGGGAACGTCGCTCACGGCGCGCGTCTGCCTGTGCTTCCTTTTGTTCCTCGCGACGACCGTGTTCGGATGCTACGGCATCGGTTATGACGCGAAGCAATTTATTTACAATCGGTTTTGAAGCGGAAAGGATTCCAAGCGTGGGAGGCCGCAGAATGAAGCGCCTGTGTATATGTGTCGCGACAATCGCCTTTGTCATCTGCTTCCTGTCGGCGCAGCGCCTGCTCGCGCCCAAGTACATGGAATCGCTGCACGAGGGCGCGCTGACGGCGGAATACTACGACGACGAAAAGGACAACGACGTATTGTTCATAGGGGATTGCGAGGTGTATGAAAACTTCTCGCCGGCGGAGCTTTGGAAGGCGTACGGCATAACCTCCTATATACGCGGCGGCCCCCAGCAGCTGATATGGCAGTCCTATTACCTTCTGCTGGACGCCTTGCGTTACGAAACGCCCGACGTCGTGGTTTTCAACGTGCTGGCCATGAAGTACGACGCCCCGCAAAGCGAGGCGTACAACCGTTTGAACCTCGACGGCATGCGCCTTTCGCGCGCCAAGCTCGGCGCGATTCTCGCGTCGATGACGCCGGAGGAGACGGTGCTTTCGTACATATTCCCCATATTCAGATACCATGATCGCTGGAACGCGCTCACTTCCGAGGATCTGAAGTACTTCGCGGCGAGCGAATCCGTGAGCCACAGCGGCTATTATATGCGAAACGACGTAAAACCCGCGAATATCGTGCCCGAGGGCCCGAAGCTCGCGGATTACCGATTCGGCGAAAACAGCTACAAATATCTGGATAAAATCACGGCGCTGTGCGAAAGCAAGGGAATCGACCTCTTGCTTGTGAAGGCGCCCACGATTTATCCGCATTGGTATCCGCAGTGGGACGAACAGATTCGGGACTACGCGGACGAACACAGGCTGCGCTTTGTCAATTTCCTCGAGCGCGCGGAGGAGGCCGGCATCGACTTTGACACGGACACCTATGACGGGGGTCTGCATCTGAACAGGCGCGGCGCCGAAAAGCTGACGGATTTTCTCGGAAAGCTTCTCGCGGAGGACTACGGCCTCGAGGACAGGCGCACGGACGCGGCCGTCGCCGCGATTTGGCGCGAGAAGACGCGAGACTACGAGAGAATGGCCGAAGCGCAGCTGCGCGAGCTCGACGAATACGGCGAGATCAGGACGTTTACGTATTAAAGAAATCGAAGAAAGAGGTGTCGAAATGAGGTTGAAAATGGAGGCAAGGATGAAGTCAAGCGGTAAGCAAAATCGCACCGCACGCATGTTGATCGTCCTTGCGGCTTCGCTCGCGCTGTGCGTCCCGTCAAGCGGCTGCGCGAAGCCGGAGGCGAACGAGAGCGCGGGCGCGAGCGCGGGCGGAAGCGCCGTTGCGAACGAGACGGAGGCGGATTTGAGCGATTCCGTTCAAAACGCCGCGGTTTTCGCTTTTCGCCACAAGGACGCGCCCATCGTGCCGGGGGAAGACATGGGCGCGCTGCTCGCCGCAATCGGAGAGCCGAACGACGTCTTTGAGGCGCCCAGCTGCGCGTTTGACGGAATCGACCGCATATACTATTATCCGGGCTTTCTCGTCAACACCTACCCCGAGCAAGGCGAGGACAAAATCCTGTCGATTTCCTTTCGCGACGACAGCGTGCAGACGGAGGAGGGGCTGTACCTGGGCATGAACGCCGACGAGGTGACCGCCGTGTACGAAAACGGCGCGTGGAACGAAAGCGGGAATGCGCTGCTGTTTCAAAACGGGGATTTGGAGCTGCGGGTTCTGTTTGAAGACGGCGTCGCGACGGATGTCACGATGTACTACGCCCCGGCGCGGAAACGGGCTGAGGCGGCGCAATGAACGACACGCCTTCCATATGCCGAAAAACCGTATCCGGCGAGACGATTTGAAGTCTTGCCGGATATTTTTTGCGCGGCCGCGTCGTTTTGACATGGCGGGTGACATGGCGTCGTTTTGACATACAACCGTAACTTGCTTTCTCCCTGAATCCTCCGGTACAATTAAATGACTTTGTTTTTCGTCCCACGCGCGAGGTGCCAAACAGATGTTTCAAAACGGAAAGAAATGGGCGCTGCTTCTCGCCTTTGTCCTGCTGGCCGGCGTTTTTTTGCCGGGCTACGCGCGCACAAACGGCATCGGCAACGTGTATTACAGTTCGCATTTACAGATATTTGAAGGCGTCGATTTCTCGAAAATACACGCGGGAAACGACCTGAACGGCGTGGAGCGCGCCTACGTCGTCACGGCGGATTTCTCCCGTTCGGCTCTGCGGCCTCTCGTTTTTTCGGGTGACATAAACGCGCGCTATCTGCCCGACACGATGGTGAATACGCTGGAAGCGCAAGGCTATAGGGTGGTCGCGGGCGTAAACGGCGACATCTTCGACACCGGCACGGGCTGTCCGCAGGGAATCACCATACACGACGGCGTGATCCTCACCTCGGGCTATGAGCCCAAGTTCGCCATCTCGTTTGACGAGGCGGGCAAGGCCGATCTCGTGTGGCCCAACGTCAACTATGCCATGGCGACGGAGATCTTCGTTCCGCAGGCCGACGGCAGCCACGCGCAGACGCCCTACGCCGCGAACATAGGCTATGTGAACGTGCCTCACGGCGCCGCGAAGGCGCTGCACCTGTACAACAGGGATTATGGAGCGAGCACGGGTACGAAGGGCGACAACTTCGAGGTCGTGCTGAACGCCGAGTCGCAGGACGCGGCCCGGCTGCGCTTCGGCAGACCCATCGTCGCGACCGTGTCCGCGATACGCTACTCCGGCGGCAACACGCCCATAGGCGACAACCAGCTCGTGCTGTCCACGAAGGCGGATTCCATGACCGCCGAATCCCTGGGGCGCATGGCCGTGGGCATGCGCGTGGAGATCAACGCCACCGACCTCGAAAAGGGTCCGCTGTCGAGGAGCAAGGAATGCCTCGGGATGTACTATCTGCTCTACGACCATGGCAAATGGGTCTCGGAGGGCAAAAACCCGAATCCGCGCACCCTGCTGGGCGTGAAGAACGACGGCTCGGTCGTGCTCTACGTGCTGGACGGCAGACAGCCGGGCATCTCAAACGGCTTGGGTCTCACGGACGCGGCGAAGCACATGGTCGAGCTCGGCTGCGTCGTGGTCGCGAACCTCGACGGCGGCGGTTCTTCGTCCATGCTCGTGCGCGAACCGGGTATGGACGCGAAGGCGACGCTGAAGAATTCGCCGTCGGGCGGCGCGCCGCGCGCCGTGGCGAACGGCCTGTTCTTCGTCTACAAGGGGCTGTCGGCGCAGGGCGAATCCGTCTTGAGCGCCTATCAGGATCATTATCTGGCCATGCCCGGCGCGGACGTGAAGTTGACCGGCTACATGAGCAACAGCCTGTACGAGCGGACGGGCGGCGCCGTCCGGGATTTGCGCTTTGAGGTGCTTGAAGGCGGCGGCGCGGTCGGCGGAGACGGCGTCTATACGGCCGGCGACGCGCCGGGCAAGGTGCGGATTCGCGTCCAAAGCGGCGGCGCGGAGACGACGGCGGAGCTCGAAATCGTGTCGCGGGATCTCTCTCTGACGCCGAGCCTTAACGCCGTGTTCGCCGATCCGCGCGGGGTTGTGGACTTGAACGTGACGGCGCGCTACGGCTACGCTCCCGTCGCGCAGAAGGACAGCCTGTTTTCGTGGGAATGCGACGCGAACGTGGGCGCTATAGACGAAAACGGCGTATTTACGGCGACCGACAAGACGGGTGTAGCCGGGGAAATCAGGATTTCCTACGCCGGCGATTCCGTCGCCGTGCCGGTGCAGGTCGGCGCGAAGATCAGCTTCACGGACTTGTTCGATTCCGCGACGGGCGCGGATCACTGGGCAAAACCCTATGTCGAATCGCTCGCGAGCCGGGGAATCGTGAACGGCGTCGGCGACGATATGTTCGGGCCGGAGTTCGCGCTCACGCGCGCGCAGTTCCTGGCCATGCTCGCCAAGACCGCCGACGGACTCGATCTGAACGCGTCTCCGCCGTCGGGCTTCGAGGACGTGCCGATGGAAAGCTGGTATTACGCCTATGTGAACTGGGGCCACGCCGCGAGGGTCGTCAAGGGCGTGGACGAGACGCGTTTCGCGCCCGACCTCCCGATCACGCGCGAGCAGATGACCGTCATGCTGGCGAATTTCGCGTCGATCATGGGCTTGAGTTTGCCGGACAACGGCGTCGTTCCCGCGTTCACGGACGCCGGCGCGATCAGCCCGTGGGCCTTTGAATCGGTGGACAAGATCGCGCGCGCGGGCATCATGAACGGTATGCCGGAGGGCGGTTTTGAACCCTTGGCGGGCGCGACGCGCGCGCAGGCGGCCAAGGTGGCCTACATGCTCCGCGCGCTGAAGGAATCGCAGCCCGCTCCGCTGCCGCCCGAGGGCGGCGAGACCGGGCCGAACGCGGGCGCGGGCGAACAAAATCCGAGCGACGCCGGGCAGAACCAAGGCGTGGGCGAGCAAGGCGCGCCCGCGCCCGGGGAGAACGGCGGCGCGGCGGAAACGCCGGGCGACGAGCCCATCCACTGACGTTTGCGCGTCTCCGGCGCCGAAGCGCGATTCAATATGTTTGAACGGCAAATAGCAGGGTATCATTCACACAATCGGCGTTTTTTTGCGCCAAACGCAAACGAATGTCGCCACGCAAAGACATCGATCAAAACCGGCGATGTTTTCGAGCGGCGACAAAGGAATTTATATGATTGAAACGAAGACATTGAATTGCGGCATTCGTCTCGTCACGGAGGCGCTTCCTTACGTGAAATCCGTTTCCATGGGCGTTTGGGTGCGCGCCGGCGCGGTGCGCGAAAGCGCGCGCCGGGCGGGTATTTCTCACTTCATAGAGCACATGCTGTTCAAGGGAACGGCCAAGCGGACGGCCAAGCAAATCGCGGAGGATGTGGATCGCCTCGGCGGTCAGATCAACGCGTTCACGGGCAAGGAAGCCACCTGCTACTATCTGAAAACGCTGCGTCCCAACTTCTTGAAAGCTGCGGAGATCCTGAGCGACATGCTGCTGCATTCCAAGTTCGACAGGGAGGAAATGGACAAGGAGCGCCGCGTGATCCGCGAGGAGATCAAGATGATCGAGGACAGTCCGGAGGACGACATCCACGATATGATCTGCGAACAGGTCTTTCACGGCGCATCGCTGGCCAAAAGCGTCATCGGCGTTCCTTCCACGCTGGCGGGCATCACGCCGGCCGCCATACGCGCTTACATGAAGCGCCTTTACACGAGCGGCAATATCGTTTTGGCCGTGGCGGGCGATTTTGACGCCGCCGAGGTGGAGCGCGAATTGGAAAGCCTTTTTTCGGGTTTGCCTTCGGGCCGCGAAGAAGCGTCGCCCGATTGCGCCGCGTACGCGCCGCGCAGCCGCTTCAAGGTAAAGGACATCGAACAGAGCCACATCTGCATGGGGCTGCGGGGCGTCGCGCTCGAGGACGAACGATATTACCCGCTGATGCTGCTGAACAACATCATGGGTGGCAGCATGAGCGCGCGGTTTTTTCAAAACATACGCGAGCAGAAGGGTCTCGCGTACTCCGTCTACTCATCGGCGAGTTCCTTCACGAGCGACGGCATCTACAGCATCTACGCCGCCGTCGCTCACGACAAGGTGAAGGAAACCGCGGAAGCCATTCGGGAAGAGCTCGCAAAGCTGAAAAAGGACGGCGTCACGCGTGACGAGCTCGACACGGCGAAGGAGCAGATGAAAAGCCATTACATATTCGGCCAAGAGAACGTCAACGGAAGGATGTTTTCGATAGGCAAGAACTTCCTTCTTTTGAACAAGGTTTTCACTCCGGAGGAAGTTGTCGCAAAGATCGACGGCGTCACTTGGGAGCGGATTCACGAAGCGGCGGAATCGATCACGGATGTCCCGATGTATTCGATCGCGGCGATATCGAGGACGCGTCAAAACCGAAATCGTTTATTGTAGGTTTTTGAAAATTTGGAAAACATAACTGTTAAAATCAGGACCGCAAGCGGCTTTCTGCCCGCCTACGAAACCCCCGGCTCGGCCGGCATGGATCTGCGCGCCAACCTCGAGGCGCCGATCACGCTGCGCGCGGGGGAGCGGGCGCTCGTACCCACGGGGCTTTTCATCGCGCTGCCGCGCGGCTGCGAGGCGCAGGTGCGCGCGCGCAGCGGCTTGGCGGTCAAATACGGCATCGGTCTCGTGAACGGAACGGGTACCGTGGACAGCGATTACAGGGGCGAGATCAAAATTCCCATGATCAACTGGGGCGAGCGGGATTTTGTGATCAACCACGGCGACCGCGTCGCGCAGATGGTCGTGGCGCGATTTGAACGCGTCGCGTGGGAGACGGTTTCCGCGCTCCCCGAAACGGAGAGGGGCGAAGGCGGCTTCGGCCATACCGGCGTTTAACCGCGGCGACCGCCTTGCGCGCCTTGCGGCGATTTGGCGAACCGCGGATCGAGGACATGATTCAATGTTAAAGAGGGAAGACTCCGAGAAGCGCGAATACGAGATGCTTTCGGCTTACGCGGCCAAGGCCGCCGAATCCAAAGGCAGACGGCGAGAGGAAGCGCAGTGCGAGTTCCGCACGGATTTTCAGCGCGACCGCGACCGCATCATCTATTCCAAGGCCCTGCGACGGCTCATGCACAAGACGCAGGTGTTTCTGGCGCCGGAGGGCGATCATTACAGGACGCGTCTCACGCATACGCTGGAGGTCGCGCAGATATCGAGGAGCATCGCGCGCACGCTGCGCCTGAACGAGGATCTGGCCGAAGCCATCGCGATGGGCCACGACCTCGGACACACGCCTTTCGGACACAACGGCGAAGCCTTTCTCGCCGAGAAACACAAGGGCGGTTTCCGGCACAACGAACAGAGTCTGCGCGTCGTCGACGCGCTCGAAAACAGCGAGACGAGACAGGGCATGAACCTGACCGAGGAGGTCAGGGACGGCATCCTGAACCACACGGGCAAGCGTCTGCCGTTTACGCTCGAAGGGCAGATCGTGCGCATCAGCGACCGCATCGCCTACATCAACCACGACATCGACGACGCGCTCAGAAGCGGCGTCATCAAAAACGCGGATCTGCCCGCCGATTGCGTTGATGTGCTCGGCGGCACGACGACCGAGAGGATCAACGCGCTCATAAAGGATCTGGCCGAAAACAGCGACGGCGAGAACCTCATCTCCCAGGGCGAGACCTGCGCTTTTTACATGAACAAGCTGCGGGATTTCATGTTCGTGAACGTCTACCACAACAGCGTGGTCAAGACCAACGAGAAGCTGGAAGGGGTTCGCGATTTGATTTTTTCGCTGTACGACCATTTTATGGAGCATCCGGGCGAACTGCCCGCGGAATTCGCGCGGCTCGTGGACGATTACGGTCTCGAGGAGATGGTAAAGGATCACATCGCGAGCATGACGGAGCGCTACGCCGTCAACTGTTACAACCGGATATTCGCCGCGGACAAACGGATTCTCGCGTTTTAGTCGCATGACGAACATCGCGGACGAAATCAAGAGCAGGTGCAACATCGTGGATGTGATCGGGCGGCAAGTGACCCTGAAAAAGGCGGGCGCCCATTACAAGGGTCTTTGCCCCTTTCATGGCGAGAAGACGCCGTCTTTCACCGTATCCGAAGACAAACAGCGCTTCACGTGCTACGGCTGCGGCGCCTCGGGCGACGTCATCAACTTCGTGCAGCGCATGCAAAATCTGAGTTTTTTGGAAGCGGCCGAGAAGCTGGCCGAGGAATATGGAATAGAATGGAAACGCGACGTGTTCGACAACGAAACGAAGCGTTCCGCGTATTACGAGATCAACCGGGAGGCCGCCACATTCTTTTACAGGGCCTTTCGCTCGGGCAGAAACCCCGCGCTGGCCTATATGGCGGGGCGCGGCATCAGCGATGCCGTGCTGAAGAAATTCGGCGTCGGCTACGCCGACGGGGAATGGGACAGCCTGTACAAGCATTTCACGGACAAGGGCATCGAAGAGAAACTTTTGCTTGAACTGGGTTTGATTTCCTCATCCAAAGGCAGGTGTTACGACAAATACAGAAACCGCGTCATGTTTCCCATCATAAACACGCGCGGCAAGATCATCGGCTTCGGCGGAAGGGTGCTCGACGACGCTGCGCCGAAATACCTGAATTCTTCGGATTCGCGCGTATTTAAGAAGAAGGACAATCTCTACGCGCTGAACGTGACGCGGCAGGAGATCGCGAAGGAGGACTGCGCCATACTCTGCGAAGGCTACATGGATGTGATCTCCCTGTACCGGCACGGCGTGCGCAATGTGACGGCCTCGCTCGGCACGGCCCTCACGGCGGAGCAGGCTTCGATGCTGAAGCGCTACACGGAAAACGCGGTCATCGCGTACGATTCCGACCAAGCGGGGCGGGCCGCCGCGGAGCGCGGCATGGACATACTGCGGAACGCGGGCTGCAAGGTTAGGGTTTTGCGGATGGCGGGCGCGAAGGATCCCGACGAATACGTCAAGGCCTACGGGCGGGAAGCGTTTCTGGAGCTCGTCGCGCGCGCGCCTTCCCTGACCGATTACAAGCTTTCCGCCGCGCGAGAGAGCTGCGATCTTTCCACGACGGAAGGAAGTCTCGCCTTTCTGAAGCGCGCCGCGGCGGTGCTGCGGGATCTGAGTCCCGTGGAGGCGGAAGTGTACATACGCAAGCTTGCGGACGAGGCGCGCGTTTCGGAAGGCGCGATTCGCAGGGAGATGTTGGGTGAGGGTGCGCGGGGACGCGCGCCGGAACGCGCCGCCCCGGCGGCGCGGCGCGCGGGAGGCGCGGAGGAAGCCGCCGGCGCGAGCATGTTGGAGCGGAATTTCATACGGCTGATGCTGCTGAACGGCGCGTACGTCGACAGGATAAAACCCTACGAAAAGGCTTTTTCCACGCCGGCGGCTTTCAGGATATATTCGCTCATCAAGGCGCTTTGCGCCGACGACGGAGAGGTGGACATGCGGAAGCTGGAAGACGCTTTGGACGGGCCGGATCGGGCCTTGCTGCTCGATATTTGCGATAAAGTGCGGCTCGCGGACAAGGATGAGGCGGTGTTCGCCGAATGCGTCGACGCCCTTCGGCTATCCGCGCTCACGGACAGGGAGAGAGAGATCATTCGCATGCTGACGGTTGCGAACGACGATGAGAACAAAGAAAGGGTGGAGGCATTGACAAGGGAATTGATCAACATTCAGCGCGGGATAAAAGAGGTTAAAGGCAGGTGATCGCCATGGTGTACGAGGATGAAAACGAAGAAAAAAAGATGGAGGCGATCCAAGACCTGTTGGATAGGGCCAAACACAAGGGCAGCATGACCTATACCGAGATCGCGGATGAACTCGAAACGCTGGAAATAGACAAGGATCAAATCGACGATTTCTACGACAAGCTTTTCAGCGCCGGCGTGGAGCTCGTGGCCGAGGTGGAGGAGCCCGAACCGTACGAACTGCTGGCCCTCGAAGAAGAAGAGCCCGAACTCGACGCCGAAATCGTGGTGGGCGAAAGCGAGATAGACCTCGAGGCCACCCTGCCCAAGGGCATCGCCGTGGACGATCCCGTAAGAATGTATCTGAAAGAGATCGGCACCGTGCCGCTCTTGACGGCCGACGAAGAAGTCAATCTGGCCATGCGCATGGAAGAAGGCGACGGCAACGCGAAGAAGCGTCTCTGCGAGGCCAATTTGCGGCTTGTGGTCAGCATCGCGAAGCGCTACGTGGGCCGGGGCATGCTCTTTCTCGATCTCATTCAAGAGGGCAATTTCGGGCTGATCAAGGCCGTGGACAAGTTCGATTGGCGCAAGGGCTACAAATTCAGCACTTACGCGACCTGGTGGATCAGGCAGGCGATCACGCGCTCCATAGCCGATCAGGCGCGGACGATTCGCATTCCCGTTCACATGGTCGAGACGATCAACAAGCTGATCCGCATTTCGCGGCAGCTCTTGCAGGAATTCGGCAGGGAGCCTCTGCCCGAGGAAATCGCGGCGGAGATGGATATATCCGAAGAGAAGGTGCGCGAGATATTGAAGATCGCGCAGGAACCCGTTTCGCTCGAAACGCCCATCGGCGAGGAAGAGGACAGCCATCTGGGGGATTTCATACCCGACGAGGAGGTGCTGGCGCCGGCCGACGCCGCGGCTTTTTCCATGCTCAAGGAGCAGCTCATAGAGGTGCTGGACACGCTGACCGAGCGCGAGCAGAAGGTGCTGATTCTGCGCTTCGGGCTCGACGACGGGCGCGCCAGAACCTTGGAGGAGGTCGGGAAACGCTTTGACGTGACGCGCGAGCGCATCCGTCAGATCGAGGCCAAGGCGCTGCGAAAGCTGCGCCATCCGAGCCGCAGCAAGAAATTAAAGGATTACTTGGAGTGATTTTCAAACGGGCGGCGTGGGATTTAAGTCGTCCCCGCTCGGTTGCGCGGCACTTATGGTAAAGCTATCCGGCAGATTGGAAAAAATATACGCCATGATCGAGCCGGGGGAGCGCGTCGCGGACGTCGGCACGGATCACGCGCTCTTGCCCATCGCCCTGTATGCGCGCGGACGCTCGCATTCGCCGATCCTGAGCGACGCGCGTCCGGGGCCGCTCGAGAAGGCCCGCGCGAACATCGCCCGTCTTTTGCCCGGCGCGGTCTTCGACCTGCGGCTCGGCGACGGACTCGCGCCTTACGCGCGCGGTGAGGCCGACGTCGTGGTCATTGCGGGCATGGGCGGGCGGCTCATCGCGGACATCCTTTCGGCCGACGCGGAAAAATCGCGCTCGTTCGGGCGCTTTGTCTTGCAGCCTCGGAACGCCTCGGACAAGCTGCGTCTCCGCCTCGGCGAACTCGGCTTCGCCGTGACGGACGAGGCGCTGGCCGAAGAAGGGGGACGCATCTGCGAGATTATCCGCGCATCGCCCGTTCCGCCGGCCAAAGGCGCGGCGGTCGCCGCGCCTTTGGCCTTGCGCCGCGCGGAGACCCTCCTTGCGGCCGGCGGGGCGGCGGCGGAGATCAGTCCCCTGCTCTTTGGCAAGGCCGAGCCCCTGCTCGCGCCGTGGCTCGAACGCAAGCTGCGTACGGCGGACGCCGTATCGGAGCGCCTTTTGGCCGCCGGCGCGGGGAAAGAAGCCCTGCTCGAAAAATCGCGCGCGCGCGCGGCGCTCCTGCGCGACTTGCTCGACATCCTGCGACCTTAGGCCTCGTCGCAAAATAACCTTGAAGAAGACGTACCGCGGAGGTATTGCACATGCCGATTGAACGGACGAAGCTGATACAGCAGATCGAAAGAATCGCTCCGCCCGAACGGGCGCTCGATTGGGACAACACGGGCATACAGATCAGCGTGGGCGGTCCGGAGATCAAGCGCGTGCTCGTGGCGCTTGACGTCACGGAGGAGATCATCCGCGAGGCGCGCGCGCTGAACGCCGACTTCATCGTCGCGCACCACCCGCTGATCTTCAACAAATTGCGGAAGATCGACTGCGCCGGCGTCGTGGGCGGGCAGATCATCGAACTGATCCGCGCCGGCATCTCGGTGTACGCGGCGCACACCAGCTTCGACGTCGTGTACGGCGGCAACAACGATTATCTGTGCGAAGTGCTCGAATTGCAGAAGATCAGGCGCGTTCTGCCCGAGGAGGAAGGCGCCGGCGAGATCCTCGGCAAAATCGGCAATCTCAAACGCGAGATGCGTCTCGCCGAGGTCTGCGACCTGCTGCGCGAACGCTTGAACATTTCTCGCCGTCTGCCCGCGGTCGGCGACCCCGGCGCCCGCATACTGAAGGTGGGACTCTGCACGGGCGGCGGCGGCGAACAGATCGAAGCCTTCGCCGCGAACGGCTGCTCGCTCTACATCACGGGCGACGTGCGGCATCACGAGGCCCTGCTGGCCGAGGAGAGGGGGATCTGCCTGATAGACGCGGGCCATTTCGACACGGAGTGGCTGTTCGTGAAGAACTTCGCCGAGAAGCTGAAGGCCGCGGTGGGCGACGTGGCGGAGGTGTACGAGTCCAAGCACGGCAAAGACCCGTTTATTTATATCTGAATTTTATATCTGATCGGAAGCGGCCTTTGCATGGCCGCGAATTGAGTGGCGCCGCGCGGCGATTGCCGCGATGCGGCGCCGGAACGGAGGCAAAGATGTACTGTGTGAACTGTGGAACGAACAATCAAGACGGCGCGCGGGTTTGCGTAAAATGCGGCGAACAATTGCAGACGAGTGAGTTTGCCAACGCGTCGGGCGGCGCATACGAAAACGCGCGCGCATACGGAGACGCGCAGGAGACCCGCCGAGAGAGCGGCGACTCAAAGCGCGCATACGCGGATTTCGTCGCGAATTCGGGATTTCTCGCGCCGTTTATAAACATGTGGAAGAATTATACGAATTTCAAAGACAGAACCGGTGTGCGAGATTACTGGATGAGCATGTTGGTCTATATCATCGTGTGCGTCGCTTGGGGTATTCTCATGGCAATCCCGGCAGCCATCGGCTTATATCCGATTAGCGGTATTATGTATATTTTGTTCGTGTTGTTCGGGCTTGCCGCCATCTGCCCGGGTCTGGCCATCACCGTTCGCCGTCTCAGGGATGCGGGCAGGCCTTGGCCCTATATTTTCATCAGCTTGATTCCTTTTGTCGGCAGCATTGTCCTGATCGTATTGCTTTGCGGGCGCTCCGTTCCGGACGACGGCACGCCGGTGGTTTGAGCGCATAAAAAAAATCAACCTCCGGCACCTGCGGTCGCCGCGCGGAGGGGTCCGAGTTCATCCCGTTTTGCGCCTTTTGCGGAAAGGAAGGATTACAATGGATTTTGATTTCACGCCGGATCAGCTCATGCTGAAAGAAGCCTTTGCCGACTTCGTGAATCGGGAAGTGGCGCCCAACGCGGCGAAGTGGGACGCGGAGGATCATTGCCCCGTAGAGCTTTTTCCGAAAATGGGAGAACTTGGAATCTTGGGCATTTTCGTTCCGGAAACCTACGGAGGCGCCGGTTTCGGGCATACGGAGCGGGTCATCGCCTTGGAAGAAATCGCGCGGCATTCGGCCGGCTTGGCCATGTTCGTGTTCACGCATCAGTTGGGCGTCGCCGCCCTGCTGGAGTATGGCGGCGAAGAACAAAAAAAGAAATATATCCCCGATCTGTGCTCCGGGAAGAAGATCACGGGTTTGGCCGTTACGGAGCCCGGCGGCGGTTCCGACCTCGCGGGGACCCTTACGACCGCCGCGCCCGCGGGCGGAAATTGGGTGCTCAACGGGCGAAAGTGCTTCATCACGAATTCGCACATAGCCGACTGCGCGATGGTCACGGCGAAATCCGGCGTCGACGAAAAGGGCCGCAATCTCCTGTCCGTCTTTCTGATCGAAAAGGGCGCTCCCGGCTTTGAACCCGGCAGGAAAGAAAACAAGATGGGCCTGCGCGGTTCCGTCACCGGGGAACTGATCCTGAACGATGTGAGCGTTCCGGAAGGGAACGTCGTCGGCGCGCTCGGGAAGGGCTACGACGTCGTATCCAAGGTCATCGGCGAAGTCGGGCGGGCGAGCATGGCCGCCATAAGC
>JAISMX010000141.1 GCA_031276515.1 Eubacteriales Family XIII. Incertae Sedis bacterium | reverse complement strand
CCCACGTCCGCCCCGCATATCCCGCGCAGATTCGAATGCACGGCGAAGGCGAAGTCGGAAAGCGTGAATATGGCGCCGCCCTGCACGATGTTGCCCGCGTTCAGATGCATGTCGCGGATCTCCATGCTGCATACGACCTCGTCGTCGTTCACGGCGTCTATGACGATGCCGGCGTTTGCCGCAAAGCGGTCGGCGCCGAAAAATTTCCTGCATTTATCCAAAGCTATATCCATTTTAATCCTCATTTTACAATTTATCTATATTTAGAATCGCGTTCAGCATCACGTTGGCGCCCTTCAGGCACAGTTCCGTCGGCGTGAATTCCTCGACGCAGTGGCTGTGTCCGTCCACGCTGGGTACGAAGATCATGGTCGCGGGAAGCATGACCTCGGCCACGTACTGCGCGTCGTGTCCCGCGCCGCTGTATATCCTGCGCCACGAATACCCCGCGTCCCGCGCGGCTTTCTCCACGGCGTCCACGTATGCGCCGTCGAACGGGACGGTGTTGCGGCCCCAGTTCAGCGCCGCGCTCACCGCGCAGCCGGACAGCTCCGAGGGCAAGCCTTCGATCACGGCCACGACTTGCTCGATCACCTTGGGATCCCTGTGCCTAACGTCGAGCGAGAACTCGACCAGCTTGGGTATGACGGTGTGGATGTTCGGGAAAGCGTTGATCTTTCCCGTCGTGAACACGAGCTCGGGATTTAGCTTGCCGAGCCTCTCCCACAGCGTGACGATCAGCTGCGACGCGGCGTAGAGCGCGTCCTTGCGCGTCTTCTGCGGCGTGGTGCCGGCGTGGTCGGAAACGCCCTTGACCGAGATCGTGTAGTTGACCATGCCCAAGACGCCCTCCACGACGCCGATATCCTTTTTTTCCATTTCGAGGATGGGACCCTGCTCGATGTGAAGCTCGAAATACCCCGCGTAATCCTTGGCGTTCAACCTGTTTTTTTCATCGCCCTTGAAGCCGCTCGCGTCCAGCGCGGAAGCAAAGCTCACGCCCTTCGCGTCCGTCGAGGCGAGCGCCCGCGCCTTGTCGAACTTGCCCGTGACGACGCCCGAGCACATCATGGCCGGCTCGAAGCGGGAGCCTTCTTCGTTCGTCCAGATCATCACGGCGATGGGCCGGCGCGTCTTGATCTTCTCCGTATAAATGGTTTCGGCCACTTCGAGGGCCGTCAGCACGCCGAGGATTCCATCGTAATTGCCGCCGTTGATCACCGAATCGACATGGGAACCCATGACGATGGCCGGCAGATCCTCGCTGCCGGGGAGGGTGGCGTACATATTTGCCATGTCGTCGGTTTTGAGGCGCATGCCCATGGCCTTGACGCGCCTTGCGAATTCATCCCTGGCCAGGAGCGCCTCCGGCGAAAGCGAAAGCCGCGTGATGCCGCCCGTACCCGTATCGCCGAATTTCTTGAATGTATCGATTTTTTCCTGTAATCTCTCCAAATTGCACGTGTACATATGAAACCTCCTCAAAAAATACTGTCCGCATCTTTTATTCTACCTTTCGAGGGCCTTGTTGTCAAGCCGGGCGCGGCGCCGCGGCGTCGACAACGCCGACAGCGGCGCCGCAAAAAACAAAAAAACACGAGCGGCCTTGATTAAAACTCGCAGCTCGGGTATAATATGGTAAAAACCATAGAGTGCCGTGCGGCGCAAAAGCCGAAAACGCGCGGCGCGCGGAGATGAAAGGGGATTGTCGATGAAAAAGAAACTGCTGATCGCGCCGATTGTGTGCGCGATTTTTTTGACCGGCGCGCTCGCGGCCTTCGCGGGCGAAACGGAGGCAGAGGCCGGCGCGGCGAATGAGGCCGGGAAAATCGCCCCGGACATGAGCTTCACGGGCGAAGCGATTTCGCTCTCGCTCAAAGACGCGCTCGCGCGCATCACAAGCGCGGGGCCGGGCTACGAGAGCGCCGTGCTGGCCAAGGAAGCCTTCGAGGCGCAGGCCAAGGGGCAGGAAGAGCTTTGGAATCAATTTCGCAGCGTCTCCAACGCGCTCAGCGGCGCCTCCGCCAACGCGCCCCAGATGGCCGAGATGATCAACATGGAACCGGATCCTTTGAAAAAAGCGCAGATGCAACAGCGGATGAGCGAGATGAGCATGACGATCAACCCGATGCACACGCTGAGCGCCAAGCTCGTGAAGCTGGCGCGCCCCTATCTGGAGGAACAGGCCGGCATCGGCTACGAGATCGACCTCAATCGGCTCGTCTACGATACGACGCGGGTCTACCATTCCGTCTTGCAGGCCCGCGAAGCCCTCTCCATCGCCGAGGAGAACCTGCGCATACAGAACGAGATACTCGCGAACACGCGGAAAAAATTCGACCTGGGTATGGTTTCCAAAATGGACGTGCTCTCGGCCGAGAGCGCGGCGCAAGACGCGGCCGTGCAGGTCGCCGCCGCGTCGAGCGGACTCACGTCCGCAAGGATGAGCTTCAACATCCAGCTCGACTACCCGCTGATGCAGGAGGTTGTGCTGAAGGACACGCTGCACAAGGCCGACGCGCCCGAAATCGATCTCAAAGCCTCCATCGAGGCGGCGCTCGCGAACAGAAACGAGCTGCGGCAGCTGAGATTCGTGCTTGAAAAAGAAGAGGTCGAGATAGCGGATTTGGCGTTGGCGTCCAGATACGGCTCGGAATACCTCACGGCCGCGATGGAGCGAAAGACGGCCGAAAAGAACCTGAAGGACACGAAGGCCTACATCGAACTGGAAATTCGCACGAAATACATGAGCATACAAAATCTGGAAAACGAGATCGCGTCCATCGAAAAAGCCGCGGAGAACGCGAAGGAGGGCTACCGCCTCGCGAATCTCTCCTACGACGCCGGCATGAACACGCTCGTGGATGTGCAGAACGTGCAGCTCGCGTCCTACCGGGCGCAACTGGGGCTCGCCGCCAAAACGCTCGAGTACAATCTGGCGATCAGCGACTTCGAGATCGCGACGGGCTACGGGATGGGCGGCGCGCGCTGACCGTCGTCCGGCGGACGGCGGGCGGCGGACGGACCTTTGAAAACGTCGCAAGGGGGGCTGTGCGAACTTGGTTCGCGCAGCCCCCCCTTCGTCCTCCGGCGCGTTTTGGTCCGCCCCGGCCGCCTTGCCGTTCCTCCGTGCGCCGCCGTGCGCCGCCGCATCATCAGCCGGTCTCGTCCGGCCGCCTTGGCGTCCGCAGCCGCCCCCCGGCCGCCGCGCCGCCTCAGTAGTAGCGGTGCAGCTGCCTGTAATCCTCGTGCGTGTCGACGATGACACGCGCCTCGTGCGTCTTGATCACGCCGCCCTCGTAGCGCGCGCTGAACACGAAGGTGAGAAGGACGGGTGCCGTCCGGCCCCATTTGTTGATCATGTCGCTTTGCCAGATGGACCCCTCGTAAATCCATTCGCCCGCGGCGTTCTTGCGCCCCGTGCCGGTCATGCCCGTCGCGTAGGCGGGATGGCCCGCGATGGCGCAGCTCACGGACAGCGGGTCGCCCGCGACGCCGGCCCGCAGCATGAAGCGCTCGCCCGACCAGAACACGTTTGTCCCGCGCGGGCGCGGCGCGGTCAGCATTGCGTACTCCGCAAACGCGCTCGCGCGGTTCACCTCCTCGCCGAAGAGCTTCAGGTTGTGGCGCTTGCGGTTTTCGTCCCACAGTTCGGTGTGCATGACTTCGCCCTCGATTCGCCCCTCCGTGACCACCGTGAAGCCGTGCTCGCCCAGCCCCGTGCCGTCCTTGTCGAAGACCGTCACGACGACGGTGTAATCCCCGACCTCCGCCGGCGGCGCGAGGCCCGTGACCACGACCGGATAATCGCCGTTTTCGTCCGCCTTGATGTCCTCTTCGTAATATCTGTACACCTCCTTGCCCTCGCGATACACCTCGACAATCACGGTGAGATCGTCCTTTTCGAGATCGTCCACGCCGATTTCGAGCTTGTAGCCGCCGCCCTCCTTCACGGGATCGGGATCGGTCTTGACGCCCGTCACCCACGGCGCCTCGCCGCCGCCCTCTATGTAGAACGTGAGCGTTTCCGTGTTTGAATACTTGTCGAACTTCGCGTAATCCACGGCGTCGTTCCCCGCCTTCGTCCTGTCGGTATCGTCCCGCTGCCAGTGCTCGACGACGTATTTCCCGTCGATGTAAAAGCGGTCGATGCTCGCGGGCAGCACCTTGTCCGCAACCTGCAGTATTTCCCCCTTCTTGCTCATGATCACGGCCGCGTCGGGATGTTCGCCGTCGTTGAAGGGCGTGTGCGCGTAGCGCCAGAAGCCCTCCTTGCTTGAATCGTTCTCGTAATCCGCGTAGCCGATGTTGTAGGCGACGAGCTGCCCCTTTTTGTAGACGAGCGCACCCTTTTCCTTCTCTCCCTCTTCCGGCTTTTCGTCGACGATGGCGACGCTCGCGTTCACGCTTTGCCACTTCGCCGCTTCCGAAGCCGATTCGAGGCTGTCCGGAGCCACGTAAACCCTTACGCCGCCTTCATTGTAATACAAACGGAAGTTCTTGATCTTGATCCGCTCGGACGCGAAGGAGAAGGATATCTTCGTACCCGCGTACGTTTCGTTGGCGACATACGTCTTCGCGCCGCCTACGAAACAATCTCCGGCGGAATCCGCCCGCAAGTCGCGGGCGGAGTAGGAGATCACGGGGTTCGGCGTATTGAAGCTGCCCGCGTATCTCGTCGCGCCGCCGATGCTCTCGGCCTTCGCGCTCCAAGCCTCGGCCGGCGGCGGAGCGGATCCGAGCATCTCGAATTTCAGGTTGTCCAAAATCATGTAGGAAGACTGCGAGCTTCTCCCGTTATGGTCGTAGCGAGCGCTCGCGGACACGACGTGCGTGCCTTCCCCGACCGTCGCTTTGTAAACGAAGTGGCCCGCCGCCGCAGAGGGGATATTGTAAATATTACCCATATCCCCTCTGGCCTTTCCCGGTCTCACGTCGATGAGGGTCGTCTCATCGAAGCGCAAGAGGGCGTAATCTTTCGAGCCTTCCGTGCAGTAGGCCTTGTAATCGAACGAAAATACGCCGTATGCGCCTTTTGGCACGGTGAACGTGAAATCGTTTCTCGCGTAAATATCCGTTTTTGCCAATTTCAAATCGCCCGCGGACGCGCTCGTTCCGTCGATGTCGAAGAAACCCGAAAGGGGGCCGCCGTCGAAATTCTCGAAGTACGTCTTCTGTACGTACAGGTTATCGGAATCCGGCGCCGTTTTTTCTCCCACCGTGCTCATCGATAGGATGTCGCCTTCCTTCGCGTCCGCGCCGGAGACTTCGTACTCGTAGTAGTACGTCTTCTGCGGGTCGAGCGCGAATATCCGCTCCACGCCGCCGCGCGCGGCGCCCGGCGCCTTCTGCGCGACCGCCGTCCTTTGCGGCGCGGCGCCCGCGTCCGCAAGCGTCTGCGCGATGGCCTCCGCGAGCGACGCCGAGCCGGAATCGGACAGTTTCAAGGATGCGGCCGGCCCGAGCGCGGCCTTGAACTTGCTGCCGTTTGCATCCCATTTGCTCGTTCCGTCCTCGACGACGAAGGCCGCTTTCATATCCTTCGCTTCGCCGCTCATGAGGCTCGCCGCCGTCTGCGCCAGTATCTGATCCTCGTTTCTCGGGATCGCGCTCACCTTTAATTTGATGTCGTTTGCGGGCGGCGGCACGCTGTAGCTGTTCAGGTCCCAGCCCACCGCATAGAGCGCGTCGCTCGCGAGCGCGTATTCGGATCGCCCGTCGTCGTATCCCATGTAGGTTGAATGCGCTGTGAACGCCACCGTGCCGGCGTCCATGTTCACTCTGCAAATATTGTCAAGCCCCGGTTGTCGCCGGTAACTGTCGCCCCAGCCGGAGCCGAGATCGTTCGAACCTTTGCCAATGCGCACGTCGACAAGGCCGTTCCCGTGGTCGAAACCGTACAGGACGCCGCCCCATATTCTGTCCTCCGCCGTGCGCTGTATCTCTTCCGAAACCGATTTGCCCGCGTAAAGGTCGTATACGAACAGCGATTGTCTCCAACTGTCTCCGTTTGGCGCGTAGGCCGCGTGTGTGATCCTGCCCTCGCCGTTCCTGATGGGAAACGATCCCGCGGCCGCGCTTCCGACTTTGCGTCCCGCCCTGTCGAAAAACAGCGCCGCGCTTGGCGTGTGAACGAGCATGGCGCCGCTTTCGTCCGCACCCGCGCACGCGTTGTTTTTGGCGTACGCGACGCCCGCGAGCCGGATCAGCGTCGTTTTCTCCGTGACGGGATCGAATTCCGCCATGTACGCGTGGGGCGGCGTCTGCGTGAAAAAGCGCACCTTGCCCCCGGCGCGCGCGGATTCTCCCGAGATTTCCCCCGAGAACACGCGCTCCGGGTTCCCCGTCGTACGGTATCGGTAAACGCCGTCCTTGCGCAGTGAATAGATATTGTTTCCCGCGATGTGATTGTATCGTCCAAGGGCGGAATCGAAGGTCTTTGCGTGCGCGCCCGTGCTCTTGTCAAACAGGAATGTCTTCCGGACGCCGCCCGCGTCGGAGATCAGATACAGGTACTTCCCCGCATCGTCTTGGCCGATGGACACCGTGCTTGCGTAACCGCGCGCGGAGACCAAGGCGGCTTCAAGCTCGGCGGGCGCGCGCACGCTCCATTTCACGGCGTCCGAATACGCGTCGTAGGCCGTGACGCAATAGGGCGCCGCGAGACAAAAGGCGCCGGCGTTGATTTGCGGGCTTCCGCTCACCGCGTAGAGCGTGTCCTCGTCGAGCGCGAAAAGGTTTCGGATGAAATGGTTGCCCTCCGTGTTGTTCCGCGTTTTCTGAAAATCGCCGTAGATGCCGCTCGTCGATCTCGGAAGCTTTTTAATCGATATTTTTGCGTCGATGCCCTTCTCGATGAGCGCGCCGTCCAACTCGTTTTTCCTCGCCAGCAGATTGGCGTATTCCCCGGCCGAAGCCGCGAGCAGAAGCAGATCGGCCGACTTCGTGGGTTTCGGCGACAGCGAAACCGCCGGCGCGATGTTGTCCACGACGGAATCGCCTATCGCCGATTCCGCGGTCAGGTAATCGTCGTCCGTCACGTACTCTTCGAGCGTTTCGTCCGTCCAGACGTCCTTCAGGCGCAGTTTGACGCGCACGGGGCCGACGCCCGTCTTGTCGAATGCGATCTCCTTGCCTTTCTCGAAGGAAAGCTCCTCATAGCCGGGAAGCGTCCTTGCGTCGGCAAAACCGCCCGCCGGCGCGCCCGTGCCGAGCCACGACGCGTACCAAACGCGTTCGAAGCGGTCGCCCTCGTCGCCCTCCGCCGAACGAGACAGGTCGGTCGCCTCCACGCGCGCGACATTCGTACCCTTTTCCCTGAAAAAGGTCGTCGGCAGGAGTATTTCGGGTATGGGCGGCAGGTCCGGAACGACCGTGAAGTCCTTCGTAACCGAGGCTGTTTGCCCGCGCGCGTCCTCCGCGTACACGGTGTAGCTGAATTCCCGCGTCTCGCTCCACTTCGTCAGGAAGGGGAATTCGAGATGCGTGAAATATTCGTCCGAGTTCTCCTTTGTCTCCATGGCGCGCGTTTTGATGTGCGCGGTGTTCACAAGCGCCTCATCCGGATAAAGCCTCACCGTCTCGCCCGTCGACTTCTCCGTGACCTCCATCCACGCGGCTTTTAGGGGATGATTGGGATTCGTGGCAATGCTCGCCGAAAGCGTCTGCTTGCGGTTCTCCTTTTGCCGCCCGCCGAGCGCGTCGATGATCGCGGGCGTGCGCAGCACTTCTATCGGCTTTGTATCCGTGTCGGAACGCCCCTTGAGATTGATCCGCAGCGTGACGTCGTGCTCGCCCGCCACGGGCCATATGATTTTCGCATCCGTGTAAACGCCCTCGTAATTCGTTTCGACCCGCGCGTTCGAACCCGCCGACGGTCTGAAATCGTGCGTCGCCCCGAACGCGTTGTAAGCGGCGTCGGGGGAATAATTTTTCCCGTCGACGACATATGCGCTCCGGTCGCTCGCGACGACGGAATGCCCTTCGTAGACGGTGGGCGGCAGCGAGAGCGTCGCGTCGAGGCTCACGTCGAAATCGGGTTTTGGCTCTTCTTCCTCGATGGGAGGCTTCTCTCCCTCATATATCGTGATTTTCTTCGTGTCCGTGTCCTTCTTGCCGTCCGTCGTCGTGACGGTGAGGCGATATTCGAGCTGACAAGCCTTGACGGCCTTCTCGTCCTTTTTGCCGCCGCTGTTTTGGCCCTTGCCCCTGCCCGGCCACGTCGCGACGGGGTTTCTCGCCGCGACGGCGACCTCGCGCACGTCGAGTTCGGCGAGCTTGACCGTGAGGTCGGCGCCGACCTCGGAAACGTCCCGCGCCGTATAGGTATCGCCGACCTTCGCGGATTTGGGCAGGTCGAGGATCGCTTCGAGCGTGTCATCGGGCGTCGTCTCCGCAACATCGTATTGAATGATGATGGGAACGAACCACAGGAGACCCTCCACCTTTGCGCCGAAATTGCCGTCCGTTTCGTCGATAAAGCTCGATATCTCGGGAGGCGGGGGATTGCCGAGGAGGTTGTAAACGGTTTGCTTGTGGCCCTTTTCAAGTTTTTCTTTCACGTCGTACGCATTGTCCCTCGGAAACGTGACCGTATAGTTCACTTTCAGTGCGCCGCTCGATTCCGCGTAGGAATGCGACAGCGTGACGGGCGTCGCCCTGTACTTGTAATAATTTAGATTGTAATCGTCCCTGCCGCTCGCGACGCTCGTCATTTTCCAATGATGGGTGCCGGGTTTGTCGAAACTGAAATTGCCGCCATCGTAGTTGTAGACTTTGACGTTTTTGGCGCCGCCCGGCAGACTGAAGCCGTAATCGAAGCGCTGCGTGCTGCCCGGAGACCAGCCCCCGTTCGTGACCCACGCGCCCGAGCTGTTGCTCCACAGGAAGTTCACGCCCGTGTCGAGAATGTAATGCGTCGCCGTCTTCGTCGTCGCCGAAAACGCCGCCTGCGGCAGCGGCGACAATATCATGGCGAAAACAAGCGCCATGGACAGAAGGCGGGTTTTTACGCTCGTGTTCTTCATTTATTTTTGCGCGCGGACGCTCGTCCGCGCATTCTCCTTTCAAAATCCCAAACCGTCGCGAGGCGCAAGGCTCTGCTTCGCCGTCTGCGCCGCGCCGGTTTCCCCGTTCTTGCCCTATTTCATGTTGTTGGGAATCAGAAGCAAAACTCCGCCGTCTTCCCTGCGTGTGTTCCCGTCTATTTCGTAAAAGGAAGGTATGGCGATATAGTCGAAATCCGGAAACTTGCCGTCGTAGGTGTCTCTGTTGTAGATATAACCGTTTTCCATTCCCGTTATGCACGCGGCGTATCCGAGGGCGGGCATACCGGCGTCAATTTCCGCTATCGTCTTCCTGTCTTTGATAAGAAACCCATACGCAAAGTCATATCCGATAACGACGACTTCCCGTCCTACGAGGTCATGCCCTATACGCATTTGATGCGGATAGTCATCGAACATCTCATAATAAAGAACCGGGGCGTCATCGACAAAATAGGTTATGGGATCATCGATAATTTCGGAAATTGGTCGCTTGGAGTTTGACCCTGCCGCGACAACGGACGACAATGGCCGCATCTTATCAGCCCCAATCCCCTCCAAACGCTCAAGCGGCGTCTTCTCGCTCTCGGGCCGCAGATCGGGGAACTCCCTCTTGTCCGCGCGCGTCAGCCGATACATCACGGTCGCGGCCTCGGCGCGCGTCAGCGTCCCCTCGGGCCTGAACGTCCCGTCCGGATAACCCGTGATCAGCCCCTGCGCCGTCGCCTTCACGATATCGTATTCGTGCGGCGTGTCCCATTCGACGTCCTTGATCTTCTCGCGCACCGCGTCGTAGTCGACCACGCTCGCGTCGCCCATCGCCTTGCTCAGAATGAGCGCCATATACGCCCTCGGTATCGGCGCGGAAAGGCGCGTCTTGGGAATCTCATGCCGCGCGAAAAGCCCCGCATCGGCCGCCGCCTCGTAATAGGGAAGCGCCCAATGTCCGCCGGCGTCTCCCCTGCTCCCGCCGCCTCCGGTCTCGCCGTTCCCGCCCTCTTCGGCCTTCCCGCCGCCTGCGGCGAGGTAAGCCATCTTGATGAACTCACCGTGCGTCACGCGTTCCGAAGGCTTGAAACTGCCGTCGGGAAAACCCTCGATCACGCCCGCCTCGCTCATGGCGGATATGGCTTCGTGCGCCCAGCCGCCCTCCTTGACATCGCTGTAAGCCGCGGCCGGAACGCCGGCGGCAAAGACGGCGGCGAGCAAAAAGCCGCCCAACATCATCCTCGAAAAAAAGCTCTTGTGCATCCCGTTTATACCTCCTTTAAATAGGCATTAAATATAATTTATCCTTATTATACCATTAAAATACATGTTGTCAAGCCTTAAAATTAAAAATTTTCCATTATTGCTCAATTGCGCAAAACGGCTTCAATACCTCGTGGTTTACCGCGCTTCTCCGCGCCGCGCGCAGCCAAAACCCGCAATCGAGACAAAAAGAAAAGGCGACGAGCTTGCGCCGTCGCCTTCATGGGTAAATGCTTTTCCCCTGTATACGCTTGTATCTAATTTATGGTATCCACCGAGTCGCCGCTCTCTTCTCCTTCCGCCTCCGCGGCCTGCGCGTCCGCGGGCAGAAGCCGCGTCAGGTATTCGCGCAGATTTTGCAGCTCGCGCCCGTAGCGCGCCCAGTCGCCGCTCCGCTGCGCTTCCTCCGCCCGTTCAAAAGCGTCGTTCGCCTGCGTGATGAGCTCGTCCTGCGTCATGACGTCTATCTGCGCGCCCGTGCTGCCGCCCCGGTCGCCGTCCTCGGAGGAAGCGCCTTGGCCGAACAGCGAATCGAGCGCCGCGCTCAGCGTGGATTCATAAGCGATGCGATCGCCGTAGGCCACGATGACCCTGCGCACCTCCGGCATGCTCGAACTCGCCGCCGCCAAATACACCGGCTCCACGTACACGAGCGACTGCTCGATCGGGATCACGAAGAGATTGCCGCGCGTGTAAGCCGACCCCGAATTCTTCCAGAGCGAGAATTCTTTGGCAATCGTATCGTTCTGGTCGATCTGCGCCTCGATCTGCTCCGGCCCGTAGACCAGCTTGCTCTTGGGCAGCTGATACAGCACGAGCTCACCGTAGTGCTCGCCGTCGTTGCGCGCGACGAGAAGCCCCGTTATGTTCTTCTTGTCCCTGGGCGTGTAGGGTATGGAATTGATGAATTCCACGTCGGATTCGCCGGGCAGCTTCATGATGTAATACTGCGGCGTCATCGGCTCGGACTCGGGTCCGCCCAGAAGTTCCTTCGAGATGTCCCACAGATCCTCGCCCTGATAGAACACGGGAACCTCGTTCACGTGGTAGCGCCTGTACACGTTCGCTTGAATCTTCAGCATCAGACTCGGGTAGCGAATGTGGTTTTGCAGCGACGCGGGCATGTCCTCAAAGGGCTTGAACAGCTTGGGATAGATCTTCATGAAGGTGTTCGCGATGGGATCCCCGCCGTCCACCAGATAGTAGTTCGTGTCGCCGTTGTAGGCGTCGATCACCACCTTGACGGAATTGCGGATGTAATTGACGTCGCCCGTCAATTCCCTGAAAGGCTCCGAATAGGGGTAATAGGTGCTCGTCGTATAGGCGTCTATGATCCAGTAGAGCTTGCCGTCCGCCACCACGATGTAGGGATCGTCGTCGTAGCTCAAGTAGGGCATGATCTCCCGTACGCGCTGTTTCACGTTCCGGTTGATGAGGATGCGCGAATCGCTGTGAATGTTCGTGGATACGAGCAATTTCAAGCTCTGCTCGCGTATGGCGAACAGGCTGCGGGAGATGAGGCCCAGCTTGATGCCCGCCGTACCCTCATAGGTCGTGAGCACGTTCGTGTTGCCGCTCGGGTAGTCGAATTCCTCCTCGTCGGTGTTGACGAGGACGTAGTTGTTGGTCAGTTCCCCGAAGTAGATCTCCGGCCGCGTAATGTCGATCTCCTCCACGGAGGAAACGGGCGGGATGTCCCGAATCATGATGTCCGGCTGCCCGTTGGCCGTCACCTTGTCCACGCGCGACAGCGTGATGCCGTAGCCGTGCGTGTATTTCAGATACTTGTTGATCCACGACTGGTCGATCTTTTCCTCATCGACCTCCCGCGCCGAAAGGAAGGTCTGCGTGTAAGCGCCGTTGACCATGTAGCGGTCCACGTCCACGTCGAAGAAGGAATAGTAGAGCCGCAGGGTCTGCGTGTTGTTGTAGAACTGCTTGGCCGGCGAATAATCGTTGATGCGGATGTTCGCGAAGGTTTCGGCGTTGTTTTGAATGTCCTCCGCCGTGAGCGTGTTGTCCGCCGCGAAGGCCTTGGTTTGGACGTCCTGCAAATCGTAGGCGTTCTGCGTGAACGCGATGCTGTTCGCGAGGTATTTCGCTTCCTTGTTGAGCTCGTCCGGCGACACGATGAAGTTCTGCACGAGGAAGGCCGCGCCCGTGCCGAGGGCGCCGACCGCGATCATGAGAACGGGCAGACTGAGCACCGTCTTGTACTTTCTGCGCTTGACGCCGATCGCGAACGAAACCGCGGCCGCGAGCGCCAGCACGATCTCCGCGCGGTACATCCAGAGCGTGACGTTGATGTCCGTGAAGCCCGCGCCGAAGAGCGCGCCCGTGTTCGAATACAGCAGATCGTATTGGCGCAGGAAGAAGTTCACGCTGACCATCAGGAAGAACAGAACGCCGAGCACCACGACCTGCTTGGAAGCGATGTTCAGAATCTCCCTGAAATTGTTGCTCGAAAGCTTCGATCCCTGCGAAACCGTCCTGCGCGCGCCGCCCGCCGCGCCGCCGACGCCGAGCTGCTTAAAAACGGCTTCCAAAATTTTGCCGAAAACGTCCGAGTAGGGGCCGTTTCCGCCGTAGGAACGGGAATGGGTCGACGACTCCTCTTCCTCGTCGTAATCCTCGTCCGCGTCCGCGCTTTCGAACAGCTTGGGCTTGCAGACGCTGAGCAGCAGGAAGTAATACACGACGGTCAGCACGACGAAGGCGATGATCACGCTGATCATGATTTCGTTCAGCTGCGTGATGAAGCGGAGCTTAAACACGTAGAAAGCCACGTCCAAATCGAATATCGGATCGCTGATCCCGAAATCCGTGCTGTTCGTGAATTTGAGTATTTCAAACCACAGCCCCGAAACCGACAGGTAGGTGATGAAGCCCGACGCCAGCATCGAAAGGACGAGCGACAGGAGGGTCAGCGCCTTGGGGGCGATCAGCGGCTCCGATGCGACGACCTTTTTCAGATATCCCTTCTTGATGAACATCAGATAGATGTAGGCAAGCACCGTCAGAACAATGAATAAAGGCACGCCGATCTGTATTTGCGTGATCAGCTTCTTCAGAAACACGCTCGTGTAGCCCAGTTCCCTGAACCACATGAAATCCGTGATGAATCCGACGAGGGCCACGCAAAGGCCGATCAGAACCAACAGGATCACGAGCACTGTGATGGCGACAATTCTGCTCTTTTTCAAAGCATATCCTCCTTTTGTAAGCGCTTCGCCGCCGGCGCGGCGTCGGGATTCGGACCCGTCGCGCGATGCGCGCCAAAAGCGTCTTGCTGCGACGGGCCGTTAACGAATTTTTTTCGCGAGCGCGTCCAGCGCGGCCCGCGCTTCGGCCGGCAGCGCGTCGCGTCCGCCTTTGAAGCTTTCGAGCGAATCGAGATATTCCACGCGCCCTTCCAGCTGCTTTTTCAGCAGTTCGATGTAGGCGTCGTCCGCAAAATCCGGCGCGAATCCCGGCACGTCCATGGTACGCATCTCCGAAATCGGGCCGAAGCTTTTGAATTCGGCGGTTTCGTCGACGATGGCTTCGAGAATCTCTATCGTGGTTTCCTTGGGGATCTTCTTGTCCAAAAAATGCCCCGTGTTGATGATGTAACAGGCGACGCCCCTGTGCTCGAACAGGTATTTGAACTTCTCGTAGTCCTGCACGAGGGGATAGGTTCTGAAGGGATTCGCGTAAGGCTCGAATACGAGAGCGTCCTTGTCCACGCCCTCCGCCAGCTTTTCGGCCGTCGTCCGCTTCGTCGCGAGACAGGCGCCCATGACCGAGGCCAGCACCGGGTTTTCGAGCTTCACGACCGGCGGCAGCGAATGATCCTTCATGAGCCATACGATGGAGTTGATGGGTTCGTCCATCTTGTCCACGCGGTTCGCGGCCCAGAGTTTGGACTTGATGGCCCTGCCGTTGCCGTTTCGGATGTCCTCGGTGACGATGACTTTTTTTCCGTCCGCGTCGATGGTCGCGCCGCAGTTCTGCACCGTGATCAGAAATTGATTGTCGCCGGAGGTCAGCGGGTAATCCTGCGTCTTGTCGAAATAGGACGGTTCCATCGCGACGGTCGAGCCGTTCTCTGACGAGATGATGTACGCGTCGTCGTGCAGCACCGTCACGTCGTACTTGCCGGCGTGCTTCGCGTGGGTCAGCGTGGATTTGCCCGATCCCGAGAGACCGAACACGCCCAGCACATGCGCCTTGCCGTCCTTGCGCACCATGCGCTTGAGGCCGCCGTGGCAGGAGGCGTAGCCGTTTCTGTTCGCGATGCCCCAGGCCAGCGTGAGCGTGCCCTTCTTGTGCTCGCCGAAATAGCGCATGCCGAGCAGGCAGGCGCAGTTGTGCTCCGGATCGAAGTATGCGAGACCGTTCGGGAATTTCGGATGCTTGTAGTCGGGATCCGAAACGATGTAGATGTCCGGCTCGTCGCCGACGGGCTTCGATTTGGCGTACATGTCGTCGTAGAAGGGATTGACGTACTGGAAATTCAAGAGCCAGTTGTAGAGCGTGTTTTCGTAGGTCTCGGGAATCAACAGATTCGCGCGTATGATGAAATCCGCGTCGAGACCGATGTATGCCCGGGTGTGGTACATCTTCTTGTAGCGCGTGCGGAACATCGCTTCCCGCAGCACCTCGGCGATTTCGCCTTCGTTCACGCCCTTTTCGCCGAGGATGACCCGCGCGCCCGCGAAACGTCCGACCGTCTCGCCGTCGTTGAACAGCAATATCTTCGCGCCGGCCGGGATGCCGATCTCCTCCGGTTTGTAAACCGGCATGTCCGTCTCTATCGTTCCCGCCGCGCCGCGCGCCATCTCGTAGGCCTTTTTCAGGTCGTCCATCCGCTCGACGTTGTTGCCGTAGAACGCGGTTTCTATCGTCGTTCTCGACATGGAAAAAGCCCGTTTCCCCGATGTGACGTCTTCCCTCTTAAAATTTGACATTGTTGACATTTTATAACCCTCCACCTCTCTGTTTGATCACCAACGATTCATGAATGTCGCCACCGCTTTCGTCATCGTCGTTCTTGGTCTCGTCCTACGATCCGGCCGTCTCGTCGTCCGGGCCGCCGGAATTTCCGTCATCGCCGTTCGGGCCGCCGAAGATGTCCCGGATCGCGTCGACGCCGTGCTTGATCGCGGTGGCCGCTTGCAGCTGCAAACCGTCAAACCACGCGTCGACGGCGCTGTGCGGCGCGAAATGCTTTATGGCCGCCGCGCCTCCCGTAAACAGCAGGAAGATCGCCGATACGATCACGGCCACCTTGGAAGCCGTGCTCATCCTCTTGCGGTTCTTCCAATCCTCCATTTCCTTTTCGAGAGAATCCAATGCTTTGCTTATCGAAAGTTCCGCCTCCGCGGGCGCGGGTTCCTCGGTCGGCTCGGGCTCGGGCGCGGGTTCTTCGAAAGAAGCGTCGGCCGGCTCGGGCGCCTCGGGCGTCTCGGCGTCGGCCGGCTCGGGCGTCTCGGCGTCGGCCGGCTCGGGCGGCTCGGCGTCGGCCGGCTCGGGCGCCTCGGGCGGCTCGGCATCGGCCGGCTCGGGCGCCTCGGGCGCTTCGGCGTCGGCCGGCTCGGGCGTTTCGGGCGGCTCGGCGTCGGCCGGCTCGGGCGCCTCGGGCGCTTCGGCATCGGCCGGCTCGGGCGCCGCCGACCGGTCTTCCGCAAGCGCCGGTTCTTCGGTCGGCTCGGGGGCGGCTTCCTCCGGCATTGGCGCGCCGGCGATGTCCTCCGGCGCGGATGAGACGTCGGCCGCGATGTCTTCCGTCGGCGTCTCCCGCTGCGCGCCGGCGTCGCTCGGCGCTTCCCGTTTGGCCGTATCCTTTGAAACGAGCGGCTCCCATCGCTTGGTCGCGGAATCCGTCAGCTTGCCCGCGAAGCCCGGCCAATCCCATGCGGCGAGCATCTCACGGGCTTCGTTGAGCACCGGCGAATTGTAGGCTTGAAGCCGTTCGTATTCGCGATCCAACAGCTTTTGGAACTCCTCGTTCTTTTGGTCGAATGTAAAAAAGCGCTCCCGGCTCGAAGTCTCGGCGCCGGATCCGCGCGAATGCGCGAACGCCTCGGCGGCGACGAAGTGTCCGCCGTCTTCTCTTGCGGGCGCGCCGGATTCGGTTTGCGCGGCCGGCGCCGTCAAATCGGCGCGCTCTTCCGGCGCCGCTTGCGTCTCGCCATCCGAAAGCGCGGCGAATTTCGCGCTTTCGGCGCTTAGCTCAGCCGCGAACGCATCGAAAAACGCGTTGTTGGCGCCTTCCTCAAACGTCTCGGATTCGCGATTCCCATAGAGCGCAAACAATTCGTCTATGCTTTTGGGATTGTAATTCTCCTCCTCTTCGGCGATACACAAATCATCGGAATCCGCGCTTGAAGAAAGAGCGGAAGGAGACATGCTCCAATCGAAATCGATCTCCTCCGTCTTGCGCGCCTCCATGTTTGGAAATCTATGGATATTCCAGCTGAATTCGCCGGTCGGATCGCTTTCTCTTTTCGTTTCCGTCTCCGATGCGGGCGACGCGTCGTTTTCGCCATCGCCCAGCGAGTCTTCCTCGCAAGCGTTGGAACTGTCCGCTTCGGCCGCGTTTTCGCATGGGTCGGTCTCAATGTACGCCGCGTCGCGTTCGCCGACCTCCGTTCCGGCGTTCGCCTCGCGCGGCGGCGCGAACGCCGTCTCCGCGCGCTCATCCGCCGCCGTATCGGCAAAGGGGGGTTCGCCGGCGATTTGGCGCCGCTGTTTCTTAATATCCGCGCCGCATACTTTGCATATCGGATCATTGTCTTCAAGCAAATTGCCGCATACCCTGCAATACATCGGATACCTCCCTTTGTTTCACCGTAAACTACATTATATTATATATCATGACGCAAGGCAACGGAAAGAAGGGAAAAAACAAAACCTTAGACATGATTTTTTTACGGTTTTTTTGGCGCGATTCATTGAACATATGTTCGCAATATGTTATATTATAAGAACATGCGTTTGCAAACGGCGGAGGTGCGCAATGGACGGGATACTGTTTGAAAAACTGAGGATACTGAGCGACGGCGCCAAGTACGACGTCTCCTGCGCCACGAGCGGCGTGGATCGCACGAACGTGGGACGCGTCGGCAACGCCTGCGCCGCGGGCATCTGCCATTCCTGGACGGCGGACGGTCGCTGCGTCGGTCTGCTGAAGGTGCTTCTCACCAACAGATGCGTCTACGACTGCAAATATTGCGTCAACCGCAGGAGCGCCGACACGCGGAGGGCCGCCTTCGAGCCGTCGGAGCTCGCGGAGCTCACCATGGAATTCTATCGGCGCAACTATATCGAAGGCCTGTTTTTGAGTTCCGCCGTCGAGGTTTCGCCGGACGACACGGCGGAGAAGATATTCCGCTGTCTGCACATCCTGCGCGAAGAACACCTTTTCGCGGGCTACATTCACGCGAAGATCATCCCCGGCGTCTCGCCGGAATTGCTGACGCGCATCGGCATGGTCGCGGACAGGCTCAGCGTGAACGTGGAACTTCCTTCCGAGGAGAGCCTGCGCCTGCTGGCGCCGCAGAAGAAACCCAATGGCGTATTCGGTCCCATGAAGCGGATATCCCTGACGCTGGCGGAGCAGAAGACGCTGAAAGGCCCCGGTCTCATGGATCGCATGGGGCCGCCGGGCGCCAATGTGGCGGCGGGGGACGGCTGTCTCGCGGAGCTCATGCGCGGTCAAAACCCCGTCGCGGCGCCGCGCGGCCGCTACAGGGAGCGCTTCGCGCCAGGCGGACAATCCACGCAGATGATCATAGGCGCTTCGCCCGAGAGCGACAGGCAGATCATCAAAACCTCGGAGTCCCTGTACAGGATATTCAAACTGAAGCGGGTCTATTTTTCGGCCTACATCCCCGTGAGCGACGCGCCGGAGCTTCCCGCGCGATTTTCGCCGCCGCCGCTTTTGCGGGAGCACAGGCTCTATCAGGCGGATTGGCTCCTGCGCTTCTACGGTTTTGCGGCGGACGAAATCCTGGATGAGGCTCACCCCTTTTTGGACGCGGATATGGACCCCAAGATCGGCTGGGCGCTTCGCCACATAGAACAATTCCCCGTCGAGATCAACAAGGCGCCGCCGGAGCTGCTGCTGCGCATTCCGGGCGTCGGAAGCGTCTCCGCCCTGCGCATAGCCCGCCAAAGGCGCATATCGGCGGTCAAATACGACGACCTCAAGAAGATGGGCGTGGTATTGAAGCGCGCCCGCTTCTTCATCACCTGCTCGGGGAAGTATTACGGCGGCAAGGATCCGGATCCCGTCTACATCAAGAATCTGGTGCTGCAAGCCTCGGACATAAGGGAAAGCCTGACGGACGGAAAGGCATCGCCGCAGATATCCATGTTCGACGGCGGTTTCCCGCTTCCGATCGCGCCTTCCGCCGCGCCGCCGGCCGCGCGCAATGCGACCGCCGCGCCGGCCGGAATCACGGCTTCAACCTCCGGATATTCCGCCGCTCCGGCCGCAATAGCCGCCCCGCCGCCGGCGTCGGACACGCCCGCCGCGTTTGCCGCCGCGCCGCGCTTGCCGGAAATCCGGAGAAGCTGAAATGGAGTATCTGTACGACGGAAGTTTCGAGGGTTTCCTGTGCTGCGTCCACGCGCACTATCACAGGGAAAAGGCCGAGGGCATATTCCCGGAGGCCCGCCGGCAAGGCGACCTGCTCCGCGCCCAAGGCGTCGTGGAAACGGACGGGGAGAAAGCGGCCCGCGTGTACGCCGCCATAGAAGAGAAGATATCCAAAAGCGATCTGAAGCGGATATACACGGCGTTTTGTTCGAGCGTTCCCGACAAGGAGACGGCGCTGCTGCGCTACATACGCCTGGGGTTCAAGGAGGGGCCGAAAATCCGTCTGCTGCACGGCGACCCCGTCGTGTTCGCCGTGCAACGGATCGAGCAAAACGTGGTGAAGGAAGTGCACAGAATGTGCGGCTTGCTTCGCTTTTCGGAGGTCAAGCCCGCCTTGGGAAGCGCCGGAAGGGCCATCCTCCGCGCGCCCATGGCGCCGGATCACGACATCGTCGAATTTCTTGCGCCCCACTTCTGCGACCGCTTCAAACGCGAAGCCTTTATCATACACGACGAACGCCGAGGCAAGGCCCTCGTATCCGCGGCGGGAGAGTGGTACATCACGGATTTTCGCGACGCGGACGCGCTCGCCGAAACGGGAGAGGAACTGCAATATCGCAAGCTCTGGCGCGAATATTTCGACGCGGTCGCCATCCGCGAACGAAGCAATCCCGCCTGCCAAAGGCGGTTCATGCCCGCGCGATATTGGAAAAATATTACAGAAATGTCGCGCTGAGCGCAGCGGACGCCGAAAAGGCCCTCCCCCTTGTTTTCCCGAATCGGACGCAAAATCCGAAAGAGGCGCGCGCAAACGGGCTCACTTCAAGGCGCCGCCTTCACCCCGCGCGGCGCGGCGCACGCTCTCGCCGTAAGGCGGATACAGGACGCCGCGCTCGGTTACGATTCCCGTGATCAGAGAGTGATCGGTAACGTCGAAGGCGGGGTTGTACACGGACACGCCCGCGGGCGCCATGCGCTTTTCGTACCACAGCTCCGTCACTTCCTCGGGCGCCCTCCGTTCGATGGGAATGCCGTCTCCGGTCGCGATTTCCGCGTCTATCGTGGAGGTCGGCAGACAGACGTAGAACGGAATGCCGTAGTGCTTCGCCAGAATCGCCACGCCGGAGGTGCCGATCTTGTTGCAGGCGTCCCCGTTGGCGGCGAGCCGGTCGCAGCCCACGAGAACGGCTTGCACCCAGCCGTTCTTCATCACTTGGGAGGCCATGTTGTCGCAGATGAGCGTCGTTTCCGCGCCGGCGGAGAGGAGCTCGAAGGCGGTGAGGCGCGCGCCCTGCAAAAGGGGCCTCGTTTCGTCGACGAACACGCGGAAGCGATAGCCCTTTTCCAGGCCGATGTGTACGGGCGCGAGCGCGGTGCCGTATTTCGTGGTCGCGAGATATCCGGCGTTGCAGTGCGTCAGAATCCCGTCGCCGTCCCGCAAGAGGCCGAGGCCGTGTTCGCCTATGGCGCGGCAGACGGCCGCGTCTTCCTCCATGATGCGCGTCGCCTCCTCGCGCAGCAGCGCCTTGACGCGCGCCGGAGGCAAATCCCCGTGTGCCGACGCGACGCGCTCCATGCGGTCGAGCGCCCAAAACAGGTTTACCGCCGTGGGGCGCGACGCGGCGAGAGCGTCCTTGGCGGCCTTGAATCGCTCGAAAAACGCGTCGCGGCTTGGCGCGTCGATGGACTTCGCCGCCAGATAGAGCCCGCAGGCCGCCGCCACCCCGATGGCCGGCGCGCCGCGCACCTGCAATGTGCGTATGGCGCGGCAGATGTCCTCCGTGCGCGTGAGGCGCAGAAAAACGACCTCGTTCGGCAGTTTGGTCTGGTCGAGAATGACCAGCGCGTCCCCGCCGTCGTCCAAGGCCACGGTTTCGTATTGCGCGGTGTTTGTCATATGCATGCTCCGTTTCTTCATTTTGGCCGCCGGCGCCGGCCGCGTCCGTGTCAATCCTCAAACATTGCCGATATGCACGTGTCTGAGCGCTCGCCCCGCGATTTCGGCCAAGCGCGAAAGGCTCGGAACGGGCGTCGGCGGTTTTTCCCGCATCCTGTGGCGCGGGAAGAATCGCGAGAGGTGGAGCGGGATGTCGCGGGAGATCGAAGCGAGCCATTCGGACAGCGCCGTCATTTCGCCGTCGCCGTCGTTTTCCCCCGGGATGACCAAGGTCGTCACCTCCACGTGACAGCGTGCGGCGCAGCGCGCCACGTTCCGCTTGACCGTTTCCAAATCCCCGCCCATTCTGCGGTAGAAATCCGGCGAAAACGCTTTCACGTCTATGTTGACCGCGTCGATGAGGGGCAGCAATTCCTCGAGCGGTTCCGAGCGGATCATCCCGTTGCTGACCAGCACGACCTTCATTCCCCGGCGCCTGAGCGGAGGCGCGGCGTCGAGCAGGTATTCCGCGCCGATGAGGGGTTCGTTGTAGGTGAAGGCGAGGCCGAGGTTCCCGGGCACGGACGCGGCGATTTCGGCCAGCCGCTCGGGGGAAATGAATTCCGTATGCGGCTTCTCCTGCGAGATGGAGCTGTTCTGGCAGAAGGAGCAGGTCATATTGCAGCCGTAGCCGCCCATCGCGAGGATGTTCCATCCCGGATGAAAATGATACAGGGGTTTCTGTTCGATGGGATCGAGCGCGAGGGAGGAAACCCGGCCGTAGCTTTCCGCGCGCAGCTCGCCGCCGACGTTGCGGCGCGCGCCGCACAGGCCGGTCAGGCCTTCCCCGACGAGGCACCGGTGCGGGCAGAGCTCGCAGCGCGCGTTCCCGCCGTCCGCCGCCTCCCAAAAGCGCGCGCGCGTCATGTGTGGCGCACCACCTCGAAGCGTTCGAGCGAATAGGCTTCGTCCTCGCGTATGCCGCCTTTTTGCAGCGCGATCGAAACCTGCATGTCCACGGTGTCCACGCCGTCGAGATTCGGCAGCAGCAAACCGCGCCTGCGCCCGCAGGTTACGATGACGCCGTAGCGCAGGACATCCAGCTCCTCCTTGCTTTGGACGGGTTCGGGCGGAGAGAGCACGTCCACGCTGTATGTGAGGGCGTCGAGCTCCTCGGGGGCGATGGGGTCGAAGCGGGGGTCGCGCGCCGCCGCGGAAACGCTGTTCGCGAGGATTTCCGCCGCGATGTTCCGCTCCGTCGGCAGAATCGTGCCGATGCAACCGCGCAGATTGCCGTCTTTTTTAATGGAAACGAATACGCCGGCCCGCCGCGAAAGCAGCGCGGGGTCCGCGTCCGCCGGCAAAGGGGTGGGCTTTCCCGTGCGGACATAGCTCTCGACGTTGCGCCGCGCCAAGCGCACGAAAGGGTCCTCGCCGCCGCGGATGCGCGACAGCCGCGCTTCCGCGTCCGACCGGATGGCCGGCAGCAGGCTGTCCGCCTTTCCGTCGCCAGTGAAGGCGGCGGTCAGGTAGCCGACGCCGAATGGCCCTTCGTAGGCCAGAACGCGGCTCTCCACCCGCATTCCGTCCATGGCGCCGGCCAGCGTGACGAAGCTGCGCAGACCGCATTCCGCCGCCCTTTCGCAGAGGGCGGGATCGACGGACAGCAGACGGCGGAAGTCCGCGTCCCGCGCGCAGCCGCGCACGAATTCGTCGTGCGCGGGACCTTCCTTCGCGAAGCCGTAGGGGCCGTCCGCCTTCAGCTTGTGCGACATGTCGCCGCTGGCGATCAGGATGATCCTGCGCGAGAGCGAAAGGGCCGCGCGGCGGATGCACATGCCGAAGCGATACTGCTCGACGAGCGGCAGGCCGGACAGGGAAACGCGGACGATCCGGGGCGATTTGAAGAAATACAGCGGAACCATGACGCCGTGATCCAAGGCGGGGTCGCGCTCCCCGAGCGCGCCGGCCGGGATGCCGTCCTCTTCCGCGCACTCCGCGATGCGCTTGGCCAGCTCGTCGTCGTACGCGACCGAGAATTTGATGTGGCCCGCGCGAAACGCGCCGAAATTCCCCTTGGCCGATTTGCCGGGCGAAATGTGGATGTAGTCGCCGTACAGGACGCTGTGCGGCGAGATGACGACCGCGGTATCGGGATGTACGGCGGCGGCCTCCGAAGCGACCCGCGCGTAGGCGCGGCGCGTGTCGGGAATCTCATCCCCCGCGCCGACGCCCGGAACGATCAGCGGAGGATGGGGTACGAGATAAGATTTCAGCATGGACAACTCCTCCAATTTTCTTTGTTCTATATCCATAATATATCCTATTTTTGAAAAAAAGCAAGGCTATTTTTGTCGCGATTCAGAGAGTGTGCTTCAAAGGGATGCGGCGCCGCAGCGACGGCAAGCGGCAACCAAGCGACAACAACAAACAACAACGACAACAACGATTTTATGAATCTTGTGATTTTTGCCTTGCATATCGGCAATTTTTGTGGTAGCCTTAGAATGGCATTCGGAGCGGGACACTGCGCTTTTGCGACGATAACAAAACATGGGGCTTTAGCTCAGCCGGGAGAGCGTTTGACTGGCAGTCAAAAGGTCAGGGGTTCGATCCCCCTAAGCTCCACCAAAGGACGATTACACGAACACTCATTATTTCAACGGCGGTTTTGCCGTGACGGTGTATCTGTAATGGGAAAAGCAAGCGACAGGTTTATGAAAATAAACTTTGTCGCTTGTTTTCGTTTGCGGACAAGAGAAGGGGATTTACAATGCCAAACAAAATCAAAACCGTCGCAAATCGCGTTCTTTTCCTTCTGATGGCGAACATCTTATTGCTTGCCGTCGCCTGTTGTTTTGCGCTTCATAAATTGCCTCCGTGGGCCGTGTCGCTTGCCCTGATCGAATGCGCTTCCGGCCTGATGGAAGAAAGCGCGGACGAACTGACGCTGATCGACCTGAACGGCGACGGAACGCCGGAGATTTTGGCG
>JAISMX010000124.1 GCA_031276515.1 Eubacteriales Family XIII. Incertae Sedis bacterium | reverse complement strand
AGACTGTGTTTCGACATTTGACAGCGGAATATGGAACGTGCGCAACGAAGAAATCGCCTTCGTCGTTTAAAGTCGCTCATTATTTTTCGCTGGGAATATTGAATTATGCAATTTCCTCAATCGTAATCCACCCAGCCGAAAACATCGTAGTCTTTGGCGTTGTTGTACCGTTTGCCCGTATCGACGCCGTTCGCGTCGACGGGTACAAACAATTTGCTGCTCTCGTCGTCCTCGTTGTAATTGATCTCTCCGTTCCTTTGACCGTTTACGCCGATCGACACGCAGGGGACCTTGTCCGCCGGGTGGGCGGCGGCCGCGTTCGGCGAGTGGCCGACATGATAGGGATTGTAGAAGGTGTCGTACAAAAACGCGTAGCTGTTTTGAATGCCGCCGTAGCCGATATACACGCCCGCTCCGCCAAGCTTGTTTGTGTCCCGCGCGACGATAAAGGCCCAGCCGTCGGCCGCGCCCCACCCCCTCTTATTGCTAAAATTTCCCATATGGATTTGGAAGCGCGCCGAAAAGCCCGTTTCCGAATAGATGCGGCGCGAGAGAAACGCGCTCCCGACGCTGTTTTCGCCGTTCACGGAGGGTTTTGGCGAAAGGGAAATCGCGCCGTTGTCGAGTACGCCCACGCCGTTCCTGTTCCCGTTGA
This sequence comes from Eubacteriales Family XIII. Incertae Sedis bacterium, assembly GCA_031276515.1. Taxonomy (GTDB): domain Bacteria; phylum Bacillota; class Clostridia; order Peptostreptococcales; family Anaerovoracaceae; genus JAITLA01. The sequence continues at coordinate 8,745 of JAISMX010000124.1, read as the reverse complement.
TGAACATCTCCCTGTTCGGATCGAGCAGACCCTTGGACGTATTTCCCTCGTTGAAGCCGCCGGGGCCGACGTTGAGAAAGACCGTCCGTTCCGGCTCGGGCGGCGGAGCGTCGTCCGCCGTCACGGACGGCGGCGCCAAGGGCGCGAGAACAAAGGTCAGCAGCGCCGCGAGCGCGGCGGAGAATATCCTGCATCGAAGCGTGTGCGTTTTCATATGAAATTTGCCTCCGGCAATCCGAACCATCGTTTTCCGTTTAGATTACAATACATTTACGGTATTATTTTACCACCTCCGGATGCATGTGTAAACAGTTTTCGTCAAATCTCGCTCAGTCGCCCGCCACTTTGACACAGTCTCTTGAACTTATATATTCCGCGGTTTTTGAACAACGGCGGAAAATTTCCATTCTTTTGCCATTTGATGCAGCCAAATGGCGAGGTAGACAAAGGATACCAGATACGCGCCCACAAGGTTTGCCAATATCTCTCTTTGGGCGTCGGGCAACGCGAACAGCGGCGGCAATATATCGAGTTGAAATACGCCCCACTCCTCCCAAACATACAGCAAAACCTCCGCCGAATACGCCGCCACCACGCCCACCCCGGTCATGATGATGCCGACCGCCGTTACGAAAACCGCGCCGACGGGCGATATTTTGCCCTTAAACACGCGATATCCCTTTACCGCCAAAAAAATATAGAGCGCCGCCGAGAGCGCCGCCAATCTGTCGAGAAATATAAAAATCAAGGCCGTTACCGCGATACCGGGAAGGGAAAACAGCAATGCCCCGACGAAGCCGCGCAGGTAATTCCCGGGCTGCTCTTGGTACTCCAAATTCGCCTTGTTAAGCTCGTTTTCAACCGCTTTCAAACAGCCGTGGCACAGATACGGCGATTCGCCGCCCACACAGTACGCTTCGGCATCCTTTTTGAGCCCGCATCTTTGGCATCGCGGTTTTTCGCCCGGATATTTTCGCTCAAAATATTCCGTGACGCCGGCCATCACAATTCTTATTTTTCCGATTGCGCCGGAACGCACGATCTCGGTAAATTTTATTTTGATTCCGTCTTCCGACAGCTCATGGTTTTTCACCTTGTTCTGCTTCAAAATATTGGAAATCGCCTCTTTGTCCTCGTCGTCCATTTCCGGCGAAAGCACTTCCAGCACCTTCCCATCGTCTTCGTATACCCTTACAAAGCAATTTTTCACCTCTCCGAGCACCATCGAACCCGTTCTCTTTAAACCAAATTCTTTGCCGAATTTTCGGATTTCAGGCCAAAGCATACAACCCTTCCTTTCTCGATCCGCAGGAGACGACTACCCTCGCACAGTTGAATTTTTTCCTTTGTCACAGCCGTTTTATATTTAAAATACTATTGTATTTTCAGTTTGTGAAACGCGCGCGCTTCCCGGCAATCCCGCTCGATTTGGCGCGCCAGGCTTTCAACGCTCTCGAAGCGCCGCTCGTCCCTGAGTTTTTTCAGAAAAGCGACGCGCACGACGCGTCCGTAGAGATCGCCTTCGAACCCGAACAGGTGCGTCTCGACGAGCCGCCTTCCCTCGCCTTCCACGGTGGGACGGACGCCCACGTTGGTCACTCCGGCGAAGCGTTCGCCCTCCGCGACGCATTCGGTCACGTACACCCCGTGCGCGGGAACGGCCATACCCGCGTCCATGCCGACGTTCAAAGTCGGGAATCCAAGGGTTCTGCCGAGGCGCCGGCCTTCGATCACCTCGCCCTTGACGAAATAATTCCGCCCCAGAAAGCGCGCGCATTCCTCCATGCGTCCCTCCGCGATCAGCGAGCGTATCAGGGAGCTGCTGACGACCTCGCCGTCCACGCGCACGGCCTCCATGACGCGCACGGGGAAGCCGAGAAGCGCGCCGGCCGCGCGCAGACTTTCGGCGTCGCCCTCGGCCCTGTGGCCGTAATGGAAGTTGAAGCCGCAGAAGGCCTCCGCCATATTGAAAGCGCCGCGCAACAGCTCCTCGACGAAGGCGTCCCGCCGCATGCCGCGAATTTGATCGGTGAACGGCAGGGAAAACAGGTAATCGACGCCCAAGGCTTCTATGATCGCGGCCTTGTCCTCGGGATACTGGATGTTTTGCACGGCGATGCCGCCGGCGAGCGCGTTCTTGGGATGGTTCGAAAACGTGAATACGGCGCTTTTGAGACCGTTTTGCGCGGCGCCCGCGACGGCGCGCCCGATCAGCTCGACGTGGCCTCTGTGCATGCCGTCGAAGCTCCCCATCGCAACCGCCGTTTTTTCAATGTTCTTTATGTCTTCAAGCCTTGTGAATGCAATCATAATTACTACTCAGCCATTTAAATCAAAACTACTCACACGCCGCATCAGTTTTGTTCAGATCGGGTTCTGCCGACCCATTTGGCTCCCGGAGCGTACATAAGACGTACGTGAGGAAGCCAAATGGGGCGGCAGGTTCCGAGATGGGCAAAAATGGCGTGGTGGGTGAGTAGTAACCAATCATAACCTGAATAATACCTTGTCCGCGAAAAGCGCTCCAACTTCCGCCTCAAATCTTCCCACTCCGAGAAATGCGTCCGCGCGGCCCGGCGCTTCGCCGTAGACCGCGCAAAGAAATTCCGCGCCCTCGAAGGTCCCCGCGCGCCCCGGAGCGAGCGCGACGCGCGCGCCGTTCGCAAAGGCGCGGCTCTCCGAGACGGACAATCTGACGGCGGGGAATCGGCGCAGCGGCGCGTCGAGCGGCGTCAGCAGACTTTCGAAGGACGCGCCTTCCGAAAAGACCGCCTTTAGTTCCTCGACCGTATGGGCGTCGCCGATCGCGAACATGCCGCTCGCCATGCGAATGAGACCGCTCATGGCCGCGCCGCAGCCCAGCGCCGTGCCCATATCGTGGCAGAGCTTCCGCATGTACGCGCCCTTGGAGCATTCCGCCTCGAAGCACACGAGACCGCGCTCCGCGTCGAAGCGCTTGATCTCGAGCTCGAATATCTCTATGTCGCGCGCGGGCGCGGCGACTTCCTCGCCGGCGCGCGCGTATTCGTACAGCTTCCTGCCCTTCACCTTGACGGCCGAATACGCCGGCGGCGTCTGCGACAGCGCGCCCGTGAAGCGCGCCGCCGTTTCCGCGAGCAAACGCTCGTCCACGCGCGCGACGGCGCCCGCCCCCGCCTCGCCGAGCGTTTGTCCCCACACATCCTGCGTGTCCGTCACGATGCCCAGCCGCATCTCGCACCTGTAGCGCTTGCGGTCGGACGCGAAATATTCCGCGAGCCGCGTGGCCGCGCCGACGCACAGCGGCAGCACGCCGACGGCCATGGGATCCAGCGTACCCGTGTGTCCGACGCGCTTCACGCCGCTGAGACGCCTGAAAATCGCGACCGCGTCGTGAGAGGTCATGCCGGCAGGCTTCAGGAAATTGACGATGCCGTTCATTTCCCCGGCTGCGCGACGCACGAAAGGCGCTCCTCTAACTCGCGCATGAGCTTGGCCTTCACGGCCTCGACGGAGCGGCCCTTGGCCGTGAAGCCGGCCGCCCTAACGTGTCCCCCGCCGCCGTTTTCCTCCGAAAACGCGGCCACGTCAAAGTCTCGCTTCGAGCGCAGGCTGACCTTGATCGTGCGCGGGGATTTCTCCTTCAGGAGGCAGGCGAGCTCCACCCCCCTTATGTCGCGCAGCATCTCCGTGACGCCGTCCGTCTCGTCGAGCCTGCCGCCCGTTTCTTCCAGCATCTTTCTCGTAATGCAGGAAATTACGGCGCGGCCGCCCGCGAACAGCTCCGCTTCGCCCAGGATGCGCGATTCCATCAGCCGCTTTTCCATGCGCTCGTTTTGATAGAGCAGGATGGATATCTCGGCGGCGCGGACGCCGACGGCATGCAGCTCCGCCGCGATGAGATGCGTCTTTCGCGTCGTGTTGGAATATTGAAATTTGCCCGTGTCCGTGACGATGCCGGCGTAGAGCGCGCCGCCGATTTCCGCGTCGATGCCGACGCCCATGAGGGAAATGAGATCGTACATGATCTCGGCCGTCGCCGCGGCGGCGCCGTCTATGTAATTCAAATCGAGGAATGGCGTCGTGGTCTTGTGATGGTCGACGCAGATCGAGAGCGCGCCGGACAAAAATAGCGCCTTTCGCTTGGGAAAGCGCCGGTATTCGCCGCAGTCGACGCACACGCAGACGTCGGGACGGCCGGGCAGAGCGGGATTCTCCGTGCAGTAGCCCCTGTCCAAAAAAGCCACCATGTCCGGAAGCTCCTCTTCGACGACCACGTGCGCCGTCTTGCCCGCTTTTCTGAGCGCGGCGCAAAGCGCGGCGGAAGAACCCATCGCGTCGCCGTCCATGGAAATATGTGGGAATATCAGGACGGTGTTCGCGTCCATGAGGGCGGAGACGATCTCCGCGAGGGCGTTGTTCTTCTTTTCCTTCATTCGTTACCGCTCAAAAATATCAATCAAAACCACTGAAGGCCGCGTCGGTTTTGCCCGCGCTCGCGCCGCCGAGGTTCAGAGTCTCAAACACCTGCTCCATCCGGCGCCCGTATTCCAAGGATTCGTCTATTTTGAAGATCAGATCGGGCGTGTGCCGGCATTGCAGGCGGGCGCCTATTTCGCGCCGCAGATGTCCCTTGGCCCTTTGGAGCGCCTCCAGCACGATCTTTTTTTCGCTCTCGTCCGCCGCGTCTCGATCCGGACCGCAGGAAACCATGACATAGATCGTGGCATAGCTGCCGTCGCCCGTCACTTCCGCGCCGGACACGCCGGCCAAGCCCTTGAGGCCGGGATCCTTGAGTTCGCGCAAAGAGAGTTCACCGACGATTCGGCGGATTTCCTCGGCCATCCTGTCTATTCTGTATGACTTCTTCATCGCCTCAGTCTCTCTTCGCTTCTTCCATGGCAAAAGCTTCGATTTCGTCGTTTTCCTTGATGTCGTTGAAATTCTCTATGCCGATGCCGCACTCGTAGCCCTGCGCCACCTCGCGCACGTCTTCCTTGAAGCGCCTGAGCGAGGATATTTTGCCCTCGTGAACCACGATGCCGTCGCGCACCAAGCGAATCTCCGCGTTTCGCAGCATCTTGCCGTCCGTGACGTACACGCCGGCGACGACGCCCGCGCCGGGTACCTTGAACGTGTTCCGGATCACGGCTTTCCCCAGCACGACCTCGCGGAATATGGGGTCGAGCATGCCCTTCATCGCGGCCTCCACCTCGTCTATGATCTCGTAGATGACGCGATAGGTTCTGATTTCGACGTTCTCTCTTTCCGCAAGGCTCGTCACGGCCGTGCTCGGGCGCACGTTGAAGGCGATGACGGTGGCGCCGGCGGTGCGGGCGAGCATGATGTCGGATTCCGTGACGGTTCCCACGCCCGTGTGTATGAGCTTGACGGAGACGTTCTCGTTTTTCAGCTTTTCGAGCGACGCGGCGATGGCGCCGACCGAGCCCTGCACGTCTCCCTTCACGATGAGCGCCAGTTCCTTGGTTTCGCCCTCTTTGATCCGGTTGAACAGCTTTTCGAGCGTCGTGCCTGCGTTCTTGACCATGACCTCTTGCCGCAGGCGTATGCGCCTGTTCTCCGCTATGTCGCGCGCGACGCGATCCTCCTTGACGGCGTTGAACTCGTCGCCCGCCTCGGGAACGTCCGTCAGGCCCAGAATCTCGACGGCCGTCGCCGGCCCCGCGCTCTTGATCGCATTGCCCTGAAAGTCCGTCATGGCGCGCACGCGGCCGCTGCATGTCCCGGCGACGACGCTGAAGCCCGTTTCGAGCGTGCCGTTCAGCACGAGCAGCGTCGCGACGGGGCCTTTGGCCTTGTCCAGACGCGCTTCTATGACCGTGCCGAGCGCCAAGCGGTTCGGATTCGCCTTGAGCTCGAGGACGTCCGCTTGCAGCAGGATCATTTCGAGCAGGTTCACGATGCCCTCGCCGGTTTTCGCGGAAACGGGCGCGCAGATGGCGCCGCCGCCCCAGTCTTCAACGAGTATGCCGTTGTCCGAGAGCTCCTGTTTTACCTTGTCGGGATTCGCGCCCGGCTTGTCGATCTTGTTTATGGCGACGATGATGGGTACGCCGGCGGCCTTCGCGTGGCTGATGGATTCGACGGTCTGCGGTTTGACGCCGTCATCCGCCGCGACGACGAGCACGGCGATGTCCGTGACGTGCGCGCCTCTGGCGCGCATCGCCGTAAAGGCTTCGTGGCCCGGGGTGTCGAGAAACACGATGCGGCGTTCATTGATCGTAATCTCCGAGGCGCCGATGTGCTGCGTGATGCCGCCGGCCTCGCCCGAGGTCACGTTCGTCTTTCGAATCGCGTCGAGCAGGGAGGTCTTGCCGTGGTCCACGTGGCCCATGACCGTGATGATGGGCGGCCGCGGCGCGAGGTCCTCCTCTTTGTCCTCGAAGATTTCCAAGCCCTCTTCGACGGGCGCGCCCTCCACCCTTCCGATCACGACGGGAACGCCGAGCTCTTCCGCAAGGACGAGCACCGTGTCCTCGTCGATGTTTTGGTTGATGTTGGCCATGACGCCGAGGCGCATGAGCCGCATGATGACCTCGGAGCTGCTCTTTTCCACCTGCTCGGCAAAACCCGCCACCGTGATCGGAACATTGATCAATACGGTCCCCGGGGCGAGGGCGACAACGTTCTCCGCGGCGTTCGGCGCGGGTCTTGGCGCGGGCCTCGATCTGCCCCGCGTTTTCAGGGGCGCCTTCTCGAGGGAGCGCGCGGGATAGACCTCTTTTTTCTTGAGGCCGCTGTACTTATCCCTTTCCTTCTCCGTCGTCTTGCGGACATCGGGTTTGCCGTCCTTCTTTTTTACGTGGGCGGCCGGCTTGCCGGCCGCGCCGGGTTTCGCCGGTCTGCCGGGTGCCGCGGGCTTCGCGGGGCCGCCGGGGCGCGCGGGTCTGCCGTCCGCACCGGGACGCGCCGGGCCGCCGGGACGCGCGGGTCTGCCGTCCGCACCGGGACGCGCGGGGCCGCCGGGGCGCGCGGGTCTGCCGTCCGCACCGGGACGCGCCGGGCCGCCGGGGCGCGCGGGTCTGCCGTCCGCACCGGGGCGCGCCGGGCCGCCGGCGCGCGCGGGCCTGCCGTCCGCAGCGGGACGCGCGGGTCCGTCGGGGCGCGCGGGCCTGCCGTCCGCAGCGGGACGCGCGGGTCCGTCGGTGCGCGCCGGCCTGTTTTCTGCGGGCTTCCGCTCGTCCGCAGTGGGCACGGCACGTCCTTCCGCAGTCCCGGCGCCTTCGCCGCGCGCCTCTGCGGGCCGTTCCGCCGCCGGGTGCGCTTCGGCGAGCGCGGGCTTTTCGGCCGGCGTCCGCGCCGCATCGGGCGCGGGTTTTTCGGGCGTCGGTTGCGCGGCGCCGGGCGCGGGGCCTTCTGCGGCGGGCGCGGGTTTTTCGGCCGGCGCCTGCGCCGCGTCTGCGGGCAAAGCCTGCGCGGGCCTTGCCGCAGCATCCTCCGCCGCACTTCTTTCCTCGGCGGCTCTCCTTTCCGCTTCTTTCAATTCCTCGGCCTTTTCCGCCGGTATGCGGATCATCTCCGCAGAACGCGCTTCGACGATCCGCCTCGGTATCCCCTGCGGAGGCCGCTGAACGGGCTTGCTGTCCGGCTGGGATCTGCCCGCGGCGGGCAAGGGCGGTTTGGGCCGCGCGGCATGGCCCGCAGGCTTTGCGACGGCCTTTACGACGACGCGCGGGACGTCCTCCGGCGCGGGCTTCGACTGCTCCGTCTTGGGCTGCACCTTGACGATCTTCGTTTCTGCGCTTTGGTTTTTGTTCATGTGGAGCAAGGCGTTTTTCACGGAAATCGCGTCGATGTCCGATATCGCGCTCGAATGCGTTTTGACCTCTATGCCCATGGACGACGCCCTGGCCATCACATCCTTGCTTGGGATATTCAACTCCTTTGCCAACTCGTATATCTTAATGCTCAATATCGAACACCTCCTCCAAATCTCCAAGCAGCCGCTCAAGCTGCGCCGCCGTCAATTCCGCCCCCAAAGCGCGTGAAAACGCCCGCCTTTTCTTCGCCTTCGCGAAGCATTCCGCATCCCTGCACAGGTAAGCGCCCCTTCCGTTGGCCTTGCCCGTCGGATCCGGCCGCACCGCATCCTCAGAAAGCACAAGCCGGATCAACTCCCGCTTGGGCTTTGATTCCATGCAACCGATGCACCTTCGCATGGGTAGTTTCTTCTGCATCATACTACGGCAATTCCCTCCGCAGGGCGGCTATTCGGACGCTGCGGGCGCATCCCCGCCGTCCGTCTGCGCGTCCGCTTCCGCGTCCGAGGCGGTTTCCCCGTACCCGTCCGGGGCGGCTTCTCCGACCTCGTCCGAAACGGGCTCTTCGGCGGGAGCAAGATCCTCCGCGCCGGCTTCGATCCCTTCCGCGTCGAAATCGCCCGCATTCGCATCGGCGCTCTCCCCGGCCTCGTCGTACTCCCCGTTTTCATACGCGGTGTAATCCGGGAAATACTGGCTGTGACTCTTGATATCTATCTTCCAACCGCAGAGCTTGGCCGCAAGCCGGACGTTCTGCCCCTCCTTGCCTATGGCAAGCGAGAGCTGATAGTCCGGAACGACAACCGTGGCGGATTTTCCGTCATCGTTTATGATCACGCGCTCGACCTTGGCGGGTGAAAGCGCGTTGCTGATGTTCTGCTGCGCGTCGTTGCTCCAGCTTATGATGTCGATCTTTTCTCCGGAAAGCTCATCGACGACGGCCTGCACGCGAATCCCGCGCGCGCCCACGCAAGCGCCGACGGGA
>JAISMX010000118.1 GCA_031276515.1 Eubacteriales Family XIII. Incertae Sedis bacterium | reverse complement strand
GGATAGGTCTTGTCGTCGCGCAGCAGCACGTTGTAGCGCGGCAGATGCTTCTTGATGAGGTTGTTTTCGAGGATCAGCGCCTCCATCTCCGTATCCGTCGTAATGTACTCGAACTCGCGTATGTGCGAAACCATGGCGCGAACCTTGGCGTCCATGCCGCGCGCGGATTGAAAATATTGCCGCACCCTGTTTTTAAGCGATGCGGCCTTGCCGACGTATAAAATTTCGCCGTAAGCGTCCTTGTGCAGGTAAACGCCCGGCTTGTCCGGCAGATTTTTCAGATTTTCCCGTATATCAAACATAAATTCAAACAAAAATGGCGTGGCGTTTGAGCGGTCACCTCAACTTTCTGAGAAATTCCTCTCGCTTGCGCTCCGCCGCCTCCAAGCGCGCGCGGCGCTCCTCGCGCCTGCGATTTCTGCGCTTGATCTGCCTGCGCTTCAGAAGCACATAGGCGACCGCAAGAAACAGCAGCGCGAGCAGAGCCGCGATGAGTATCCGCAAGATTCGACCGGCCGTGCCATCCGGGATGCCGATGCGCGAAAGCGGCCCGCCGAGGGGGACCGCTTCGGCGGCCGCGATCTCGACGACGCCAAGTTCCTCTCCGTCGAGCAGGATGCCCATCGTTCCCACGACCTGCCCTTCCTCCACCGGCGCTTCGACGCGCGCGGGCAGCCGCGGTTCCGTCGTCACGAGAGACGGGGACGCGCTCGCGGGAATCGTCACCCACGCGTCCGATCCGGCTTGGATCGCGGCGGTTTTGACGGCGCCGTTTTTCACGCGAATCTCGCCCTGCGGCGCGCCGGCCGACACAGCTTGGAAGGATTTATAATTATCGAAACCGTATTCAAACAGCGATATGGCGTCGAGGTAGACGTTCATGCCCTCCGCCCGCAGCATGACGGCGATCAGCTCGGTATCGCCGCGCTTGGCGCTCGCCGCGAGACAGTTGCCCGCCTGCGCGGTGTAGCCCGTCTTGATGCCCGTGACGTCCGCGTATTTGATGGGGCGCGACGCGCCCTCGTAGACCACCGTGTGCTTTTCGTCGTAGAGCAGTCGGTTGCCGTTGTAAAAATAGCGCGTTTCCTGCTTGTTCGTCCGTTCCAGCGTGTAGGGGTAGGTCGCCGCCGCCTTGCGAAACGCGGGAAGCTTCATGGCCTCCTTGGCGATCATGGCGATGTCGTAGGCCGTGGTGACGTGCGCGTCGTGTTCGAGGCCGTTCGGGTTCACGAAGTTCGTGTGCAGGGCGCCGAGCTCCTTTGCCCTGCGGTTCATGAGCTCCGCGAAGGCCTCCGTCGTGCCGGATATTTCCTTCGCGAGGGCGACGGCGGCGTCGTTCGCCGATTCGATCATCAGCGCGTAAAAAAGCTGCTCCGCCGTGACTTCTTCGCCTTCGAGCAGATAGATGCGCGAACCCTTGGTGAAAGGGGTTTCCGCGTCGATCGTCACGGATTTGTCAAGCGAAAGGCGCTCAACCGCGAGCAGACCCGTCATCACCTTCGTGAGGCTCGCGGGGTAGAGAACCGCGTGCATGTCCTTGTCGTAGAGAACCATTCCCGTCTTCGCGTCGATCAGCACGGCCGAAAGCGCCGTCGTCTCGGGTATGGGCTTCGCCGCGCGCGCCGGCGCGGCGAAGCCCAAGGCCGGCGCCAGAAGCAGGAAAGCCAAGAGCGCCGCCGCGAAACCGGGAATTCTCACCGGGATCCTCCGAAAAACCGGGCCGCCAGCGCGGGGCCGCTATCCAAGCATGCCCCCCTCTCCCCCGCCGCCTCGGAAAAAGCCTTGTCCGCATCGGTGGGCAGGGGATTTTCGCTGTCGAAAAACAGGTACGGCACGGGTTCCAAGGAATGCGTCCTGATTTCGATGGGTGTCCTGTGATCGGGGAGCACCAGCACGCGATACGGCTCGCCGCAGCCGCGCAGGTATTCCAGCACCGGCGCGAAGACGTCTTCGTCGATGCGGCGCATGGATTCGATCTTGCCCGGAAGGTCGCCCTGATGTCCGCATTCGTCCGGGGCTTCCACGTGGATGTACACAAAATCCTTCCCCGAGCGGAATTCCGCTATGGCGCCCTCCGCCTTCCCGGCGAAGTTCGTCAGCAGCGTACCCGTGGCGCCCGGAATGTCGCGCGCGGAAAGCCCCGCGCAGAGTCCTATGCCCTTGATCAGATCGACGGCGGCCACGATGGCGCCGCGTATGCCGTATTTCTCGTAAAACGAGGGCAGCATCGGCTTTTTGCCCTGTCCCCATATCCAGATGGAATTGGCGGGATTGAGCCCGGCGCGCAGCCGCGCGACGTTGATGGGATGCTCTCGCAGCAGCGCGTGGCTCGCGCGCATCAGGCCTTCGATTTCCTCCGCGCCCTCGCCTCGGGGCAGATGGTCGCCCACCCTGCGCGTCAGAACGTCGTGCGGCGGCGTCAAAACGCAGTGCGTCTTTCCGCGATCCACGATCATGGCGTGGCGGTAGCTGACGCCCGGATAAAAGTGGATGGCGCCGCCGCCGAGCCGCTCCTCGACGGCGGCGATCAGCTCCCTCCCCTGCTCGCTCGGTATATCGCCCGCGCTGTGATCCTTTATGATCAGATCCTCGTAAGCGCCTTCGCCTTCGAGCGTGACCAGATTCGTCCGGAACGCCACGTCCGTGTCCGACATGTCTATGCCCATGCTCACGGCTTCGAGCGGAGAGCGTCCCGTCAGATACACGGCGGGATCGAAGCCCATCACGGCCAGATTCGCCGCGTCGCTGCCGGGCTTCATGCCCTCCGGTATGGTCTTGACCGCGCCCACCTCGGAAATCCGCGCGATTGCGTTTATATGCCGCATCTCCGCAACTTCGAGCGGCGTCTTGCCGTTCAACTCCCGCACGGGTCTGTCGGCGCAGCCGTCGGGTACCAGTATCAAATACTTCATAAAATTCCTCTTAATTCCAAATTCTCAATTTTTCAATTTTTCAATTCCCAATTCACGCCCGCGCATTGTCGCGCTCGAAGCGCCGCATGAAGTCGATCAGCGCGTCCACGCCCTCCGGCGGCATGGCGTTGTAGACGCTCGCGCGCATCCCGCCTATCGAGCGATGGCCGTTCAACTCCGCAAGCCCCTCCGCGCGCGCTTCCGCGACGAATTTCTTGTCCAGAGCCTCGTCGCCCGTCACGAACACGACGTTCATCAGCGAGCGATCCTCCTTCGCGACCGGCGCGCGGTACAGGCGGCTGCCGTCTATGTAATCGTAGAGCTTGCCGGCTTTCTCGCGATTTCGCCTCTCCTGCGCGGTGACGCCTCCGCTCGCCTTGAGGTGCTTGAACACCTCGCCCGCGACGTAGATCGTGAAGGCGGGCGGCGTGTTGTACATGGAGCCGTTGTTCGCGTGAATCCCGTAATCGAGGTAGATGGGCGCGTCCTTGGGCGCGAAGCCGATCAGATCCGCGCGCACGATGACGATGGTCAGGCCGGCCGGCGCGATGTTCTTCTGTGCGCCCGCGTAGATCAGGCCGAATTTGCCGATGTCGACGCGCTCCGACAGTATGCCGGACGACCAATCGCAGACGAGCGGAGCGCCGCCCGTGTCCGGCACGCAATTGTAGCGCAGCCCGTAGATCGTGTTGTTCATCGTGATGTGGACGTAGTCGGCGTCGGGCCTGAAATCCGCGCGCGACAGCTTCGGCACATAGGAGAATTTGGCCTCCTTCGACGAGGCCGCCACGCGTATGTCGCCGAACTTCCCCGCCTCCTGCGCGGCCTTTTCCGCCCACGAACCCGTCAGCACGTAGTCGGCCTTTCGCGACGCGCGGAGCAGATTGATCGGAACCATCGAGAATTGAAGGGTCGCGCCGCCCTGCAAGAACAGCACCTTGTAGTCGTCCGGGATTTCGAGCAGCTCCCGCAGATTGGCCTCCGCCTCGTCTATGATGCGTTGATACGTTCCCGAGCGGTGGCTCATCTCCATGACGGACATGCCGCTGCCGCCATAGTTCAAGAGCTCGTTCCGCACTTTTTCCAGAACCTCTTGCGGGAGCATGGACGGTCCCGCGGAAAAATTGTATATGCGCCTGTCGAATTCCATGTGCCGGTTTCTCCTTTTTTTGCGCGGCGTGTGCGTGGTTTTGATTTAAATAGCCGAGCGGCAACTATATTTACGCGTCTCGGCTGATTTTTAGCAGTTTTTCTTTGAGCGCGCTTTCTATTTCCCGCAGCTCTTGCTCGGCGGCGACGCGCTTTTGCTTTCCTTCCCGCCGGATTTCCAGAACCTCGTCGAGCGTACTGATCAAGGATTCGTTCGTGTAGCGCAGCGTTTCGATGTCCACGATGCCGCGCTCCGCTTCCTTGGCGGCTTCGACCGTACCCGTTTTCAGCAGATCCGCGTTCTTTTTCAAGAGCTCGTTGGTCGTGTCGGACACGCGGCGCTGGGCCTCCATCGCGCTCCTCGTGTGCGCGAGTCCAAGGGAAATCACAAGCTGGTTCTTCCACAGAGGTATCGTGTTCACGATCGACGAGTGAATCTTATCGACCATCGTGCTGTCCGCATCCTGAACCATGCGAATCTGCGGCGCCATCTGCATCGTAATCGTCCGCGTGAGCTCGAGATCGTATATCTTTTTTTCAAACCTGTCGCACAGCTCCGACAGATTCTTTGCGGCCTGCGCGTCGGTCTGCTCTCCGCTCACCTCGGCCTTCCGCAGCAATTCCGGCAGCTCCGTCGTTTTAAGCCGTTCCAGCTTCACCTTGCCGGCCAGGATGTACATGGTCAACTCTTTATAGTATTCGAGATTCTTCTCGTAGAGTTGGTCCATGACCGCGATGTCCTTCATCAGCGACAGCTTATGCTTTTCGAGCGATTCCACGATTCTGTCGACGTTTTTCTCCACTGTGGCGTAATTCGCCTTCATCTGCGCGACCGAATCGCCCGCCTTCTTGAAAATGCCGAACAGCCCGCCGCCTTTCTTGTCCGTTTCGGAAACGCCGCGCAGCTCGCCGACGAGGTTCACGATCATGCCGCCTATTTCGTCCATGTCCTTGGTGCGCACCTTATCGAGCGCGTTTTCCGAAAACGAGCGCATCTTTGTCTGCGCGGCCGAGCCGTAATTGATTATCTCGGACGAATTGTAAATGTTTATCTTGTCCGCGAATTCGCGCACGGCGGCCATTTCACGCTCGGACAGCGGATTTTCCGGCATAACCGGCGCCGCGGCGCCGGTCGCGGCCGCATTCGCCGCGGAATTTTCCGTCTCCGCTTTCGCAAAGGAATCCAATGTAAGAATCGGCATTTCTTTCTCGCTCATGGCAAACCACCTTTCATTCCGCATCGTCCGGCGCTTTTTCGGCGCCGACGCCCAAACTGCCCTGTATCATGCTCTGCATTACCGATATTTCCGCCGTAATGTCTTCGGTCTTGTTCTCATAGAGGTTGTTGAGCTCATTTTTGAAAATTTCTCGGATTCTTTCCGTGAACGCTTCGATGCGCTCCATCGACGCGACAATGTTATCCGTCTTCACGGACTGTTCCGCCAATTGGGCGTATTCATTGAAAAGCTTGACGCTCGTCGGCAGATAGTACGCGATGAATTGCCTTGAATTTTTAAGGTTTTTGTTGTTTGCCTTTAAATAAACGAGTATCTCATTCGCCGTGTCTCCGATCACCGGGAGCTGCGTCCCGATCTTCGAGCCGGAAAGGCGTTTGCTCAGCTTTTTGAGCTCCAGCGACTGCGCGAAGGCGGCGTTCATCTTTTCATCGAATTCCGCGTCGCCGCTGCTTTGCAAAAGCACTTGGTCCACGGGTTTCTCGGATTCAACCAAGCGCTTGCTTTTGGGAATCAGAACGAAGGATATGACCGCGCCTCCTATCGAAGCCGCCGCGACCGCAAGCAAATTCCGCATATTCGTCAACTGGAGGAAGGTGTAGGCGTTGAGCCATATGCCTATGAAAATCACCGCGGGAGCGGCGCTGAAATCGTTCGTTTCGGCAAGGATCACGCCGCTCTCGACTTCATCCTTGGGCGCCGCGGCGTAGTCGAAAACGATCTCTTTTCGCTCCGCGTCCACGGACGCGCCCGTGATATAGCGCAGCGCGAACATGCGGCCTATATCGGAATAGAGGCGCTTGAGCGGTTTTCCGAGATTCCGCGCGGCCGTTTCGAGAGGAATCCGTCCGCCATAAGCGTTGCGCGCCATCTGCGTGATGCTCTTGGCGTTTCCGGCGAGCCGCAACCTCCTGATCCCGTAGAAGATCATGAACGCGCAGACATACGCGCAGGAAACCGCAATCCACGTTCCGTCGTAATTGCCCATTCCGAGAAAACCCTCTCGCAAAATCGCCAAGGTCACATATGTTGAAATATATATAATGACGATGGGTATTACCGCTACGAATTGTAAAATCGAAACGACCACGGCCGCCGTGGATTTCGATCTGACATTTGGCGTTTGCATAAAGTCTCCCGAATATGTTTCAAAGGCGACGGGATCCGTGAAACCGGCCGCTCTCGAATAAATTTTAAGCCAATATTGAAACCGTATATCTATATTATGCACTTTTTGTTATCCCTTTGCAACAACAATCTACCGGCAATCCACCGGCGTATCGGAGCGTATCGGGCCGCGCGGGCGCAAGTCAAAACTTTCTTGCAATTTCGACAAAAACCATGTTATAATTCTGATTGCGGAGGAGAATTCTCCCGGAGAAGCCAAACCACTCGTTAACGGATGTATCGGGAGGTTTCAAAATGGCGAAATGTGCGATCGGTTTCCGGAATTTTACTCTCTTTACTTTGGAATTTGAACGTCTCTGCCGCTCCGAGAAAAACGTTATGCGCGAGCCTCTGCTGCATCTCGTCAAGAAATGCTTTGGCTTTACGACCGTAACCATGTCGAGTTATACGTTTCGCCAAAAATTTGACGGAGTGCTGGCCGTCGGCGGCGAAGACATCTCCATGATGAAAGCGCATTACGTCCGGAATTTTCAGCAAAGGGATCCCTTCGCCGCGCATATCGGCCGCGTGTGCGAAGAAAATCCGACCATTCCTTTCTTGCAATCGGGCAAGGTATTCGCCGACAACTGCTTTTCCAACGAGTATTCCCGCTTCATCAGGCATTACGGATACGCGTGGGCTTTGTCCATGCCCATAGACAAATACAGGCTCACCGTTTACAAAGAGAATGCCGCCGTCGATTTTTCCGCGGAAGAATGCGACGCGATGGAGCTTCTGGCCTCCTTGATTCGAAAGCGGCATCCATCCGTCGAGGCCGGCGCTCCCGCAAATCTCGGCGCCGCGGAAACAATGAGAGATCCGGATCGCTTTGCGCGGACAAAATGTTTGGGCTTGTCCGAAAGGGAGTTGCATGTCGCGCATTCATTGGCGGACGGAAAAAGCTATCAGGAGACGGCGGACGGTTTATTCATCAGCATTAACACTGTGCGGACACACGTCTGCAATATATACAGAAAGCTGGGAATCGACAATCAATACGCTCTGTATCGACTGCTCAGATAAAAACCGCGCGACGCCGCCGCACACCTGTTTGGCATCAAAACCGCGCGACGCCGCCGCACACCTGTTTGGAATCACAACCACTCGCGCGCCGCGACAAAAAAAGCCCTTTGAACATCCAAACGAAGTCCAAAGGGCTTTGTTTTTTCTTTTGCGGAAAACAATCGGGGAAAGACCGGATTTCTATATGCCGGGCTCCAATTTCCCCATAAACGGTATGGGCGGAATGCAGTTCGGCTCCATGATCACATCGAGGACGACCGAGCCGTCATGCGCAAAAGCTTCGGTCAGTGCGCCCGCGATTTCCGAGGCTTGCGAGATTCGAATCGCTTTTATGCCGCAAGCATTCGCTATCATGGCGTGATTTACGGCGCCGAGATCGCAGGCCGATGTGCTCGCGCCCAACAGCGCGCGCTCCGCGTGTTTTTGATATGCCAATATCTCGTTGTTGATGACGGCAAGACAGACATCGATCTTCTCGCGTTTGCACGTCTCAAGTTCACTCCACACATGGGCAAAACCGCCGTCTCCGACCAAACAAAACACTTTCTTGTCCGGTTGAGCAAGCTTCGCTCCCATGGCCATTGGCAGACCCCAACCGAGTCCCGCTATGCCGCGCGGAAAAATAAATTTGCGGTTTTTTGAAGCGCTTATATAATTTGCCAACCACACGGACGACAGGCTGGCGTCCGCGACGATTATGTGGTCGTCGTCAAACAGCTTTTCCGCTTCCGCCAGGAAACGTTCCACGCGTATGGGCGAAGCGTCCGACTCGCGCACTTCCTTGGCTTCTCGCTTGTGCGCGGCCCTGGCCTCCGCTATTCGATTTTCCGCTTCGGCGCGCGCCCCCTTGCGGACGGAGACATCTTCCTTCAGCAAGGCTTCTTTCAACTGCGCCAACGCAAGCTTCGCGTCTCCCACAATTCGCAGCGATTCGTAATTTCGTCCGATTTCCATGGGATCGATATCGATGTGAATGTATTGCGCGTTTCTCGGCAGCAAAGTCCAAGCGTCGGTTCCGTTTTGATTGGTGCGATTGCCCAGCAAAAGGATGACATCCGCTTCGTCGATCATGGGCCTCATAAATTTCGCCGCGCCGCGATGTCCCATATAATATCCTATGGTCCCCATCGAAAGCGGGTGTCCGTCGTCCACGCAGCCCTTTCCCATCGTGCTGTTGGCCACGGGTATGGAACATTCTTCTTGCAAAGCGCGCAATTCCGCGCCGGCGCGGGAAGACAGGACGCCGCCGCCGGCATAGATGAAGGGATGTTTGGCCGACGCAAGCAAGCGCGCGGCTTTCTTTATCGCGTCCGGATCCGCGCCGACGCGATCCAGCGGATAATAGCCGTAAGCAATATTGCGGTTTTCGTCGATGGCTGTTTCGACGGGACTGAAAATCATGTCCGTGGGACACAGCAACACGGCCGGACCCGGGCGCCCGGACGAGGCCGCCACGAAAGCCATGTCCACAAAATCTTCGACCCTGTTCACGTTCGAGATGCGCTTGACCCACTTAGACACGCCCTCGAACAGCTTGAGATGATCCAATTCCTGAAAAGCGTTTCGATCAACCGTATTGGAATCCACGTCCTGCACAACCGCAACGATCGGATGCGAGGCTTTCAGACATTCGGCCAAACCGGGAACGATCAGCGTCGCCGCGGGACCGTTTTGCGCGGCGATTACCGGCACGCGTCCCGAACACATGCCATAAGCCTGCGCCATGTAGGTTCCCGCATTCTCCTGACGATATCCGATCTGACGAATGCCCATGCTTTCCGCCGCCAAGAGCACGGTCGGCGGATTGCTTTGTCCAAAGATTTCGGTCACACCGTGCCGCTTCAACGCGAGCGCGATTCTGGCCGAAACAGACGCTTTCTTCTCCATGTGCGATTCTCCTCTCTATTGGGGGGTGTCATAGAATGAACAATTCTTTGATGTTTTCTTTCTTTACGCTGCGTTTGAAAGCCGCCTCGGCGTCTTCGAGCTTGCTTCTGTGCGTTATTACGCTCAACGGCAGCTTTGCGTACCGGGAATCCGCGCTCAACCAAGCGATCATGCGATCCCAGGCTATGGGACCCCCGTAGGTACCCAGAAGCTTCTTCGCGCTGCGCACCATCGGCGTGAAATCTATCGTTCCGGGGGAGCCGTAAATGCCCTCGACCACCACGCGTCCGGTCTTGTCGCACATATCCAATGCGGTCTGCAACAATTGCGGTACGCCGGAAGCTTCGAATACGACATCCGCTCCATAGCCCCCCGTAAGCTCCCGCACCGCGTTTACCGGATCCTCTTCGTCCGCGACGACAATGTGATCCGCGTCGAATTCCTTGGCCTTGCGCAGACGGAAGCTGTCATTTTTGGTTCCGACGACAATGCATTTTCCGGCGCCGCGCGCTTTTGCATGCAGCAGAGTGAGCAGCCCTATGGGTCCCGGTCCTTGGATCACAACCGTTTCCCCCAACGTAAGTCCCGAATCGTTCACCGCGTTTCCGGTTACGCCGAGCGGTTCGATAAGCGCACCCAATTCGTAACCGATCGCGTCCGGCAGGAGGATGCAGCTTTCTTCGGAAACCGCGACGTATTCGGCAAATCCGCCGTTTTTCTGCAAACCCAAAATGCGCGTGAACGCCACGGAACAAAAGTGCATTCGATCGCTGCGGCAATACCGGCAATCTCCGCACGACGCCGCCACACGGCTGACGACCCTGTCGCCGGGACGGACCGCTTTGACGGCGGAACCCACATCGCAGACGTCGCCGCAGAACTCATGCCCCATAACCAGCGGCATGAATTTTTCAAACACCTTATAGCTGTCCGCCCCTTCAAACATATGCACGTCGGAACCGCAAATGCCGGCCGCTCTGACCTTGATCAAAACTTCCCCTTCGCCTATTTCGGGAATGGGTATTTCTTCCACATTCAGCCCGGGAAGCAAATTCTTTTTCAGTACTGCCTTCATTTTTCCGTTCATGCCAACGCACCTCCATAAAATCCGGCGGGATTTTCAAACATAAATCCATGCGTCTGTTCTTCGCTCAATCCCATTTTTTGTAGTTTCGGAAGAAGCTTTTCAAAAATATAGGTCCAATGCCATTCCTTGATCAGGGTATCAACGATTTGTTTGGATAACAGGAATTCTCGTCCCAAAAACCAGTATATCCGATCATTTGAGAGCAAGATCCGTTTTCCAAACCCCAGCGACGTCAGCGCGCATATGGCGGCAAGGCGATCGTCGTCATACGGCATACCGTCAAAGCCAACCTGTCCCATGCGATCGAATCCGGCATAAAAACCCTTCTCCATCACATCTATTTGCGCGCTCAAATCCACGGTGTCGCAGAAATGGCCCAATTGCACCTGATTCGGATTCACCCCTTCGCTTATGAACAATTCGGCCTGCTCTTTCAACATTGTTCCGTGTGAGCAATGCGTGACGATTCGCACGCCCGGATCTTCTTTCGCAAGTCTGCATGCGGCGAGGAAAAACATTTTCTCGTAATCGCCGATTGCGCCGATGCCGCTCGCCACCTTTATGACCCCCGCTTTGACGCCCGTTTTGGCAATGCCCTCGTTCAATTCCAGCTTCATCAGTTCATACACTTCTTCGTCCGCGGGAAAACCGAAATTCCTGCGGAAGTTCCAATAGGCCGACGCGCCGCCGCGTTCGTAATAATATCCCGTGGAGCAGATGATGTTGATGCCGCAGCGCTCGGAAATTTTTTTCAGCATTGCGGCGTCGCGTCCGCAATCATTCGGGGTGGCATCCACAATCGTTCGGATTCCTTGTGCCTTTATTTTCTCGATGACGGGTTCGACGACGCCGAAAAAGCGCTCCTCGTCCCAGACATTGCACGTGGCGTCGCCCTCATAACCCGGATAACCGAACAAGACGTGCTCATGCGCCAAAACGGCGCCAAGATTGTCGGACGAAACAGGCCCGGTGACGGTATTGATCATTCTGGACATAATGACAACTCCTTTCCATTGGGTTTTTCATGAAACGCGGCCGGCCGATCGCGGTTTTGCCGCGCCGTCACAACGAAAGCGTAAGCCTGCACGTGCTTCCTCCGGCCACCTCGATGCATGAGCCGGTGACGTAGTCGGACAGATCCGTGGCCAGAAATTCAACGACCTTCGCGCAATCCTCCGGTGTGCCAAAGCGTTTCAGAGCCAGAGCCGCGAGGAATTTTTCTTCTCCCATGGCCTTAAAACCCTGCGCCATGCGTCCCGTGGCGATGAAACCGGGGGAAATGCAATTGACATTGATGTCATATGCGCCCAAATCCTGCGCCAGCAGCTTTGTGTAATGCAGTATGCCGGCTTTGGCGATTGCGTAATGAGCATAGGAACCGGTTGACGTGGCCGCCTGTCCCACATGTGAACTGACGGTGATGATTTTGCCTTTCTTTTTCGCTTTCATTGCGGGCGCCACGGCCATAACCGTATGAATGGTGCCCGAAAGATTGCGCTCCACAATCAGATGATATTGTTCCAAATCAAGTTCGGAAGCGACGTTGTCGGTCATTTTGCCTGAACCGCCGCCCGCGTTGCACACCAAAATATCAATGTCTCCCAATGCCTCGTTGATTTTTTTGACGGCTGCGTTTACCTGCTCCGGATCGGATACGTCCGCGGTGGCACCCGCGGATTTCACCCCAAGCGCCCGCACCTCGTCCATGACGGTATCGGCGGTCAACAAAACTTTTTCCGTTTCGAAATCTTCAAAAGATTTCAAATTGATGTCTATCACGCCGATGTTGGCGCCCAAGGACGCCAAATGCAATGCGTACGCCCTGCCCAAGCCGCGGGCCGCGCCGGTGATCAGCGCGGTTTTTCCGCTCAACTTCCCCATTTCGGTTCTCCTTTCGTCTCGATTTTGTTAAAAAAACACGAAATAACTCACACCTCTATTATATTGACCGATATCCGGAAGCGGTATCACATGATCATGTGATTTTTAAGAAAATTCGTTCGTCGATTCGCATCCGCAAGGCGCGCCGAAATCGGGCCTCCCGGCCGCGCGCCGGCCGTTCGCCTCAATCCAAGCCTTGCGCCGCTTCGGGCTCGATCTCCGCGGGGATCCGCTCTTTCTTCTTCACGATAAAACGATCGAAGGCCGCGAGCATTCCGGGCAGAACGAGCAGAATCAGCAAAACCGCTATCAGCGAGCCGATGGACAAGGTGGTGCACACCTGCGCGATAATCCCCGCCGGAGAGAACGCGCCGAGGATTGCGGTCACCAGGATCAGGATCGCGCCGGAGGTCATGATGGTGTGGATGGCGCAGTCGTAAGCGGATTTGAGCGCCTCCGTCCTTCCCATGCCGCCCCTGTTGTTGCGATAATACTCGCTGAAAACGATGGCATAGTCTATGGTCGCGCCCATCAGAATGCTCTGCACGTTCAACAGCGACAGATAATATACGGAAAGTCCCTGCCACCCGATGGATGTCACCGTGATGAATACGCCGCATTGCACGAGCAAGGTCAGCAAAAGCGGAATCACGAGATTGCGAAACGCGAGGAAAACCACGGCGAATATCGCGACCGCCGTGAGGATGGTTATGACCGCGAACTCCTTCGGGAATCCGTTCTCCATCTCATAGACCATGGCGGAGGCGCCGATCATATAGGAGTCATTGTCAAGCTTCGATTTTCGCAGAGTATCCAACTTTGTCACAAATTCCGAGGTGGCGGCCGATTCCTCCGGATAGTCCGTCGTAAAGATCAGCCGGGAGTAGTTTTCCCCCTTCATTTGCGCGATGCCCTCATCCAGATCGGCCTTGCGGCTTATGATGTCATTTTTCGTTTGGCGGTCAAACATATCGGAGAATTCGGCGTCGTTCATGACCTCATCGCAGAGATAATCGAACATCTGCGGGATCGTCATCCGCCAATCCTCCTCTTCGCTTTTCATGCCGGCGTAATAGGAATACAGCATTTCGATGTCGCTTTGGGTAAGATCGTCCGAAAGAGCGGCGAGGATGTCTCCCATCTTTTTCGCGCCGAAGCTTTTTTCCGAAACGACCGCGTCGATGAGCGTTTTGCCGTTCTTTAACTGCTCGGTCGTTTCGTCGTCAAAATAGGTCGAAAACGCTTCGTTGGGCAAAACCTTTTTTACGGTAAAGTTGACGAACTCCTGCGGGGAAAGCCGCCAAGCGGAGGTGTCGCCGAATTCGCTTATGTAAAGCAGGTAGATATCCTCCACCTGCGATTTTCGCATCCCGAGGAGCCGCGCGAGCGAGGAGGGGGAATGCGGCGTGCCTTCAACGGCGGCGTTGATCAGCTTCTGCGCCGTTTTGATGTCATCCCAATTGTCCCCGATGGCGGCTTTGAAATCCCTTTTGTTGTCGATGAGAAAGTTCATGACCTGCTGCACCGACAAATGGTGATTGTTTTCGAATTCGCCGTTTTCCGCGTCCCTGTACGCAAGCAGCATCTTCGCATCGTCCTCGGGCATCTCCGCGAGCTCGGCAATGTCCGCGTGGGACAGGCCGCCGTCGTTCAGCGCGTATCCGATGATCGTATCCAGTTTCCGAAGCTGTTTCAGGGAATCGGAGTCGAGCTCGGATTTGATGTCGTCGTTTGAAAGGATGAAGGAAACGGCCTCCTCGATCGATATGGTTCCCGCGTCGCCGTCGGCAAGAATAAAGACGGAGCGTATGCTTTCCGCGTCCATCTCGAGCGCATCCGCGATTTCCCGGTGGGAAAGCTTTGCGTCCGCCTTAGCGAGCTTGATGATGCGATCCAGCATTCTAAGCTGTGAAAGGGAGCCGCCGTCCAGCATCGCGCTTGTCACGCTGTTGGAAAGGATGAAGGAAACGAGCGTTTCGATCGGCATGGCCGCTTCGCCGCCGACGGAGGAGGAAGAAGAAAGCGCGCCGAGAAGGCGCATGGCCAACCGCTCATATTCGCTTTCGCCGAGCCGCGCGTGAATTTGCTCGTCGAAGAACAGCAGCGTGCAGGCGTCCAGGATCGACATTTTGCCCGTCCTGCCGCCTGCAAGGACGAAGATCGCCTTCGCGTCCCCTTCGGCAATGCCCAGTCCGGCTGCGATTTCCGCGTAAGAACGGGGGTCGTCGCCCGTTTCGGCCGGCGCCGCTTGAATCGCCGCAAGCGTGGTAAGCGTGGCGGCGCCGATATACGATTCGCGCGCCTTGTTGCCTATGACCTCATTTTGCGCAAACGACAGGAATTCGGAACGCCGCATTGGCTCCGGCGCATACTCGGGATCGTTCATTCGATGATAAAAATAGAGCATTTCCGCCGTTTCCAATCCGGTTCCGAGCATCCCCGCCAGCGTGTTCAAAGGAACCGGCTCCTGCATCTCGTTTGTAACATTGACCGCGCTGTCGCCTTGATAAAGCATATAGACCATTTCCAGCGCCTGCTTTTCGATTCCGAGCATATTCGCGAGCGTCGAAAGCGGAAGCCGCGCCCCGAGCGTTTTCTTGCTCGTCAATTCGGCCAGCATATCCATCTGTTCCAAGGCGTCCGCGTCGATATAGGACGAAAACATGGGATTGTCGGCGACCTCGTTTCGCATAAAGGCGATGAATTCGCGGAGCGTCATTTTTTCGGGAGAATGGCTTTTGTTTTCCATGCGGCGATAGACCCCGATCAGTTCCGCCTCTTCTTCCTCCATGCCCAGCTTGCCGGCCAGTTGCCGAAAGGAAAGCCGTTCCCGCAGCGCCGTTTTGTCCGCGAAGTCCTCGAGCACGTCCATCTGCTCTATCGCGTCGTCGTCTATGTACGACGCGAACATCGGATTTTTGGCGACGTCGTTTTGCATGAAGTCAACGAATTCGTCCAGCGCTATTCGCGACGGAACGTAATTGGGATCTTTTTCAAAATAATACACGTACAGCAATTCCACCTGGTCTTCGTCCATTTCGATGATCGAGGCCGTATCCAAATAGCTCCCGCTCTTTGTCATCTTCGCTTTGTCCGTATAGGTTTGCAGGGTTTCGAGCCGATCCAGGGTATCGGCGTCAAACATGGAGGCGTAGTCTTCGTCCTCCGCCACCGTGTTCACGACGTAATCCGCAAACGCGGACACGGTCATCGCGCCGCTTTCCGCGCCGCCGTCCTCCGTAAAGCGGTAGAGGTACAGGCTCTCGATGTCCTCGGCGTCCATCTCGAAGAAATCCGCCATCTCATCGGCGGTCATTTTCCGCGTCAGCCTTTCTTTGCTCGCGAATTTATCGATGGAATCGATGTTTTCGGTCATGCTTTCGTCCATGTAGTCCGAAAACAATTCGCTCGACATGACGTCGTCCCTGACGAACACCAGGAAATCCTCCGCTTTTATGGAAGGCGTTTTTCCGTCGAAATACAGATAATACAGCATACGGATGAGCTCCTCGTCCACATCGATCCCATCGTCCATTTCGGCGATGGCCTCCGACATATCCTCGGCGCTGCGCTCCTCGCCAAGCGTATTCTCGTATCCGATGATGCTTTTGACGCGTTCGTCGTCCTCCAATGCGGAAACGATTTCCATTGTGCTCTCCTCGTCCTCCTTGCTGTTGTACAGCAGAACGATCTCGTTGTCCTTGGGAAAAACGCCGGCCAGCGGGTCGGTCTTGCCTTCCGTGAAGGAGATGGCGGTATTCCCCTGCAAGATGTAAAAGGAAACGAACAGCGCGACAAAAACGACCGGCATCGCAAATCTCGCCTTGTTGCTGAGCTTTGCGAAAAGGCCCATGGGAAAATGCGGATATTTTTTCCCGCTCTTCTCAATGCCGCCGTCGAACTTCAAAATCAAAAACGGCAGGATGACGAAAACGCACAACATGCTGACAAATACGCCTTTTGCCAGGATGATGCCGAGCTCCGGGCCGAGCTTGAAGGAGAGAAAGACGAGAGCGAGCAATCCCACGACGGTGGTCAGCGCGCTGGAAGCGATGGAGGAAAAAGAATTGGCCAGCGCCGCTTTCATCGCATCCTCTTTGTTTTCGTGGAGCGGCTTTTCTTGGCGGTAGCGGTTCATCAGTATGATGGAATAATCCATCGAGAGCGCGAGTTGCAGAATCGGCGCGATGGATGCCGTGATTTCGGCCGTATACGGGAACACGACGTTGGTGCCGAGATTGATCACGACGGCAATGCCGATGGTGATCATGAACAGGATCGGCTCCAGCCAGGACGCGCTCATGATAAAGAGGATGACGAGGAGCATTCCCACGGCCGACGCCAAAAGCGTCACGGACACCTCGGTGGAGGGAATGTCGTTGTTGCAGAACGCCATGTCGTATATGGTAAAGCCGTCGCCGATGGCCCGCTCGATGGAAAGCTCTTCCTCCGTGCCGTAGTCGAATCTCGTGTTTACGACAAACAGCGTATGATTGTCCTTGTTGTAATCCTCGTCGTCCGCCTCGTAATCCACGCTGCTCACATAGGGAATATCGCTCAGTTCTTCCTTGATCAGGGCTATCTCATCCGCGCGCAAATCATCGAACATCACCCGTATGGACGAATTTTCTTCGTCGTCGGAAAACCACGCGTCCATGAGCGTAAAACCCTGCTGCATATTGGAGTCTTCGGACAGATACTTCGTCATATCCGTGTTTGTTTCCATCTTGGCGGCCAGGAAAGCGCAAACCGCGGTCAAAACAAGCATGACAATCAGCAAAAGCTTTCTCTTGTTCACAATGAAATCGGCCGTTTTCTTCATCGCCAACAATAAACAATACCTCCAAAATCGATTACGCCTTGACGAAACATTGCAATCGCATTATAATAAACATGTGTTTATTGCGCAACCGACAGATTTTTATAAACGGTTTATAAATCAACATTTGGAATCGAACTGTTGACATACGGCAAAAAATCAAAATGGGAGGAGACCATGGAAGGGAAAGAAAACCGCCGCACCGCGCTGACGAAGCGGATGCTCAAGGATGCGCTGATCGAATTGCTGCGAGAAAAAGACATATACCACATTTCCATAAGAGAGCTCTGTGAGCGCGCCGATGTGAACCGCACCACCTTCTACAAATACTATGGCAGCCAGTTCGACCTGCTGACCGACATGGAAAACGACATCATTGCCTTTATCAACAAGACGGTTGCGAAAAATCAGGCGAACATCGAAACGACGATCCAAGTCCTCTGCAAATATCTGGAAAACAATCTTGAATTCGCGCGCTTGCTGATCAACAACAACATCGATTCGGCCTTCCCCGAAAAGCTGTTTTCTCTCGCCGTCATCAAGGAAAGCTTCCTCAAAAATTGCTTTGGAAAGTATGACGCCGCGGAGACCGAATATCTGTTCAACTTTATCATTTACGGCGCTTTCAGAATCGTCTGCATGTGGCTGAACAGCGAAAAAAGGGAGTCGCCCGAAACCTTGTCCGCGATGATCAAGCGGATTGCGGTGTGAAACCGGCGAAGGTCTTCACTCGAAAACGCCAAATCTCCATCACTCCGGAAAATCTCCAAAACTCCATAATCTCTCCAAAACTCCAATTTGCATATTGACGTTTGGAGAGTTACGTGTTATGATACGAACACAAACTATTTCGGGGGGGGCGGTCGATGATTGAAAACACAAGCACGGAGTTCAAGAGCGTTTACAACGATAAGGTGAACAAGGTTCTGCTATCGTTTCTGAATACGGACGGCGGAACGCTGTATATCGGCATTGCCGACGATGGAAATGTTGTCGGTGTTGACGACGTTGACGGACTTTTGCTCAAAGCGGTCAACAGCTTCCGCGATTCGATAAATCCCGACCCTACCGGATATTTCAATGCTTCACCGATCCGGCGCGAAGGAAAGACTGTTGTCGAAATCTCTGTGGAGCGCGGAGCGGCTTTGCCATATTGTCTGAAATCCCACGGACTTGTGCCGCAGGGCGTGTATGTTCGCATCGGGAGCGAGAGCGTTTCGGCATCGCGAGAGCATATCAAGCAGATGATACGCGAGAACGACGGTGAGAAGTTTATTGAAGCTCTTTCATTGAACCAAGAACTCACTTTTGACTATGCTGCGCGTATTTTCGGGGAAAAAGATGTTGTTTTCGGCGAAACGCAACGGAAGTCGCTCGGACTGATCCGCGCCGACGGACGCTATTCCAATCTCGCCCTGATTCTGTCCGACCAATGCCCATATTCGGTCAAGGCGGCGATTTTCGGCGGCATGACCAAAGAAACCTTCAAGGACAGGAATGAATTTACAGGTTCGGTGTTTCGGCAGATTGACGAGGTTTTGGCGTATCTGAACGTATATAACAAAGTCGCGTCCACGTTTGAGGGCGCGTATCGCATTGACCGACCGGACTACCCGGAAATCGTTTTGCGCGAGGCGTTGCTGAACGCCATAATTCACCGCGATTATTACATTGAAGGCAGTATTTTGGTGAGTGTGTTCGACGACAGGCTTGAGATCATGTCGCTCGGTGGGATTATGCCGGGTGTGACGCGGGAACTTATGCGGGCGGGCGTGTCCGTTCCGCGCAACGAGAAGTTGGCGGCGGTGTTCCACCGATTGAAGCTGATCGAAGCCTACGGCACCGGGATTCCGCGCATATTTGAAACCTATGCGAAGTTCGGAGTCTCTCCCGCCATCCCCATTACGAGCGGCGGATTTCTGATCAGCCTGCCCAATTTGAACCATGTCTTGCAACTTGCCGCAA
This sequence comes from Eubacteriales Family XIII. Incertae Sedis bacterium, assembly GCA_031276515.1. Lineage (GTDB taxonomy): Bacteria > Bacillota > Clostridia > Peptostreptococcales > Anaerovoracaceae > JAITLA01. Next base: position 26,252 of record JAISMX010000118.1, on the reverse strand, counting down.
AACCTCTCCTAACCGACAAAGAACAGAAGATTGCGGATTTCTTCAAATCGGAGTTCACGAAACAAGAGACGGCGGAATTGCTCGGCATATCCCTCAGCGGTGCGTACAAGCTGTTGCAACGAATGGTGGAGCGTGAACTGTTGTCGTATCGCAAGGTCGGCAAAGAAAAGGTGTATATCGTTCGGATATAAAGGAGCGTCATTGCTGCCTTTCGACGCGTTTAGTGAATCCGTTTGTCTTGAAGTACGAGGGAAGTATTCCCGATTGCGGCGATTGGGAGAAATGTACCGTCGTGCTTGATAAGCGGGACGAGTTTCGGGAATTGCCGAAGGGGTGGTAATCCACCAATTTCAATGTGTTTGTATATATGCAAAATACCGCGATAGCGCTTTACTCCGCGCCGAAGAAATGCTATAATGCGGTAGCGGCGATTTGCCGGTTTCTTGCGTTGTTTACAGGAGATCATCACCGGGAGACAAAATGTATAAAATAGCGGCACTGAACAAGATATCGAGCGCGGGCCTAAACCGCCTCGACGCGAAATTTTCAATCACGGGGGACGCGAGCGAAGCGCACGGCATATTGGTCAGAAGCCAGGATATGCACGACCTGCGCTTCTCCCCCAACCTGCTCGCCATCGCGCGCGCCGGCGCCGGCGTCAACAACATCCCCGTCGAGCGCTGCTCCGAGGAAGGCATTGTCGTGTTCAACACCCCCGGCGCCAACGCCAACGCCGTCAAGGAACTCGTCCTGACCGGCATACTCATGAGCGCCAGAAATCTTTCGAGCGCGATAGCCTGGACGAAAACCCTGCGCGAAGACATACCCAAGGCCGTGGAGAAGAACAAATCCAAATTCGCGGGCGAGGAAATCAAGGGAAAGACGCTCGGCGTGGTCGGTCTCGGCGCCGTGGGCGTGCTTGTGGCAAACGCGGCGGTGCTTCTGGGCATGCGCGTCGTCGGCCACGACCCCTACATCACCGTCAGGAACGCGCACGAGCTGTCCGCGTCGGTGCTGCTCTGCGACGCCATAGACGATGTGCTGAAACAATCCGATTACATCACCATACACGTTCCCTTCATGGAGAACACCACGGGCATGTTCGACGAAAAGAGCTTCGCGGCGATGAAGCCGGGCGTCGTGCTTCTGAATTTCTCAAGAGACAAGATCGTGAAGGACGAAGACGTGCTCCGCGCCGTCGGCGCGGGCAGGGTCAGAACCTACGTGACGGATTTTCCGACCGAGCGCTTTGTCGGCGTCGAAAACGTCGTGGCCATCCCCCACCTCGGCGCGTCCACGAAGGAATCGGAGGACAACTGCGCCATCATGGCGGTCGACGAAATCATGGACTACCTCGAAAACGGCAACATCAGCCATTCCGTGAACTATCCCAAGTGCAATATGGGAACGCCCACGGCTCTGGCGCGCGTCTGCATATTGAACAAGAACATCCCCTCCATGCTCAAATGGATCACGGGAACGCTCGCGGAAAAAGACATCAACATCCGCGACATGCTGAACCGCAGCAAGGGAGATTACGCCTACACCCTCGCGGACATCGATTCGCCCGTCGAGGAGAGCGAATTGAAGCGCATACTGAAAGGCTGCGACGGCATCATATCCGTGCGCGTGATTCGTCCGGACAGGTAGGGCGCGGCGGCCCGGCGGCTCGCGGAACGCGCGGCCGCGAATTTCAGCCCGCGCCCTTCGACAGAAGCTCCCGCAGCGCGGCGAGCGCCTTTGCCCTGTGGCTGATCCCGTTTTTTTCTTCGGCGGAAAGCTCGGCGAAAGTTTTTTCGAAGCCGCGCGGCGTGAACAGAGGGTCGTAGCCGAAGCCGCCGTCGCCCCTTCCCGCGCGCCCGATGAATCCCTCGCATTCCCCGCGCGCCGCGAGCGCGCGCCCGTCCGGAAAGACCAAGGTCACGACGGAAACGAAGCGCGCCGTCCTCTCCGCGTCCGGCACGCCGGACAGGAGCGCGAGCAGCTTTTCGTTGTTCGCCGCGTCGGCGCTCTCCCCGGATACGCCCGCGAAGCGCGCGGACAGCACGCCGGGCGCGCCGCCGAGAGCGTCCGTCACGAGACCCGAATCGTCGGCTATGGCCGCCAGGCCGCAGCGTTCCATGATGGCGCGCGCCTTCTTCAGCGAGTTTTCCTCGAAGGTCGCGCCGTCCTCCTCGATCTCAAAATCCGGCACGCCCGCCTCCGAACGGGAGATCACAGTCATGCCGAAAGCCTTTGTGATTTCGGTCAATTCCCTGATTTTATGCGCGTTCTGCGTCGCAGCGACCACGAGCATGCCTTTCCCCTTCCTTATGCGCAGCCATAAAATTCGCTTGCGCGAAAATCAATCCTACGCGTTTTTCAGCATGACGCTCTCGATGACGTCCGCGACGTCCTCGCAGGCATCGCAGCAATCCTCGAGAAATTGGAAGGTCTCGTACCACGCCTGCACGAGTATGGGATCCGATTTTTCCATATACAGGTTCCGCACGCCCGTCGTGTAGATGTTGTCGGCCTCCTCCTCCAATTGGTTTACCAATATGATCTTTTCATGGAGGGTTTTGGATTTGCGGAAATTGTGAAATTCGGCAAGGGCCTCGCGCAGCGTCTCGCAGGATCGCACGATGACATCCGTGATCTTCTTGGCCTCCTCGCGAATTTCGGGGATGTTGAAGATGTAGATGCGCATCAGCACGTCCTCTATCTTGTCCGTGACGTTGTCGATGGCCTCGGCCATGGCCATGATGTCCTCGCGCTCTATGGGCGTGATGAATTCTCTGGCCAGTTTTTTCGTCATGACGTGCCGCGCGATATCGCCGGAATGCTCGATTTCGTGCATATCCCGCATGCGCGCCTGCATATCGCCCGGATCGAAGTCGTGCAATATCTTCTTCAGCAGCTGCGCCGCTTCATAGGAATAGCCCACCATCTCCACAAACGATTCATAATACTTGTCTTCCTTGGACAACGCAACCCTCCTACACCGATTAACATAACATACATAATCAAGGCTACTCAAACGCCGCGATAGTTTTGATTCAGATCGGGTTCTGCCGGACCATTTGGCTCCCGGAGCGTACCAAGATGTACGTGAGGAAGCCAATATGGGACGGCAGGTTCCGAGATGGACAAAAATGGCGTGGCGTTTGAGTAGTTACCTAAAAAACGGCTATAAACAGCCGCGCCATCAAATATCCAATCAACCCGCAGCCCGGAAAAGTCAGCACCCAGGTCAATATCATCTCACCCACAATTTTCCAATTAACGCAGGACAGCCTGCGCGCCGCGCCCACGCCCATGATGGCGGTCGTCTTCGTGTGCGTGGTGCTGACGGGCAAGCCCCAGATCGACGCGAGCAACAGGCAAAACACGGCGGCGAGATCGGCGGCAAAGCCCTGATGCTTCTCCAGTTTGACCATATCCATGCCGACCGACTTGATGATGCGATATCCGCCGATGGAGGTTCCGAGCGCCATGATGAGAGAGCAGAGCACCATGAGCCAGACGGGAATGACGAACAGATCGACGTCCGCGCGGCCCGCCGACAGAAACAGGCCGAGCAGGAATACGCCCATGAACTTCTGCCCGTCCTGCGCGCCGTGCATAAAGGCCATGCCCGCCGCCGCCGCCACCTGCGCGCGCATGAACATGCCTTGGGCGCGGACGCGGTCAACCCCGTAAAACAGAAACTCTATGCCCTTTACGGCAAGATAGCCCATGAAGAAGCCGAGCGCCGTAGAGAGAACGAGGCCGTACAGCACCTTGATCCACTCGGAGGCGTTGATGCCGGACAAGCCGCCCTGAAGGGCCATCGCCGCGCCGGAGATGCCCGCTATCAGCGCGTGGCTCTCGCTCGTGGGTATGCCGAAGCGCCAAGCCGCCGTCGCCCACAGGACGATCGAAAGCATCGCGGCGCACAGGGCCGAGAGCGCGACGCGCGAATCGCCGCCGAAGTCCACCATGCGGTATATCGTATGCGCGACGGTGGCGTTCAGCGCGGTCATGACCAGCACGCCCAAAAAATTGAAAACGGCCGCCATCCATATCGCCTTGCGAACGTCCATCGACCGCGTGGAAACGCAGGTGGCGATGGCGTTCGGGGCGTCGGTCCAGCCGTTCACCAAAATTACGCCCAGCGTCAGCACGGTCGTAACGAAAAAAACGGGATTCGACAATTGGCTCAGAAAATATTCCAAAGATATGGTCATGCACGATGTCCTTTCTGTTCTCGCGTTTTTTATTATACCATCTGCTCTCGCGGATATCAATTTTTTTGTCCGTCGCAAACCGTAAAAAATCGACAGAAAAAGAAGGTAAAATCAAACGCGCCACTTGACGCGAATACCGGAAGCGTTTAAAATAATATCGGATATGGCATTGAATTTCGCTTGATTTCAAGCATTTGTCATACCTGTACAACACAGTATGCATTTGTTTTTGAAATGGCGGAAGACAGTGGCAAAAGGCGCGAAAAGCCCGTCGGATCATGGGGGCGATTGGGGAAAAGGCGCAATGCGATTGGGATTATTGTAATTGATGGAGGTTTGTAAATGAAAAATTGGAAAATAAGAAACAAGCTGTTGTTTGGATTCCTGTTTGTGGCGGTTTTGACGGCCATCGTCGGCGTTATAGGCATTTACGGCATGTTGGCGCTGGACAAGACGCAGGCGCAGATGTATACGCACGTCCAAAATATGGAGTATGTTGGGAATCTGGATTACGGTTTGGCCACACAGCGCGTTGCGTACCGAGACGCAATTATGTACATCGACGATTCCACAAAAATGAACGACGCGCTCAACAAGCTGGACGAGGCCAAAAAGCAGATTGCCGACGAGATCGTGTACCTGAAAGCGCATCTGGTAACGGATGCCGGCAGGGCCATCATGAACGATATCGACGCGGCGAACAACGAATATTTGAAAAGGCTCGACGATCTGGTGATGCGAATCCGCGCGCGCGACGCGGCGGGCGCTTTGGAGATCATGTCGCGTTCTCTGACGGCGGATCTGCAGGCGAGCATCGCCAAGCTTTCGGAGCTGATCAAAACCACCGCCAACAATTCAAACAAAGCCGATACGAGACTGGCCATGATCCTGATCGGCGCGCTGATCGCGATATCGGTCATTTCCGTGGCGGGCGCCGTCGTCTTGGGACTGATCATCGCCAAGCTCATCGCGACACCCACCTTGCGTTTGGTCGAGGCGGCGAGTTCCATCGCGAAGGGCGACATCGACGTCAACGTGGACGCGACGAGCAAGGATGAAATCGGTTCTCTCGCGGAGGCATTCCGAAACATGATCGAAGCCATCAAGGCGCAGGCGGGCATATTGGCGCTGATCGCCGACGGAGATTACCGCTCGTCCATTTCCGTCCGATCCGACAAGGATATCATGAACCGATCCATCAACACGGTCATCGACAAGAACAACAAGATGCTGCTTGAAATAAAGGAGGCTTCGGCGCAGGTTTCCGCGGGCGCGAGCCAGATCGCGACGGGCGCGCAGTCGCTGGCCTCCGGCTCGAGCGAGCAGGCGGCGACCCTCGAGGAGTTTTCCGCGTCCATCGCGGAGGTGCTTTCGCAATCCGAGGAAAACACGAAGAAATCGAAAGAAGCTTACGACGACGTGCGGCTTTCGTCCAAATACATGAGCGAGAGCATGGAATCCATGTACAATATGACGGCGGCCATGCACGACATCAACGAGAGCTCGAACAACATCGCGAAGGTGATCAAGGTCATAGACGACATCGCCTTCCAGACCAACATACTCGCGCTGAACGCCGCCGTGGAAGCCGCGCGGGCGGGGCAGCACGGCAAGGGCTTCGCCGTCGTCGCGGACGAAGTCAGAAACCTCGCGTCCAAATCGGCCGAGGCCGCCAAGGAGACGGCCGTGCTGATAGAGAGCAGCACGCAAAAGGTCACGGAGGGCAATTCCATCGCCACGAAGACGAGCGAAAGTCTCAATTCCGTCAACGAAATATCCGAAAAAAACGCCCTGTCCATGCAGGCGATCAGCGATGCTTCGAGCAGGCAGAGCAGCTCCATATCCGAGATCACAAAGGGCATGAGCCAGATTTCGGACGTGGTGCAGGCCAATTCCGCCACGGCGGAGGAGTCCGCGGCGGCGGCGCAGGAACTTTCCGCGCAGTCGCACATGCTCGAGAACATCCTTGCGCAGTTCAAACTCAAGGAAGGTTCTGCGGCGGCGCGCGAGGCCTTCTCCGCGCGGCCCTCTCTGAACGACGTTCCGCCGTCTTACGGCAGAATGCAGGAGATAGATCTGGAAAGCGGTTTCGACAAGTACTGATGGATGCGCGAACGCGCAAAGGCCGCCGGAGCTGCCCGGCGGCCTTTGTCGTCTTTGCGCGCCGCGCGCCGGGATGCCGCCGCGCCCGCGTCAGTCTTTGCGCGACAGGACGATGAGAAGACGGCCGCTTTTCTTTCGGATCGTGACGGGACCGTCCGCGAATTCGTTGCTGACGCCGATGGGGAAGCTCTGCGTGAGGCGGAGGTTTTGCGCGACGTACTTGGCGTTTTCGATATCCACGCCCTCGCAGCTTTCCGTCCACGAAAAGACGGAAAAAAAGAATCCCTTTTCCGGCCGCAGCACGAACGCGCCGGCGTCCGTCATGGTCGCCCTGTTCGCCGCGTCGGCAATCCATACGCGACCGCCGCGATCCAAGCAGTATGCCGCGGCTTGAAGGTTCGCGAAGCTGTGATCGAAGCGGCCGCTCAAGCCGCCGACGACGACGAAGTCGGAATGGCCGGCGTCGAGCCCGTGCTTTATGGCCAACAGCGTGTCCGTGTCGTCCTTTTCGGCGGGAAAGCCGATCACCCGAGCGAGAGACGCCGCGGGCGGCGCGCTTATCGAATCGAAATCGCCGAGAATCACGTCGGGCTTCACGCCTTCCGCCGCCGCGCGATCGAAGCCGCCGTCGGCGCATATGACGAAGTCGTCCGCCCCGATGCGCAGCGCGTCGGCAATCGGGCCTTCGACGCGAGCGGTGATGATTACGCAACGGCGTCTCGGCGCGCCGCCCGAAGTTTGATTGAGCATTTAAAGAGACCTCTGCGGGAGCGCCGCCGGAATCACAAATTTTACTGTGCTTGGAAGTATTTTAAAAGAAGCGCTTTTCGTGAGAAATACTTCTCCGTCGACGGCGATATGCATCAATTCGTCCGACGAAATGCACAAAGCCTCGCAGCGCCTGTAAAGCAGTATGTCCTTCGCGCGCGGTTCCGTGAAGTGCTTCCCTTCGTGATATTTGGGCAGGAGCGACAGAAAAGTCCGTCTCGTCACGTTTTTCGCGATAAAAACGTCCAATATGCCGTCTCTCGGGTCGGCCTCCGGCGCCCCCTTGAATCCTCCGCCGCAGTACGCTCCGTTCGCCACCGCCGTCAGAAGAACTCTTTCCCGCAGCACCTCGCCATTGTCGAACGAAAAGCGCAACTCCAGCGATTTCTTGCGTATGAGCGCCATGCCCACGCCGCCGATATACGCCATGCCGCCGCCGAAAAAGGGATATTTTTTCAAACGCTCCGCCCATGCCACCGCTTCCGAATCGAAGCCGATGTTGCACATGTTCAGCGCGAATTTGCGTCTGTCGGCGCCCGTTTTTTCGTCATGAAAAGCATAGGACACCACATCCATGGAGACAGCAACGCCGTCAATGAGACGCTCGATGTCGCAAAAATCGCGCACGGACGCGAAGTTGCGAACAAAATCGTTGCCGGTTCCCGCCGGCAGAACGGTCAGCTCCGCGTTCGGAAAACCGTATATGCCGTTCATCACCTCGCTTGCCGTACCGTCGCCGCCACAGGCGTAGAAGCGCAATTGCTCCGACGGCGTCTCGGCGCATCGTTCCCGAACGTAGAATTCGGCCTCGCGCGGGCCGGTGGTGCGATGCAGCGCGTAGTCCAGTTTCGAGGCGGCGGATAGGATGGAAGGCAGACACTTCTTGATCGCGGCGCCTTTGCCGGCGGCGGGATTCAATATGAAAATGTGTTTCATTTATTCCCTTTCTTATGGAACAATATAACACATTCGGCTGTCTTATACAAGTATTATTCGAATCAAGTGCCGGGATGGATGTAATTCCATTCGCGCCGCACGGTCTCCACAATGCGCAGCAGATTTTTGATGTCCGGGTTTTCGAGGCGCACGCGCTCCTCTATGCGGCGCACGGCGGCGGGCAGACCTGTTATGTGCTCCATGCCGCCGGCCAAAGCGAGCAGCGATGCGTAGCCCTCCGCGAAACCCCCGCGCGCGTCCGGGCGAGCGCCGTAGATCAGCCCCAGTCTGCGGCTTTTCGCGTCGACGAACAGCGTCTCGCCGCTCAGGGCGAACTTGTCCGCGCGCAGAAGCCAATCCTCCGCATCCAGAAGCAGCAGCGGCGTTTCGTACAGCGCGCCGAGCACCTCGTCAAGGCGACGAAAGGGGTAGGCCGCGAAGCACAGATGGCCCGTGGTGTCGTAGCGTATGAGCCGCCGCCCGTCCACCGTCAGAATCACGGCGGGCAGCACGGCGCCGCAGCGCCCGGCCGCCAATATCCTTTCCTCGAAGGGCAGCACATCCGCCGCCTCCACCTCCGCCCGGCGCTTTCCCGCCTCCGCGTCGACCAAATGCAACATAACATCCTCCATCCGGCCGCCAAATCCGGCGGCACAAATCGCCCGGGGTACGCGCGACAATCAGTATCCCCCGCACTTCGCGCAGGGCGTGTAACCACGCGCCTCGGCTTCCTCGAGCTCCATCGGAATCACGTAGCGATCCACCGAAGCGCAATCGCCGCGATGAAAGGCTTTTCCCGTGCTTTGGAAGCAATAGACGACGCTGCCGGTCGGCAGCGAGCCCGGGTCGCACAGCTTGCAGGGAGCGTAGCGCCGTCTGACGCCCTCGCCGAGGAGAAGTTCCTTGGGGTACACCGCGACATAAGAGCAGGCTTCGCCGTGATATTTCGTTCCCGCGCGCGGGAACACCCATACGGTGCGCGAGGTCTTCTCCTCTTCGAGTTCTTCGTTCGACATGGGAGCGTCCGCGTTGATCGCGCCGACGAAGGCTCTGCACAGTATCGTATCGGACACGGGAATCGCGCTTATGAGAGCGGCGGGCAACTTGACGCCTATGTCGTAATCGACCGTCACGCGTATCTGCTCCGTGTACTCCCCGAGACCGTAGCGGTAATCGAAGCGCGCGACGCGCAAATTCTCAAGCTCTCCGCCGTTTTCCTCGCCGATTCGCGCCAAAACGTCGCCCTTGAAAAACACCGGGAACGGCGACATCGCGGCCTCCGCGGCAATCTTTCGCGTCTCGTCCGCAAGCGCGTGAAACGCGTTTTCCTGCACTGCGATCAGTTTGATCAGATACGCGATCGTCAGCGCGGAAAGGATGAAAATCGGCAGAAATATCGCCGCTTCAAGCGTAAACGAACCTCTTCGCGCGCGCAAATAATTTCCATTTTTTAACATCCTAAGATCGCCTTTCCGCTTGCCCGTCCGGCGCGTCGTAGCTTTGCCTGTATGCGCAGCGATCCCCATTCATGACAAAATCGAAGCGCAGACCCGTATAGTGTTCACGGATCAAAAAAGACTCATAATATCCCGTCTTCATGTTGATCTGTATCAAATCCATGCTGCGCAGCAGCTTGTTCTCCCTCGACGCGAAAAAGAGGAATATGCGCAGATACTCGCCGTAAGAGAAGCCGCTTTTGTCGCTCGGTTCGACCGCCTCCGTGAAACGGGACGCGTTCTCCGACGTTTCGCTTATGTCGGGAGGCATGTCTTCGTCGCTTGCGGCGCTTTTGAAATACGAGCCTATGACCGCGGGAACCTTATCAATGCCTACGGCCCAATTTGCGGTGTTTTTTATAAGAGCCACCTTTCGCCCCGTGCGGAGCAGCTTCAAATCGTTCTCCGTTTCCAAGGCGACCCAAGCCGCCAATACGAGTTCCTTGAGAATCGGCGGCGGCACGCCCTCCAATACGGCCGCCAATGCCGCCACAAGCATGTCAACCCGCGAGGACAATTCGGCGTTGCCGTGGACGCAGACCTCGTTCAAAGCGAAACGGAGCAAGCGCAGTCTGCCTTCGACGGCCTTCAAGTTCTCCGCGTCGTCGCGGCCGCCGATCAAGACGTACTCCACTTCGTTTTGAAAGAAGCGCGCGTGTCCCGCCGCGAGATTCGGAACGGCTTCGTAAGCGTGCGCGAATCGGGCCATGATATACTCCGAAACGAAGAAGGAATCCGTCCCGCCGCTCAATAGGTCGCCGGCGGAGGGCAGACCCGAGGCGAGCATGGAAAAGACCGACGGTCCGCCTCCGCCCAAACCCTTGGACGGCAGACTGTTCAACACCGCTTGATTGTTGATGGTTCGCGGGTTCGCGGCTTCCGTGCCGTTTGCGTCCGCGGCGGGGCGGAGCTTGTCCGCGAGTTTGTTTAGCATAATGAATTTAATATCGTCCAATATCTGCTTTTCAAAGGTATCGGCGTCGATCAGCGAAAAATCGCTCAAATGCACGCGCAGATCTTTTACATCGAAGGGAATCAGCCATACGGCGCCGGCTCGCCCGCCGTTTTTCAAGGCGGCGTCGACGTAGTGCGTCAGTTTGCGCGCGGCCTCCGTTTCGTTGCTTCGCATGGCGAACAGACCGTAATCCGCATAGAGTCTTCTGTCGTATTCCGCGAGCAGAGAGCGGCCGGCCATGCGAAACGCGAGATCGCCGCAGCTCTTTCCGGCCGTCAATCCCGCCGCGCCGATCAGCGTGCCGGCGAGGAGCAGCATGGCGGACAGGATCATCACGAGAAAGACGGCGGACGAACCCCTTCTGCTTTTAAGCGCGCAGACCGAACGCATCGCGCAGACCGCGCGCGGCGCTGCTTGCGCGGTGGGCGCGCCGCTTCCGCGGGCCGGCCCTTTTGCCGTGCCTTCCCTACTCTTCATCGCCGCCACCGCCTCCGTCCGCCACGCTCGTCACAAGCGACAGATTCCGTACGAAGCTCACCTCGTCGAGCACGTAGAAGCGCCCGAAATGCTTCCGCGTCACGCCGCGCTCGATCATGGCGTTTCCTCCGTAGCTCTTGCTTTCCTCCGCCGCCACATAAGGATTGAACAATCCCTTGCGCCGATGTTCCGGAGATATGCCGCGCCGCTCGGCGGCGGCGCGATAGCGGTCGCGGACGCGGCCGTCGGCGATAACGACCTCGCTCAAGCCCGTCTCCGCATCCGCCTCGGCGCGCAGCGCCACGTGCAGGTGGGAACGCAGCGCCGTGAAACAATACAGATCGATCATCAGATAGACGACCGCCATCACCGAAGCGATCACGAGCGGAAAGACGACGGCCGCTTCGACCATCGCCGTGCCTCGCTTGCCGCCCCGCGCGCCCCGCGGCGGCTTCCCAAGGAAGCCGCCGCAAACGCCGGAACGCTTTCCGAAAAGCGCGCGGCCGCGCATCAGAATCCGGCCCCCATCAGGCTGTTGAACACGCCGTTGATGAAATCGCCGATCTGCGTCTTGAAAATCAAGCCGAGAAAGACCGCGATGCCGATGAGTATGCCAACCTGTACCAATTCCATCCCTTTTTTGCTGTTCTTCATTGTAAATCTCCTTTCATTTCCCTTGCGATTTTTTAAATTATGGCAACCGACCCACATCAATCCAATTATTGCCATGGATCGGGTTCCGGGCGCGTCACAGCATCACATGTCGAGCACGGCGGGCGCCATCGTGAGCAGGATCAACGTCAGCAGCGTCAGCGTCATCGGCAGGATCATCTTCGTTTCCGCCAGCCTTCCCGCCTCCTCCGTGTCCTTCTTGCGCAGCTTCCACACGAGCTCACCCTCCGCTTTCAGCTTTTCCGCCAAAGCGCTGCCCTTGTCGATGTTGTCGGACACGACGGCCGCGAAGCGCATCAGCTCGCGAACGCCGCTGCGCGCCGCCATGCGGTTCAATTCGACGGACAGCGACGCGTTCGAGTTCTCCACCCGCCGACGTATCGCCGCGAGCTCCTCGTAGAGACGGCGCGGATTTTTTGCGTCCCTGCGGCGCTCGTAGTCGGCGGCGATGCGCGAGATGGCCGCCGACACCACCAGTCCGGCGTTCAGCATCAGGAGCAGCTTGTCTATGAACTCCGGAAAATCCTTGATCATGCTCCGCCGCGACGCCTTTATGCGTTTGTCTATCGCGCCGTAGCGGCGCAGGTACAGCATGACGCCAAAGGCCGCGAGGGCCAGCAGTTCGGGGATGTGCGCGTCCCGGGCGCCGCCTTCCCAGCGGTAGCGCACGCCGTGCGCGTCCGCAAGCGGCAGCGTCAGGGCGTCGCCTTCCGAGGAAGCGTTCAAGGCTTCCACGGTATCCGCCAGAACGTCCGCGACGTCCTCCGCGACGCTTTCGGTTGAAACCGGGCCGCCTCCCAGCGCGCCCTCTATTTTCACTTCCTCGCCGATATTGCCGAGACGCAGCCGCGCCTTGAGAGCGAAGCCGTCCCCTTCCCCGCCGGTCACCCTGTTCAGGACGCCGTCGTCGCCGAGAATTTCCGGAGTTTCGGACGCCCACGATATGGCGACGCCGGTTTCTTCATCGAACGCCGGCAGCTTCAGATCCGATTCCACGGCCGACAGGCTTTCGTTTTCGCCGAGTATCAAGCGCGGCAACCTCTGCGCGGTCGCCTCTACGCGCGCGCGCTTCTCATCGTCCGCAAGCTCCTTGGGCCGCACCGTCAATTCCACCTTGCGCTTGACCGAAGCGTCCCCGTATTCGGCCTCCACCGCGGCGTTTACGCGCAGGGGCGCGGAGGGATACGGCGGCCGTTCGACGGCGATTAGAGGCTCGCCGCTCCGGGCGAGCTGCACGGCGAGCGTCGCGAGCAGCAGAAGCGTTAGAACCGCGCAAATGAGCCAATGCATCGCGTTCCTGTGTCGCGCCGCTTCGACCCACTCGTGAAACGCATCGTTTCCGAAGGCCGATTGCAAACGCCTTTCCATCTCTTCCGCGCTTCCGGTCAGCGCCTGCGGCATCAGGTCCGCAAGCCTCGACACCAATCCCGGCTTCGCGCCGCGCGCCGCGCGCTCCCGCCGCCGTTTGAAAATTTCCTTCACGCGCATCGACCTCCTTTTCATCGAAGCGTCTCAAAATTCGTGAGACGCAGACTCAAAACGTGGGACAGTGCCATCAGACCCAGCGCCGCCGTCATGACGAGCCTACCCGCAGGCCCGTCGTAGAGGGCCGCGACGTAATCCGGAGAAAACACACCGAGACACAGGAGCATGACGCCGGGAAGCAGCAGCAGGATGTTGCCCTCCAGCCTTTTTTGCGCCGTAAGCGTCTTGAGCTCCTTTTGAATCTCGATCTTGTCAATGATCAGGGCCGACGCTTTCACGACCATGGCTTCCATGTCCCCGCCCGTATCGCGGCATATGAAATAGGCGTCCACGAAATTGCGAATGTCCTCGCTGTGGCTGCGCTTCGCGAAATCGTCGAGCACGGCCGCCTCGTCGTCCCTGCCTTCAAAGATGCGCGCGGTCATGTGCGCGAGTTCGCGCACGATGGGCGCGTCGTCCGGATAGACGAGGCGCATGGCCGCAAGACCCTCCCTGAGAGCCTCCGGCATCTGCCGCCCCGTCGAAAACGAAGCCGACAGCGAATAGAGCAGATCGCGAAACGAGATCCCGAGCGCGCTCCTTCGCTTCTCCGCCAAGCGCCGCAGATACAGGCGTTTGCACGGAAAGACCAAAAGGCCAAGCAGCGCGGAGCAGACGAAGCTCCGGTAGAAAATCCACCCCGCGAGCAGCGACATCAGCGCCGCGACCAAGTAATATCGCCGCGTCTCCTTTGGCGTCATTTCATAGTTGTTGTAGTCAGGCATATCGCAGCGCGCCTCCTCGCATCTTCAATTTCGCATCGTTTCGCAGGGCGGCGCCGGTGGCTTTCAGCCCCCGCCCCGCCTCGTATTTAAACAGGGAATTCAGATTGATTTCCCCGCCCGTCATGCCCGTCACCTCGCAGATTTCGAGCACGCGTCTGCGGCCGTCCGCGGATCTGCCCAGATGCACCAGGATCTCTATCGCCTCCGATATCTGCCGGCGGATGGCCTCGGCCGGAAAGTCGGCGGCCTGCAAATACATGGCTTCGAGCCTGCAAATCATGCCCTTGGGCGAATTGCCGTGGCCTGTGGAAAGCGAACCGTCGTGGCCCGTGTTCATGGCTTGTATCATATCGAGAACCTCCTCGCCGCGCACCTCCCCGACGATGATGCGGTTCGGGCGCATGCGCAGGCTCGATTTGATCAGTTGGCGCATGCTGACCTCCCCCTTGCCCTGCACGTTCGCGTTGCGGCATTCGAGGCGCACGATGTTGCGAATCGCCGTGATCTGAAGCTCCGCGGAATCCTCTATGACGATGATGCGCTCATCCGCCGGTATGTAGTTCGACAGCACGTTCAAAAACGTGGTCTTGCCCGAGCTCGTGCCGCCGCTGATGAAGATGTTGTACGCGCATTCGACGAGCACGCGCAGGAATTCAGCGGCCTCTTCCGTGATCGTTTCAAACGCCAGCAGGTCGTCCATCGCGATGCGGTTTTCCGGAAATTTTCGTATCGTCAGAATCGGCCCGTTCAGCGCCACATTCTTGTATACCGCGTTCACGCGCGAGCCGTCGCCGAGACGGGCGTCCAATATGGGGTTCAGCTCGTTGATCTCCCTGTGTACGCCGGAGGCAATGCGGCGGATGATTTCTTCCAATTCCTCCGTGCTTTCAAAGCGCATATCCGTTTCGACGACGCGTCCGTTCTTCTCGATGAATACGCGATCCCTGCCGTTCACCATGATTTCCGAGACCGCGCGGTCGTCCGCGAGGGGCTGTAAAATGCTCAAATCCTTGCGTATGCGGCAGAACACGGCGTCGATCAGGTCGGCCTTCTCCTTCGCGGGCAGCGTCTCCGCCTCGGCGTGGCGCAGCACGAAGTCCTCTATGGACGCGAACACGGCCTCGTCGCCGCCGTCGCCTTGCATGGCGCCGACGCGCTCGCGCATGGTGTTTGTTATTTCTTTCACGAGTTCCGCTTTGTCCATTTCGCTTTTTCCCATTTCGTTTTTGTTCATTTCGCCCATCGCCTATTCAAAGACGCGCGCCGGCAGAGCGGCGGCCAGCTTGCGTATGCCGAGTCCGAATTCATTGGACAGCACGAAGTCCGTCACGCCGTCAAAACGCCGAAAGCTCGCGCTGTCGTAGCCGATTTCGATCATCGCCTCTTCCTCCTCGGACGCCGGCTTCGCCGCGACGGCCTCCCGAACCGCTTCCGCGGCCTCCTCCTCGTCCGCGCCGTAGGAGAAGCGCGCCAGATTCTTCACGCGGAGGGGATTCTCGCCGCCGTCTCGCCGCCAAGCCGCGCGCAGGAGCGCCGCCGCGCGCGCGCGTTTGCCCGCATCGGCGACGCCGGCGTTCTCGACGAGAATCAGCGCGTCGCACAGCTGTGCGGCTCCAAGCGCGAGATCGTTGCACTCGCTCCCCAAATCCAGAACGACCGCGTCAAAAGCGCCGCAAGCGTCGATGAATCGAAAGAAATCGCCGCGTTCTTCCAAAGAGGCGCGGGCGAGGTCGTTCGGCCCCGGAGATGGAAAGAAGCGCGCCAGCCCGTGGCTGTCCCGAAACAGGCAGGCTTCGAGAAACATGCGCAGATCCGCGTCCCGCTTGCGCAGCATCAGGTACATGAAATCGCCGATATGCCTATCGCCCTCCGCCCTGCGCACGCACAGGCTCTCCGCTTCCAAGGTCTCGAGGCTCACGTAGAGCGCGCGTCTGCCGGCGTGCGCGGCGAGTTCCCTGCCGAGGCCTATCGCGACCGAAGAGGCGCCGCAGCAACCGCCGAGCCCAAAGCATCCGATGTACTTCACGGCGCCGCCGAGACTCTGCGGAAAGCCGCCGTTCCCGTGCAGCGCCGCGTGTTCCGCGCGGAGCAGTGCGGCGAGAGCGCTGACTCGGCCGAAACGTTCCGCTCTCAAAAATCCGCGTCCGCCCAAAGTCGCATCGCCGGATTCGCAGAGGAGGACCGTCCGCGCTTCGCCGAAGCCCGTCTCTCGCGCGAGGTTTGCCTTCGCCGCGCTCTCGCCCAGTATGACAAAGTCATACGTCGCTTCCGCGCGCGGCTCACCCGCGGAAGTCTCCGGGGCGGGCGGCGCGGCTTGCATGGGCGGCGCGCCCGCCGTCACCGAAAACTCGCGGCCGGCAGCGGCGAGCCTTTGCGCAAGCAAGGTCACGTATTCTCGATCTTCATCCAACAGCAATATTGATATCATTTCCATATCTCCATGTATTTTGCAATTGAATCATATCACTGTTTATTATTCATGTCAAGAACATTTTTAGAAATATTTTCAAATAAAATGCATTTACTTCAAAATACCGCTTCGCTGCGGCTTCGCCGGCGGCCTTTGCGTTTGGCAAAAAAAACACTCTCAAATTAAATTTGAAAGTGAGTTTGTATTGGCCGATTGGTTTGTCGTAACCTTTATGGACGATTGCCGTGCATATGCGGTTAATTCCCGCTCTTCATGTCGTTTTCTTCGGCTTGTGTGTTAATCGCTTTGTTTACGGCATCGATCCATCTGTCTTTGGTTTCGGGTTTGATTGCGGGAGCCAAAGCGATGAACTCCGATGTCTTAGCCGCAATCGCATCAGAGTCGGCAATCGATAAAGCCAATAAATACATATCCTGAAAGGAAACTATAGATATTCTGTTATATGGGTCTTTATCGAATTTTGGCGCGGAGAACATTTCGGCAATAATGGGATGTGATATCGACTGCTTTCGCTCCAATACAAAGACAAAGTCACGAACAGCACCATTGGCATCAATGATTTTCTTCGCTCGTTCAATGTTATTCCAATCTATGGTTTGCGTTTTATCTTTGACTTCAACGGCAATTCTTGGTTCTCCATTATAAACGACACAAAGATCTCCTGGCTTTCGAGCTCTGGCGTCCGCTGCGGTTTTATAGTCTTCTACACCCGCAAGCATACAACCATGCGGAGCGAATATAACGTCGAGACAAGCGGCAACGACACATTTTGTTAGTTCGGGGTCTGCTGTATCCGCAAGGAATTTGCGCACATCGATTGCGGCAAAGAGCTTCAAGTCGAATACCGTCCGCTGCGCCGTATCGAAATCAGCGTCGAGTCTCTTTAAGGAGCGCATTTTTTCAACAGCGCGACTGCCCTGCATACCGGAATTGTCCGAACAGAAACCCGAACATAAATCGTGTTTGGCGAGAAGAGGGATGCTGATTCCCTCATCCGCACCTCGCATACTATAGCTTCCCGGAATGGACCGCCCTCGCTCGTCCCTTGCCCATATTTTACAACAATCTTCGTCCGTATAAAACACCTTGCGCCATGCCGCCCGCCCATACAATATTGTTCTTCGCGTCAGCGGGCATCGTAAATGGATAACAGATTCTGAAATGCTGCGCGGGGATTGTTCTGTTTGTATGATTTGTGCGAACATCGTATCCAAATTCACGCATGGATTTCAAGAAAACATCAACGTTGTTATCAATATCTCCAAGAAGCGAATACGGTTGGATTTTGCTCAGCATTCCTCCGTCCAAGGCCAGTTTTTGAAATACGGACGCTTGAGCCGTCGATGAAGTTCTAAAATGAATCTCAAATTTGGGATATGGTTCGGTAAAATGCCCATAAAGCGGTATGAGCGAATCATATGACGTTATTTCGCTTATTGCTCTATGTATCTCAGACCAAAGAATTCGCAATTCTTCGCCGTTATTTAGCGCGCAATGCGCCGATGCTCTGATTTGCCTAATATTTGACGTCACGGTTCCGAAAAAAGTCAATGTGATGTCGGTCTTCGGTGTGTCGCTTATTGGCTCATCTCCTAAAATTATGTCGAGCTTACCGCCGACAAATGACCAAATGGAAAGAATGCCTGAAATATTGTATTCTCGTTTGAATTCCGGATAAGCGCAAATTTTTTCATTCTCCAAATCGAACAAATTGAGTTGCTTTAAGTCCGCATACGCAAGTGTCTTTTTTGAACGCGATCTTCTTGCTTTTTCTCCTTTTCGCTTATCAAATGACAATTGTTGCCCGTTTTTTATCAATAGTCTACATCCCCGTTGTAAAACTCTTCCGGCGATGTTTTCGTTATATCCGCAGTATTTATCTCGCATTCGGCGGTACCCGTCAGTATCTTGTTTTGGCTCAAAGTTTTACAGCAGTTCTCATCCCATTCGAGGGTTTTCAAAAATGAAAAACCACACCTTGACATTCCAACTTCAAACCCGCCAATTCCGGAGAAAAGACTCAACGCAGTTGCTTTCATAATACCGTTCATCTCAGATTGACCGCCTCTTTTCATATAAATTTGCAATTGTTGCGGATTTTGATTTTGCGTCTCTTTCAAAATACGATGACATTGCGAAATAGCCCTTTTATAGAAATAACTGCATTCAAGGCCTTTTTATTTAAGCCCTGAATGCAGTATTTGCTTGGTGCGGTTGAAGGGACTTGAACCCTTACTCTCTCGAACACGGCCCTCAACCGTGCGCGTCTGCCTATTCCGCCACAACCGCACGAAACGAATGCGTATTGACCCTGCATTCCGCTGTTCCGAGACGACAATCCAAGCACATCCGCGTACGCGGGTCTTGGATAAAAGGGAAAGATCGAATGGTGCCGGCGATCGGGGTCGAACCGATACGGTGTTGCCACCACCGGATTTTGAGTCCGGCACGTCTGCCAATTCCATCACGCCGGCCAACTTCTTCACATATGATAGCACAGTTTGCGGAGGGAATCAAGAAATTTTTTGCATTCGCCATTCGCCATTCGCCCATCCGCCGATGTTTCGCCGGTGTTGGTGTTGGTCGGTGTTCGCCCGGTGTTTGCGTTTTGCTCATCCCGCGCACCTACGCGAGCTCCACGGGTACGCACAGGCCCTCGCCGAGCAGGAACAGCCATGCCTCCGAAACGCGCGCGCCGCGAATGGCCTCGATGGCTTCCGCGTAGACGGCGAGCTGGGCGCCGTAGCGCAGCGCGAAGCGCGAAATCGCCGCCTCCCGCGCTTCCGGGAAGGATGCGAAGGCGGACCCCGATTTGTAGTCGATCAGGATGGGCGAGCCGTTTTCGACGAACCAGCAGTCGATCACGCCCTGCACGAGAATCTCTTCCCCGTCCGATTCCTTTCGGATCACGAAGGGCGTCTCCTTGTAGAGCTCGGGCGCGGCCGCGGCGCGCCGGCAGATGTCGGATTCAAAGAAATTCCTGAGACGCGCCACGTCCACGACCGCGGCCTCCTCGGGCGTGAACACGCCGCGCGCGGTCAGGGCGCGCAAATCCTCTTCCAGACGGCCCGGCCGCGCGAGACCTTCCCGCACGGCGCGGAAGTCCAGGCGTTCGAGCGCCCTGTGCAACAGGCTGCCCCTCTCGGCGGCGTCCGGCGCGCGCGCGCCCGATAGGAAGCGCGGCGCCGTCGCGGAAAAAGGCCGCATCTCGCGCGGCGCGGCGCCGAGGGCTTCCGCCCGCGCCGCCGCCAACTCCGTGACCGTGTATTTGGACTTCATGGCCGCCGCTTTCGCGAAGGGATACGAAAATCCGAGACGCCGCTTGACCTCTCGCGCCGTCTCGGGGTCACATTCGTCGGTCGAGGCGAAAAAGGCCGCCAAATCCCGGGGCCGCGCGGCGATATCGTCCGGCGCCGCGCCGGCCTTGGCCTTGATCGTCTGAACGACAAAGCCCGCCGCCTCGGCCTCCCGCGCGACCAATGCCAAGTGGGAGCGCCCGTCGGCCAAAGCGCCGCGCTTTCGCAGACCCTCGATGCCGCCCTTGGCGGTTCCGAGCAGGATCAGCCGATCCATGGCCCGCGTGAACGCGACGTAGAGTATGCGAATTTCCTCCGCGAGGTTCTCCGCCGCCCTTCGGCGCGCGATCAGCTTTTGAAGCAGCGTATTCGAGTAAAGGCCGGTTGCGGGATCCGCGCGGCGCAGCGCAAAACCGACCTCCTTGTGAACGCTCACGACGCCCATTCGTTCCGAGACGAAACGCCGCCCCATACCCGCGACGATGACGACGGGAAATTCAAGACCTTTGCTCTTGTGTACGGTCATGATGCGCAGCACGTCCTCGTTCTCGCCGACCAGCCGCGTCTGGCCGACGTCCACCTTTTTTCTGACGTGTTCGACGTAGCTTATGAAGCCGGCGAGCCCCTTCATGTGCGCGTTTTGAAAATCCAAGGCCTTGTCCGCCAGCGCCCGCAGGTTGGCACGGCGCTGCGCGCCGCCTTGCAGAGCGCCCGCGAAGGTGTGGTATCCGCTCTCCCGCAGCAGCGTCCAGACGAATTCGTCCAAGGGCATAAACGCGGCGCTCTCGCGCCAAGCGTCGAGCCGCGCGAGCATATCGCGTATCTTCGCGCGCAGCGGCGCGGCCGGCCCTTCGCGCGCGCGCGAAGCATCCTCGGCGGTCTCGCCGCCGCTCGCGGACGCCGGCGCTTCCGCGCAGAAAAGCAGCGCGTCGCAGTAGGCGGCGCGCGGTGCGGCCAGCCGTATGTCCATCAATTCCCGCGTCGAAAAGCCGAAAATCGGCGAATACATGACGGAAAGCAGAGCTATGTCCCGCCGCCGGTTGTCTATGACGCGCAGCAGGTTCATGAAGGTCTCGATCTCGACCGTGTCGAAATACCCGACGCCCGTGTCCGTGTACGCCGGCAGGCCGCTTTCCTCGAACACCCGCCGGAACACGTCGGCTTGGTTTCGCGCCCCGCGCATCAGGACGACGATGTCGCGCAGCGAAAGCGCGCGCGCCTCGCCTTTCTTGGCGTCGAAAAATCGCCGCCGCTCGCCGTCCTCCCCGCGGAGCTCATTTTTGACCAGCTCGACGGCGGCATGGGCCTCGATCTCCGCCCGTTGCAGCTCGCGGATGGCATCGCGCGCGTCGTCCTCGCCGAGCGGCCTCCCTTCCGCGCCGACGCCGGCATCCGCATCCGATTTTCCCGAAGAACCCTCGGAGACGCCCTCCGCGCCTACGCCGGAATCGCTTTCTTCGGCATCGCCGTCGGAATCGTCGTCGATCACGCAGAGCAGCGCTTTTCTGTTCCAAGCTTCTTCGTTTTCAAACGCGAGTCCCTTGCGCAGGGCCGCGTTTTCGTCGTAATCCAAGCCGGCGGTATCGGGCTTCATGATGCCGCGAAAAACCCCGTTGATCGCGTCCACGACCGGCGCTTTGCTGCGATAGTTCACGCTCAGATCCAAACGCAAGCGCTCCGGATCGCCGCCGCGCCCGTATTCCTCGTATTTGCGCATAAAAAGCTCCGGCTCCGCGAGCCGGAATTTGTATATGCTCTGCTTCACGTCGCCGACCATGAACAGGCCGTTGCCCTCGTTGATCCTCGCGATCAGCGTCTCCTGCATGAGGTTGCTGTCCTGATATTCATCGACGAATATGTGGCGGAAGCGCCGGCGATAAGCCGCCGAAACCTCCTCGTCGTCCAGTATTTCAAGCGCGTAATGCTCCGCGTCGGCGAAGTCCATGAGGCTGTGCTCCAATTTCTTGTTTTTGAATATTTCGTCAAAATCTTCAAGAAGCTCCGCCAGATAGGCGGCGTGCGGGGCGGTTTCGTTGATTTCGACGGCGTAATCGATCAGGGAACGCATGCAGTAGCGCTCCGTCACGCCCTCGCGCAGGATGCGCTTCGCCTTGCCGCGCAAGCGCGTCACGTCCTCCTTAACCGGCTCGTACTTCGCCTTTTCTTCCTTGTCCGAAACCGCGAAGCGCGCGAATTCAAAGCATGAGACCGCGCCGAGGACATCCTGCGCGGCACTTGCGTCGCGCGGATCGGCCCCTTCCGCCGTTTCGATAAGGGCGGCAAGTCCGTCCGCGTCCGCGTCGCAGAGCGGAAGATACGCGCGCGCGCCGCAGGTTTCCACGAGATCTCGAACCGCGAGACAGAAAGCGCGCGCTTTCTTCAACTCGTTCGCGACGTCCTCCAAGACGGCCTTCGCCACGCCGTCCGCGAGCAGTTCGCGCGGCGGCTTATACAGGAAGGCCACCCGCTCGCGCAGCCGCTCAAAGGGGTGCGGCTCGGCGCGGATCGCGTCGTACACGGCGAACAGCACGTCGTTCCGCAGACTTTCCTCATCCTTCTCCCCCGCGTAGCGCCGCAGAAAATCCGTGAAATTGTCGTAATCGTCGGCAAAGCGGCGCGCGAACAACTCGTCCGCGGTCTCGTTTCTGAGGATGCTTCGCCGCGCCTCGTCGCAGATGCGCAGCTCCGGAGCGAGACCGATTTTGAAATGGTACTCCCGGATCACCGACAGGGCGAACGCGTGAAAGGTGCTGATCTGCGCGCCGTACAGCTCGGAGAGCTGCTTTCGCAGAAAAGCCCTCTCGTCCGCCGCGGGCCGCCGCTCCGCCGACCCCTCCTCCGCGAGCCGATCCGTCAGGAAGCCCATTATCCTCCGGCGCATCTCCGCCGCCGCCGCGTTCGTGAACGTGACGATCAGCATTTCGGAAATCGGAACCTTTTCTTCCAAAATCAACCGCCCGATGCGCTCGACGAGCACGGCGGTCTTGCCGGAACCCGCCGCGGCGGAAACGAGTATGTTTTTCTTTTTGGATTTTATGGCTTCTTCTTGCTCTTTATTCCATTTCATGGATGTGCTTTCCGCTTTTCAAACACCGGAGCTTGCTCGACCGTCGCGCCGATTTATTATATGGTTACTACTCAGCTATTTAAATCAAAACTACTCACACGCCGCGTAAGTTTTGTTCAGATCGGGTTCTGCCGGCCCATTTGGCTCCCGGAGCGTACATAAGACGTACGTGAGGAAGCCAATATGGGGCGGCAGGTTCCGAGATGGGCAAAAATGGCGTGGTGGGTGAGTAGTAACATTATATGAGCCGAAGCTTTCGCAGCAGGGCGGCCAATGCCTTACCCTTGGGCAAAAGCTCCACCTCGTGCGGCAGAACGGCGCCGGATTTCAGGATGGCGGGAACGTAGGCGACGGCGGCGGCGCCGATGGCCGCCAGCGTGGACATGCCGAGGGACAGAAAGATCCGGCAGACGAAATAGACGATCCCGAGGGCCACGCACATCAGCGCGCCCGATGCCAGCGGCTTCACGACCGAGAGCATCGCGTCGAAGCGGACGCCCGCCGCGCGTTTGACGAAGACGAGATTCAGAATGCCCACTACGGCGTATCCGGCCGTGCTCCCCAGCGCGGCGCCGTTTATGTTCAGCGCGGGCAAGGCCGTCAGCGCGTAGGTGAGCGCGAACTTGACCGCAAGCCCTGCGAGCAGAGAGACGACGGGCAACGAGGCGCGCCCCAACCCTTGCAGGATGCCGGCCATGGCCTGCGCCACGCAGAGGAACACGACGCCCGCGCCGAGTATGGCGAGGCAGGGCGCGGCGGAAATGGCGACGGTCTGCGCGGGATAGATGAGCCTGAGTATGGGTTCCGCGAGCAGCATGAGACCGAGGGCGCAGGGTACGCCTATGATCATGGCCGTGCGTAGGCCCATGCGGATGTTCGTGTCGAGAAAATCCCTGTCTCCCGCGCCGCAGGCCGCCGCGACGGCCGGCACCATGCTCAGCGCTATGCTGAGGGCCAGCGCCATCGGAATGTTGATGATGGGGGCCGCGAAACCCGCCATCAGCCCGTACAGGCCTTCCGCTTCCAGCGCGCCGAAGCCCGCGTCGATCAGCCGTATGCGGCAGAGCAGCATATCGACCACGTTCATGATCGGCAATATGGATATGCCTATCGTCGTGGGAACGGTCAGCGCGACCAGGGTTTTCAGGAGCGCGCCCGCGCTTTCGCCGCCGGCGTCCGTCTCATGCCCGGCGCCGTTTGTCGCGCGCCCGGCGCCGTCCGGCGTCCGTCCGCGCGCAAGCGGCGCCGGCGCCGGCGATCCGCCCGCCCGGCGCTTCCGGCGCGCGTAGATGACGATGAGGATCAGTATGCCGGCCACGGGTCCGACGCTCGCGCCGAAGCACGCGCCGGCCGAAGCTAACTCCAGGCTGTCGGAGACGAAAAACACGGCGAGACCGAGGCCCACGCCCACGCGTATGGCCTGCTCGAAAAGCTGCGACACGGCCGTCGGGCGCATCTCCTGCATGCCCTGAAAATATCCGCGAAACACGGACATGAGCGGCACGAAGAGCAGGGAGGGGGCGATCGCGAGCAGCGAAAAATACGAACCCTCGCTCTTCACGAAGTGCGCGAGCGGCGCCGCGAAGAGCGCCACGCCGAGCGCGGCCGCGAGTCCGAATGCGAGCATGACGACGAAGGCCAGCCTGAACACGCGGTGGGCCTCCGCGCGGCGCCCGGCCGCGATGCGCTCCGAGGTCATCTTCGATATGGCCGCAGGCGCGCCGTTCGTCGAAAAGACGAGCAGGAAGATATAGACGGGATAGGCCGTCTGGTAGTAGCCCATGCCCACCTCGCCGATGATGTTCGCGAGCGGAATGCGGAACACCGCGCCCATCATCTGCACGATCAGGCCCGCCGCGCCGAGGATGGCGGCGCCCGTCAGAAATGTCTTTTTACGCATCTTCGCCCCCGCGATTCACTTCAAGCAGCAATTCCTCCGCGAGATAGCCGTCGC
This sequence comes from Eubacteriales Family XIII. Incertae Sedis bacterium, assembly GCA_031276515.1. Taxonomy (GTDB): domain Bacteria; phylum Bacillota; class Clostridia; order Peptostreptococcales; family Anaerovoracaceae; genus JAITLA01. Next base: position 1,640 of record JAISMX010000118.1, on the reverse strand, counting down.
TTCGGCAGTGCATATCGGAAATGCCGTCGCGAATTTCCGTATACAGATTTGATTTATAAAACACATCCAACGCCTCACGAAGCGATACGCCCGCAAATTCGGCATAGGCTTTGATGACATGATCGCATTTGTGTCCGATGAGGGTGCGGTTGGCAATCATTTCAACACCTCCGAATGCTTATACGCGAGATAGCCGTCAATCAGGGCTTGGTTTTTGAAACAGTATTGGAAATTCGGTTTGTTGTACCGCAATCGCCCGATGGCTTCTTCCGCTCCGATCAGTTTATCAAAGTACAGTTGGAGCGTATCAAACACCTTGTCGTTGGCAACGCCGCCGATCACCAAGTCCGGCGCCGTGCCGACAGACTGCCCAAGTCGGCAAGCCGTAATGAATTCGAGCCATTCCAAACTGTGCGTGTCAAATTCGAGAATATTCAGTTCGGCCGGGAGTTTGTCACCCGGGTTCGGCAAAAACGCATACATCGACAAAACAGCGGAACCGCGTTCGCGGAGAAACCGTGCCGCCCAGCTTTTCGCCTGCGCTTTCAGAGGCGTGAGATAAAAACCTTTTCCAAAATCTGTACGAAGCCGGGAATAAGACAAATCCGGCTTTTCAACAACCGTGTACGAGCCGTGGTAAAGCATCATTTCAAAAGGCCTCGCTTTTGCAGGAGTTCTTTCAGTTCCCGGACAATGTAGCCTTTGCCCTGCGTGTGCAGCGCGTCGTGGAAAGGCAGGATATAGGCATCCAAAATGTCGCTGTCCTCCGTGAGCAATCTGTAAACCTTATCGCCCGGCACACCCAATTCGTCGGACAATGCCTCAATGCAAAATACGGCAAAATACGACTGTTCCGGGGAAATTTCCGTATATTTGTTCATTGTTCCAAACCTCTGCGGCTGTGCATCCTCCGTCATTGCGAGCAAAGCGAAGCAGTCCGGCCGTTATTGCGGTTATCGTGCCGGTGTCATAGCCTTGGACGGCAAGCGTCAAAAAACCTTTGTCTTATTGTACACCCAAAGGCAGGTTGAACGCAATGCGGATTTTCTCCGCAAAAAGGACCGCTCCTCCCTTTTGCGGGGGAACGGCCCTTTCACCGCATCAAGTCAAATCAATCGCTCGTGCGCTTATTTCGTACCGCCGGCGCCGGTCTTGTCCGCATCCGTGCCGGTTTCGGTTTTCTCGGCGTCCGTGCCGGCCGCCGGTTCTTCCGTCTTTGCCGCGTCCGCCGTTTCATCGGCCGGCGCCTTGTGGGCCTCTATGCCGCCCGACGCATCTATGAAGCGGTGCAGCATGGCCGCGACCTCGGCGCGCGTGGCGTTGCCTCTGGGATTGATCGCGTTCCCGCCGATGCCGTTGATGATGCCGCCGTTGTACAGCGTTTGGATGGCATTCCGCGCGTACCCCGCGATCTCCGTGTCGTCCGCGAATCTGCTGAACTGCCGCGTCGTGGGGAACTGCTTCTGCGCGAAGTCCGCGTAGCGCAGGAGCAAGACCGCGAAATCCTGCCGTGAAACATTGCTGTTCGGCGCAAAGAGGTTGTCGCCCACGCCGTTCACAATCCCGTTCGCCTTCGCCCATTCGACGTAGGCGGTGTAATACTGCCCGGCCGAAACGTCGCTGAAGCTGCTGTTCGCGTA
>JAISMX010000011.1 GCA_031276515.1 Eubacteriales Family XIII. Incertae Sedis bacterium | reverse complement strand
CCGCACCTGATCCTGCTCGATCTGAACCTGCCGATCCACGACGGACATTATCTGTGCAGGGAGCTGCGCAAGCGCTCGAAGATACCCATCATCGTCGTCACGAGCAGCGACAGCGAGATGGATGAGCTGATGAGCCTGAATCTGGGCGCGGATCAATTCGTTACCAAGCCCTACAACACGCGCATTCTGCTCGCGAAGATCTCCGCGCTGCTGAGCCGCGCTTACGACATGGGCGCTTCGGGGCCGCTTCGCCACGGCGAGCTCACCCTCGACGTGGGCCGGGGTACGCTGTTCTATCGCGGAAACGGCGCGGAACTCACGCGGAACGAGCTGCGGATCTTGCAGCTCTTAATGGAAAATCAAGGAAAAATTGTCTCGCGCGACGACATCATGAACGCGCTTTGGCAATCCGACGCCTTCGTCGACGACAACACGCTGACGGTGAACATCAACCGCCTGCGGCGCAAACTTGAAGCGGCCGGCGCGAAGGATCTGCTGAAAACCAGAAGGGGGCAGGGGTATTCTCTATGAAGTTATCGCGTTTTCTGCGCGGCAAGCTCCCTTTCATCGCGCTGATCTTTTTCATATCGGCCTTCGGCGCCATGGTTCTCTACGCGGCGCACGCCAACATGTACTTCGCCGTCTTCATTCCCTGCTTCCTGTTCTGCGGGAGCCTCCTCGCCCTGCTGCCGGAATATTTCATGAGAAACCGCTATTACGGAAACCTGCGGGAAGCCCTGCGGCAGCTCGACAGAAAATACCTCCTGTCCGAGGTCGTCGACGCGCCGAATTTCTATGAGGGGGAAGTCCTGTACGACGCGCTGAAAGCCGTCTGCAAGTCCGCGAACGACGAAATCGCGAAGCACAAGCTGATCGCCGCCGAATATCGCGAATACGTCGAGCTGTGGGTGCACGAAATCAAAACGCCCATCGCCGTCGCCAAGCTGATCTGCGAGAACACGCGAAACGCGGACGTGGAGACCGAGTTAGACAGGATCGAACGCTTTGTGGAGCAGGCGCTCTTTTACGCGCGCAGCGGCAATGTGGAGGACGATTACATGATTCGCAGGGCCGACTTGGCCGAGCTTTTGCACAACACGCTGAAAAACGGGGCCAAATACCTGATCGCGCACAAAATACGCATCCGGACGAAGGATCTCTCGCACACGGTGTTCACCGACCCCAAATGGCTTTCCTTCATCCTGTGGCAGCTGATAGACAACGCCGTGAAATACGGCGGCCGGAACATCGAATTCTCCGCCGTTCAAAACGCGCGCAGCGTCGCGCTCTTCATCCGGGACGACGGGGTCGGCATATCGGAAAAGGACATCGGCAGGGTGTTCGACAAGGGTTTCACCGGCGAGAACGGGCGGCGCTTCGGACGCTCGACGGGGCTGGGCCTCTACCTGTGCAGGAAGCTCTGCGCGAAGCTCGGGCTCGATATTTCCGTCGAATCGACGCGCGGGGAAGGCACCGCGGTTCAGCTAATGTTTCCGGTGGGCGAACCCCTGTGATTGAATTTTTGAGAGGATTGAGAGTGGAGCGATACCGAATCGAAAATCTGACATTCGCATACCCAAACCGAGAGAAGCCCGCGCTGGACGGCGTGAACCTGACCGTCCGGCGCGGCGAATTTCTTGCGCTCTGCGGCGTTTCGGGCTGCGGCAAGACGACGCTTCTGCGGCATTTGAAACCCGTCCTCACGCCGCACGGCGCGCGGAGCGGCGAGATATTTTTCGAGGGCGCGCCGATCTCCCTGCTCGATTCGCGGGAGCAGAGCGCGCGCATAGGCTTTGTCATGCAGAGCCCGGAGAATCAGATCGTCACGGACAAGGTGTGGCACGAGTTGGCCTTCGGGCCGGAGAGCCTCGGTTCGCCGCAGGAGGAAATACGCCTGCGCGTTGCGGAGATGGCGTCGTTTTTCGGAATACAGACGTGGTTTTACAAGAATGTGACGGAATTGTCGGGCGGGCAGAAGCAGCTTCTCAATCTGGCATCCGTGATGACGATGCAGCCGGAGGTGCTGCTGCTCGACGAGCCGACGAGCCGCCTCGACCCCATCGCGGCTTCTGAATTTATTGCCATTATAGGGAAAATAAACCGAGAACTCGGCGTTACGGTGCTTCTCAGCGAGCACAGGCCGGAGGAGGTGTTCCCCCTCTGCGACCGCGTCGTGGTTATGGACGAGGGGCGGATCGTCGCGGACGGCGCGCCCGCTTCGGTGGGCGCGGCGCTCAGAGAAAGCGGGCACGATATGTTTTACGCCATGCCGGTTCCCATGCGAATATGGGCGGCGACGGGCGCGGACGGCGCGTGCCCCGTCACCGTGCGGGATGGGCGGGATTGGCTGAGCCGCCGGAGCGCGGGCGGCGGTTTGCCCGAAGCCCAAGCTTCTCCGGCCGGCGGGCATGCGCCCGCAGCTTCCGCCGGCGGCGCGCGCGCAAGCGCGGGGGCGTCCTCGGCCCCGCCCGCCATCGAGCTTCGCGACCTGTGGTTTCGCTACGAAAAAAACGCGCCCGACGTGATCAAAGGCCTGTCGTTCAAAGCCCATGGCGGCGCCATCACGGCCATCCTCGGCGGCAACGGCACGGGCAAGACGACGGCGCTCTCCCTGATCGCGGGCGTCAACAAGCCGTATCGCGGCAAGGTGCGCATCGAGGGCGAGGCCCTCGAAAGCCTCTCGGGACGCCTGTTCGCAGGCTTGCTCGGCGTGCTGCCGCAGAACCCGCAGGCCCTGTTCGTGCACAAGAGCGTCGAAGCGGATTTGCTCGAAATGCTCTCGGGAACGAAGCTCTCAAAGGAAGAAAAGCGGCGGCGTGTCGCCGGCGTGTCCGCGCTGTGCGAGTTAGACGAGCTTCTGTCCGTTCATCCCTACGATTTGTCGGGCGGCGAGCAGCAGCGCGCGGCGCTCGCGAAGGTGCTCCTTCTGCGTCCGCGCATCCTGCTTCTGGACGAGCCGACCAAGGGACTCGACGCCGCCTTCAAGCGCGTGTTCGCGGGGATATTGAAGCGGCTCGCGTCGGCGGGCGTCGCCGTCGTCCTCGTGAGCCACGACATAGAATTTTGCGCCGAATACGCGGACAGCTGCGCGCTGTTTTTCGACGGCGGCATCGTCGCGTCGGGCGCGCCGCGCGATTTCTTTTCGGGCAACGGCTTCTATACGACGGCGGCGAACCGCATGGCGCGGGATAAGCTGCCCAAGGCCGTCACGCCGGGGGACGTGATCGTCGCGCTCGGCGGCCAAGCGCCCGCGCCGCCTGTCCTGCCCGCCGAAGACGGCGCGCAGGGCCGGGAAGCCGCCTGCGAGCCGGAAGAACCCACGGGCGGCGCGGAAAGCGCGCCCGCGCGCGGAAAGCGCGGCGGGGAAGCGCGCGACGAAACGCCCTTTCGCCGCAAGCTCGCGGCGGCGGGCGCGGCGCTGTGCCTCGTCGTCACGGCGATCTTCGCGAGCGCGCATCTCGAAGGCCTTGCCGCCTTCGTTTCGGGCGGCGACTTGGCGCTCGGCGCGGCGAAGGGCGCCGACGTTTGGAAGTACGCGGGCGTCATGCTCGCGCTTGCGGCGGAGGCCTTCGCCCTGGTGTTCGCGCTGACGTGGAAGCGCGAGGCGCGGCCGCCCTCGGAGCGGCGCGCGCCGGAAAAGCGCAAGCTGCCGAAGCGCACGCTCGCGGCGGCGGCGATGATCCTGGTGGCGGTTCCGCTGACCATCTACATAGGCGTCTACTTTCTCGGCGACCGGAAATACTATTTCATATCCATGCTGATCCTCCTCGAAACCATGCTGCCCTTCGCGCTGGTCTTCGAGAGCCGCAAGCCGCAGGCGCGGGAGTTGGTGCTCATAGCCGTGCTGTGCGCCATCGCCGTCGCCGGGCGGGTGGCATTCTTCATGCTGCCGCAGTTCAAGCCGGTGCTGGCCCTCGTCATCGTCGCCGGGGTCGCCTTCGGCGGGGAGGCGGGCTTTCTCGTCGGCGCGATGACGGGCTTCGTGAGCAACATGTTTTTCGGGCAGGGCCCGTGGACGCCTTGGCAGATGTTCTCGTTCGGCCTCATCGGATTTCTGGCCGGCGTGCTGTTTCGCAAGGGCTTGCTCGGGCGCGGCCGCGCGGCCCTCTGCGTGTTCGGCTCGCTGTCGGCCCTCATCGTTTACGGCCTCATCATGGACAGCTCGATGGTGCTGATGTACCAAATACGCCCCGTAAAGGAGATGTTCTTCCTCGCGTATCTGCAAGGCATCCCGCTCAATCTCGTCCACGCGGCGGCCACCGCCTTCTTCCTCTTTGTCATATCCCGCGCCATGCTCGAAAAGCTGGATCGCATAAAGGTGAAATACGGCCTGATCGAAAGCCCCATTTCGTCAAGGTAGTTTTCAAATTTCTCGAAGATTTCTCCCCGAAGCGGCAACCGCTCAAGGAGCTTGCAAAACCATGAGCATAACCCAATGAGTATCCATCCGCAAAAGATTTTATCCTCGGTTTATCCTCCGTTTCCTCGCAATTAACCATAGTGGAGTACAGTATTATAAGGGGTGGTGATCACTTTGACAATAAAGCGACGTTTATCGATTTCCAATATTATAATGCTTGTCTTGCCAATAATTCTTACGTTCGTGATGAGTGAAATGGCAATGTTCATTTTCTTGAATGCAACAAATGCTCAATACGACGCTTTTGAGGAAAATAAGGTAACATATGTTGACGAAACAGAAGGCGAAAAATTTTTGCAAAAATACAAAGATTATCAATTCATGGATGAAGCCGTTGTTTATCGATCGGATTCGCAAGGTTATTTGGTCGTGTTTTCTGACAGAACGAGCATACCCAACAATTCCGATCCGTGGGATGACAATTACCTTGTATCTCTGCTTGCCGTAATTTTGTTAATTGTCGTTGTGTATATAACCAATCTCACATTGACCCGACGCATATTCCGAAGCATCATGTCCCCGATAGAAACATTGGCAAACGGGGTACGCCATATTCGCGACGGTGATTTGACATATCGGATTGAATATCAAAACAATGACGAATTTGACGCCGTTTGTTCGGATTTTAACGAAATGGCCGCCCGATTGCTTGACATGGTAAATCAAAGGCAAAAAGACGAACAAAATCAGAAAGAATTGATTGCCGGCATTTCTCATGATTTGCGCACGCCCCTCACATCAATTAAGAGTTATGTAAAGGGTTTGCGGGACGGCGTTGCCAAAAGCAAGGGGAAAGAGGATGCGTATTTGGATATTATATATCGCAAAACCTGTGATATGGAAAAACTAAGCGACCAATTGTTTGTATTCTCGCAAATGGAAACCGACAGCTTTCCGTTTTGTTTCAAGCCTGTATCCATCCATGACTATATCGTTGCATTGTTGGATTCTTTGGAATATGATTTGTTGGATAAACACACTTCAATAACTTTGGACAGCGCTTGCCAAACCCGGAGGGTCTTGCTCGACGGGGAACAAATGAAAAGGGTAATATGCAATATTTTGGAAAACAGCGTGAAACACAATCAAGGGCGGGAGATTCGCGTAGACATTTGTTTGTATCAGAGAAACAATACGATCATTTTGCGAATACAAGATAATGGGTGCGGTGTGTCCGAACACCGGCTTTCCCGCTTGTTTGACCTTTTTTACAGGGGCGACGAAGCGAGAAGCAATCTCTCGAGCGGAAGCGGTCTTGGGCTGTCAATAGCAAAAAAGATTGTCGCCGCACACGGAGGGCGCATAACGGCGGAAAATTCTGGCGGATTGGCCATGATCATTGAATTGCCGATGGAAGCGGAGGAGTAAGCGTGAAACGTATTTTAATAGCGGAAGATGATGCGGAGATAGCCGCAGTCGAAAAAGATTACATGGAGATCAACGGAAT
>JAISMX010000063.1 GCA_031276515.1 Eubacteriales Family XIII. Incertae Sedis bacterium | reverse complement strand
CGATTTTTGAAATGGAGATCGCATGATGCGCAACGGCAAAATCACGCCCGAAGGGACGGGCGATCTGTTATTTTTGGAATGCGAGGCGCAAAACGCCGTGATCGGGCTGCTGCGCGGCATTTTCGAAAAAAGGGGCTATCGCGAGGTCAGAACCCCCGGTCTCGAGTTTTATGACGTGTTTTCGAGCAAGGCCGCCTATTACCGGCCGGAGAGCATGTACAAGCTGACCGACGACCGAGGCCGGCTGATGGCCGTGCGGCCGGATTCGACCATCCCCATCGCGCGCATGACGGCCACGAAGTTGAAGGGCAGCGCGTTGCCGATACGCATCTACTACGCGCAGCAGGTCTTTCGCCGGCAGCCGGAGCTGCGCGGAAAGCGCGCCGAAATCATGCAGATGGGCGTGGAGCTGATCGGCGATTCTTCGTTCGAATCCGACGTGGAAATTCTGACCGCGGCCGCGGAGGCCTTGGACGCCTGCTCGCCTTCGCCGTTTCGCATCGAACTCGGACACGTCGGCGTGTTCAACCGGCTGATATCGCTGCTTGAAGCCGATCCCGGAGAAAAGGAGCGCATACACGGACACATCGCGGCGAAGAATTACGCGGCCCTCAGCGACGTGCTCGAGGGGGCGCCGCAGACCGACGTGGCGGATATGCTGCGCGCGCTGCCGAGGCTGTTCGGCGGCCACGAGGCGCTGGAGGAGGCGCGCGCGCTGTTTCGGGGGCGCGATCCCGTGCTGCCCTCCATGCTCGCGTATCTGGAGCGCGTATACGGGATATTGCGGGGTCTTGACCTCGGCGACCGAGTTATGATAGACTTTGGATTGGTGAATCAAGCCGAATATTACAGCTCCTTGGTGTTCAAGGGATATACGGATTTCTCCGGGGAAGCTGTGCTGTTCGGCGGGCGTTACGACGGGCTTTTTAAGGATTTTGGCGAGGATTTGCCGGCCACGGGCTTCGCCCTCCACGTCGACGCGCTGGCCGAAGGGCGCTTGAAGCGCTCGTCCGCCGCGTCCGATTCCGAGGAATCCGTGGTCGGCGCGTGCGAGCCGTCCGGCGCGCGGGAGCTTTCCCCGCCCGGCGCGGCGCGGCTGCGGATCGCGCTCACGAAGGGCAGATTGGAGGACGCGGTCGTGGCGATGCTTGCGCGCGCCGGCTTTGACGTCAGCCTTCTGCGCGGCAAGGGCCGCCGTCTGCTGCTGCCCATACTGGGGACGAACATGGAAGTCGTGCTCGCAAAGGCCGCGGACGTGATCACCTATGTGGAGCACGGCGTCTGCGACGTCGGCGTCGTCGGCAAGGACACCATTGCCGAGCGCGGCGGCGTGTACTACGAGATTTTGGATCTGGGCGTCGGCAGATGCCGCTTTGCGCTGGCGGCGCGCGCGGACGCGGATTTTTACGGCGGCTTCGGCACGAAGCGCATCGCCACCAAGTATCCGAACGTGGCGTCGTCGTGGTTTGAAAGCAAGGGCATGGATGTCGAAATCATCCGCATAGAGGGCTCCGTCGAGCTCGCGCCCCTGCTCGGTCTCGCGGACGGCATCGTGGACATCGTGGAGACCGGCGGCACGCTTAGGGAGAACGGCTTGGCCGTCATCGAAGATATACGTCCGGTATCGGCGCGCATGATCGTGAACGTCGCGAGCATGAAGCTGAAGAAGAAGGAAATCGACGCGCTGACGGCGGATTTGCAAAGGGTGATGTGAGAAATGAGCATACGCATCGTACATGCCGACGGCGCGCAGGAATACGCCGTCATCGAGAGGATAGAGACGCGCGCCGAGACGCGCGACCGCGAGACGGAGGAAGTCGTTCGCGCCATCATACGCGACGTTCGCGAGAACGGCGACGACGCCCTCCGCGCGTACGGCCGGCGCTTCGACGGAGGCTTCCCCGCCGAACAGGAGGTGGGACGCGACGCGCTCGCGGCGGCTCTGGCGGAGGCGACGCCCGCGTTTCGCGGCGCGCTCGAGCGCGCCGCGGACAACATCCGCCGCTATCACGAGCATCAGATATGCGAAGGCTACGAGATCGCGGAGAAGGGCGTGACGCTCGGGCAGACCGTGCGCGGACTCGCGCGCGTCGGGCTGTACGTACCCGGCGGCACGGCGGCTTATCCTTCGACCGTGCTCATGAACGGCATCCCCGCGAAGCTCGCGGGCGTCTCGGAGCTCATCATGGTCACGCCGCCTTCGATGATAGGAGAGGGGGCGAACGCGCGATTTGAGGCGAATCCCGACATATTGGCCGCCGCCTGCGTCGCGGGGGTGGACAGGCTCTTTCTGACGGGGGGCGCGCAGGCCGTCGCCGCTCTCGCGTACGGAACGGAGAGCATACCGCGCGTGGATAAGATTGTCGGCCCGGGCAATATTTTCGTCGCGACGGCAAAGAGGCTGCTGTTCGGCAAGGTGGATATCGAAATGATCGCCGGGCCGAGCGAAATATTGGTGATGGCGGATGCCGGCGCGCGGGCCGCGTACATCGCGGCCGACATGCTCAGCCAGGCCGAGCACGACAGAAACGCCGCCGCCTTTCTTTTGACCACGAGCGCGGAGCTTGCGGCGGCGGTGGCGGACGAGCTCGAACGCCGGCTCGGCGGACTCGCGCGCGCGGAAATCGCGCGCGCTTCGCTCGATCACTTCGGCCTCATCGTCGTGTGTCGAAGCGCGGAGGAGATGTGCGCGCTCGCCAATCGCATAGCGCCCGAGCATCTCGAGATACTGATGGAAGACCCGATGTCGTATCTCGGGCGCATCGAGAACGCAGGCTCCGTCTTTTGCGGCCCCTACGCGCCGGAGCCGCTCGGAGATTATTTCGCCGGCACGAACCACGTGCTGCCGACCGGGGGCGCCGCGCGCTTCGCGTCGCCGCTCGGCGTGTACGACTTCGTGAAGCGCATGAGCTACACGCACTACACGCGGGAGGCTTTGGCGGCGGCGCGGGACGATATCATAGAGCTTGCGGAGAGGGAAGGGTTCGGCGCCCACGCGGACGCGATCCGGGCGCGTTTCGAATGACGGGCGCCGGATATCGGTACGCGTCGCGGCGCAAGGGCGCGGCGGCGAGAAAGCGAGAATGACATGAGAAGCGGTGAAATCAAGCGAAGCACGGCGGAGACGGACATCCGCGCGTTCTTTTCGCCGGACGGAGGCGGGAAGCCTTCCGTCTCGACGGGAATCGGGTTTTTTGATCACATGTTGACGGCTTTCGCCGTACACGGCGGCTTCGGCCTCGAGATCGAATGCGAGGGCGACCTCGGCGTGGACGGGCATCACACGGTCGAGGACGTGGGCATCGCGCTCGGACAAGCGTTCGCGCGCGCCGTGCCGCGCACGGGCATCGCCCGCTACGGGAACTTCACCGTTCCCATGGACGAGGCGTTGGCCGCGTGCTCCATCGACGTCTGCGGGCGCGGCGCGGCGGTGTTCAACGGCGCGTTCGAAAGCCCCGCCATAGGCGGCATGGACACGCAGCTCGTGAAGGAGTTTTTCCGCGCTTTCGCGTCCAACGCCGGGCTGGCCTTGCACATCAACATATACTATGGCGAAAACGATCACCACAAGTGCGAGGCGGCATTCAAAGCCTTCGCGCACGCGCTGAAAGAGGCCGTGCGGCGCACGGGCGGCGATGCGCTTTCGACGAAAGGCAGCTTGTAGATGATCGCGATTGTCGATTACGGCGCGGGCAATCTGTTCAGCGTGAAAAACGCGTTGGATTTCCTCGGCTTTGAGAGCGCGATAACGTCGGAACGCGCGGCGCTTTCGCGCGCGGACAAGCTGATATTGCCGGGCGTCGGCGCTTTTCCGGACGCCATGCGCAAGCTCGAGGCGGCGGGGCTTTCGGAGGTCATCGCGCGCGAGGCGGAGCGCAAGCCCTTGCTCGGCATCTGCCTCGGCATGCAGCTGCTGTTCGATTGGGGCTTTGAATTTGAAAAAACGCGCGGTCTCGGCCTCATAGCGGGGCGCGTGGATCTGATCGAAGCCCCGGGGCTCAAGATACCGCACATCGGCTGGAGCGACGTGAAGCGCGCCGCCTCCTGCCCGCTCTCCCGAGGCGTCAAGGAAGGCGACAGGCTCTATTTCGTGCATTCCTACAAGGCCGTCACGGACATGCGCCACATCGCGCTCTACGCCGAATACGGCGATCTCGTTCCGGGTCTCGTGTTTCGCGGCAATGTGTTCGGCTGCCAGTTTCACCCGGAGAAGAGCGGAGCGGTGGGGCTTGGGGTATTGCGGAATTTCTGCGAATTGGAATGATGGGGGAAGGGTAACTACTCAAACCCCACGCAATTTTTGCCCATCTCGGAACCTGCCGGCCCATATTGCCTTCCTCACGTAGCTTCGAGTACGCTCCGGGAGCCAAATGTGCCGGCAGAACCCGATCTGAACAAAAATATCGCGGCGTTTGAGTAGTTTTGATTAATATATTTGAATGATTTACATAATTAAAGAATATATATCCAGATATGCCGGCCCCCGCGCCGGCGGAGGTTTTTCATGCTGATCTTTCCCGCGATCGATATAAAGGACGGCAAGTGCGTGCGCCTCACGCGCGGCGATTTTGACACGGCGGAGCGGGTCGCGGACGACGCGCTCGAGACGGCGCTGGCCTTTCGCGCGGCGGGCGCGCGGTGGCTGCACATGGTGGATTTGGACGGCGCCGTCGCGGGCAGACGCGTCAACGCGCCGTTGTTCACGCGGGTGGCGCGCGAAAGCGGCCTCGAGGTCGAGCTGGGCGGCGGCATTCGGGATATGGCGTCCGCCGACTATTATCTCGAACGCGGCATAAGCCGCGTGATCTTGGGCTCCGCGGCGCTGCAAGACCCGGATTTTCTGCGCGCGGCCGTACAAAAGCACGGCGAGCGCGTGGCGGTCGGCATCGACGCGATGGACGGCCGGGTGCGCGCCGAAGGCTGGCTGACGGACGGCGGAACGGATTACATCGCCTTCGCCAAGCGCATGGAAGCCATGGGGGTGCGCACGATCGTATTTACCGACATTTCAAAGGACGGCGCGCTCGCGGGCCCGAATTTCGAGCAGCTCGCGGCCCTGCAAGAGGCCGTGTCCTGCGATATCGTCGCCAGCGGCGGCGTCACGACCATAGAGGATGTGCGGCGGCTCGCCGAGATGGGCCTGTACGGCGCCATCCTCGGCAAGGCGCTGTATAAGGGGACGCTGTCGCTCGCCGAGGCGATTGCCATTGCGCTTGCGTAGTGTCGATTTTAAATAAATAAACCAAACAAGCGGCGAGACAAGGAGACAACGCGGATGCTCGCAAAACGAATCATACCCTGCCTCGACGTGCGCGACGGCAAGGTCGTCAAAGGAATCAACTTCGTCGACATCAAGGAGGTCGGCGATCCCGCCGAGTGCGCGATAGCCTACGACGCGCAGGGCGCGGACGAGATCGTGTTCCTCGACATAACGGCCACGCACGAGGGGCGCGGCACCATGGCGGAGGTGGTGCGCAAAACCGCGAAGCACGTATTCGTTCCGCTGACGGTGGGCGGCGGCATTCGCGGCGTCGAGGATTTTCGCGCGCTGCTGCGCGCGGGCGCGGATAAGGTGTCGGTGAATTCGGCCGCGATCAAGAATCCGGAGCTGATCTCCGAGGCGGCCGCACAATTCGGCAGCCAGTGCGTCGTCGTGGCGATAGACGCGAAAGGCGACGGCGCGGGCCGCTATCGCGTGCATATACACGGCGGCAGGATAGACACGGGCCTGGACGCGGCGGAATGGGCGCGGGAAGCCGAAAGGCGCGGCGCGGGCGAAATCCTTCTGACCTCCATGGATACGGACGGAACGAAGAACGGCTTCGACCTCGCCATGCTGAACGCGATCTGCGCCGCCGTGCGCATCCCCGTCATCGCGTCGGGCGGCGGCGGGAAGATTTCCGATTTCACCGAGGTTTTTCGCGAAACGGACGCGGACGCGGCGCTGGCCGCGTCGATATTCCATTACGGGGAGCTTTCCGTCATGGACGTGAAAACCGAATTGGCGCGGGCCGGCATCCCCGTGCGCTTGTTGTGAGCGCGCGGGGCCTTTGGGCCGGAACGTCCCGCACCGGGAAGGAGACGCCAATTGGAAAATAATAGAATTAAATCCGATATTGATATATATTTCAAAAAATCGGAACTTATCCCGGCCATCGTGCAGCAGCGCGGGACGGGCGAGGTGCTGATGCTGGCCTATATGAACGAGGAAAGTCTCGCCAAGACGCTGGAAACGGGTTTCACGTGGTTTTACAGCCGTTCGCGCGGCGCGCTCTGGAACAAGGGCGAGACCTCCGGTCACGTCCAGCGCGTCGTATCCGTGACGCCGGACTGCGACGACGACGCGCTGCTCATCGTCGTGGAGCAGACGGGCGCGGCCTGCCACACGGGAAACAAAACCTGCTTCTATCGAACCGGCTTGCTGTATGGAGGAGGAGATCAATGAGTGATGTGCTGAAGGAACTCTACGAAGTCGTACTCTCGCGCAAGCGAACGCCGGCGGAGGGGTCTTACACCTGCTACCTGTTCAGAGAAGGTCTGGACAAGATATTGAAAAAATGCGGCGAGGAATGCGCCGAGACGATCATAGCGGCCAAGAATCACGCGGCGGCCGAGGAGTTCGAGGCTGCGGCCAAGCAATGGGAAATGGCTTTCGAGCGGAGCAAATACGCCGCCGGCCCCGCGCAAAGCGAGTCCGCGCAGGCGCGCGCCGACCTCGAAAACGAAATCTGCGACCTGCTCTATCACCTGCTCGTCCTGATGGCGCAGCGCGATATCCCGCTCGAGGACATCGAGGGCATATTGCGCGAGCGGAGCTTGAAGATAGGCAACTTGAAGCCCGCGCACGCGTCAAATCGAGAAACGTAGCGGTAAGCACTCAAACGCCGCGCCATTTTTGTTTATGCCCGGAGTTTGTGAACGGGTACCCATCACGGTGAACTTCAGCCGGACGGAGGCCCGGAAGTTCTCCCTCCCATGCGGGCGGTTTTCCGGAGAGGAGAGTATCCCCATCAAAGCGTTATCCTTTCGGGGAATGGGGTCTCCCGCATGATCCCCCACATCTTGTCGATGTACGCGAGGGTGTAAAATTGCTCGAAATAGTGATAATAGTACACGCCCCTGCGCGTGAGTTCGTAAATGCCGTTCTTGCGTTCGATCAGGCCCGCCGCTCTCGCCAAAAGCATCTCAAAACCGTACTCTTTTTCCAAAGGGACGCCGAAAAAAGTCTCAAATCCGCGCGGGTCTATCCGCGTGCCGTAAGCCGTCCAGAAAAGATAATACACCATGCGCTGTCTCCGCGTGAAGCGCAGCGTGAGCGACGTCGGAAGCCGCCCGCTCTCGCAGCGTTTGATGTATTCGTCCACCGAGAACGTGTTGATCTTGAACCGGTCCATGAGCAAACTCGTGGCGGAGCAGCCGAAGCCCAGAAAGTTGTCTCTGGTCATGGATGAATAAACCCCGCCGTCGCGGGAGAACGTCCATATCGACGTCCTGTGACAACCTCTGCTTTCGCAATATTCCACAATGCGGTAAAGCAGCGCTTTCTTCTCCCTGCCGGCCACGGGGGCGGCGTGTTTGTCCGCAAACGAAAAATCGATGAACGGATACAGGGCGACGTGATTGGCGCCGATGGCGAACGCCGTGTCGACGTCGCGTTTCAGCGTTTCGAAAGTCTGCCCGGGCATCGCGAATATGAGGTCGATGGAGACCGTTTCAAAGGGTGTTTTCTCAAGCGCCGCCCGCATCGCCGGAATATCGTGCGAGGGGCGGCCGAGGAAACTCAGGCAGCCTTCATGAAACGACTGCATGCCCACGCTGATTTTCGACACGCCCGCCCGTTTCAGCGAGGACAAAATTTCTTCGTTGACTTCACGCGGGTGCAGTTCCACGCCTATGCCTTCCGTTATGCGAAAGCGCTTGCGCACGGCCTCAATGATCTCGGCCATGCGCCCGTGCGCAAGGGCCGGAGAGCCGCCGCCGAAGTAAAGGCTTGTCGCCTCCGCGCGTCCTTCTCCGCGTCCCGCGACCATCTCCGTTTCGAGGAGCAGCGCGTCGATGTATCTGTCCGCTTTTTCACGGTCATAGGGGCATTTGCAATACGGACAGAATCCGCATATCGTTTCGCAGAACGGCACGTGTATGTAGAGGCCAAGCTTTTTGACGTCTCGGAAGCGCAGCTCTTCGTCGGCCTCGCCCAAAAACAAAAATGGTTTGAATGAACGCGTCAGCCATATGCGCATTGCGTCGGACTTTCTCATACTCCGCTCCTCTTCGATTCCTTCCATTCTTCGAAGGTCATTCCGATTTTGACGCCCGTCTTCTCGCTTTCCTCCACCAACCGCGCCCATTCCTCTTCGCTTCGCATAGTGAATCCGGCGGGCAGGAGGACGAGGTAGGAGAGCAACATAATGACGTTGGTGCCCAGCATTATCCATCCCAAGGTGTATGTCGAATCATTCGCTTCTCCTTTGAAAAACATTCCGACAAAATAATGCCATCCATCAGGCGCGTTGATGCATATCAGATTTCCGACAAAAGAAAACAATATTGCCACAATCACCGGCATGCCTTTTCTTGTGGCGTACATGGAGCCTATCATCGCGTAGCATATGGGTGTCAGGGCCAATACCACGATATATACCTCATAGAAAGACCAATAATGAGCCAAGCAGCTGATTGGAATCGGAACCGCCATTAAAATTAAAAAAACAAACATTTGCATTTGAGACGCCTTCCTCTGTATAATGCGTATTGTGCAAAACATATCCACGCCCTAAAATTGGTGCTCGGCCATGGTTGCGGCTTCATGGGGATGCCATTAATTTTTTTGTCTCGAAATCGCTTAAAAGCCGAGGAATGATTTCTTCAACGTCAATATTTGGTCGTATAAGCCGATAACTCTTCAATTCCCCATTTAAGAAATATTCAGTAGTCCACAAATAATCGTCTATTTTTTTTTGACGTTTCATCGTCCGCGCTTTCTCCCAACAGACTTATCGATATCCACGCGCAGTTTTGCCCGATCAGCCAATGACAACCTCGGGGTGCCAATAGTTATAGCCGCCAATATGCGGTTTCCGTCCGCGGTCGTTTCCGTTTCGGAGGTTGGCGCGCCGAATGATTTGAACGAAATCGCCGGCCGGATGCGCGGGGTGTCGAGTTTTCTCATATTCCGCGCCTCTTCGATGCCTTCCATTTTTCGAAGGTGATCCCGATACAGCAATACTTTACTTATCATCATTCTCCAGCCAACAAATCATTGAGAATCACAATGCCAATATCATCGTTTTCAAATGATACTCGGTACACAAAATCTTTCTGTTCGGATCCTTTTAAAACGACAATGGCTTCGTCTTCTTCCCATTTGATGACGGGGTCTGTCAATTCGACGCCATCGTTTGCGATCGTAGTCAGTATTTTGTTTTCATTGCCGTCAAATTCCAAACAGACTGCATGTCCGCCATATGGCCATGTGGGTTTACCTTTGCCGAATATTTTTATACTATGAAGGCCGCTCGGCGATAAAGACTCTGTGATGAGATATTCCATTTTATCTGTTGAAAAAAATCGATCTATTGCAACAAATGCGAAAATTGACAGTATTATTCCAAGAATACAGCCAAGCGCAATCAATACAACCTGCTTCACGACCATTTACCAAATACTCCCTTGCTCATGCGATAGAATCTTCACATTCTTGCCAAGAAACCAAACGCTGTATCCATCGTTGCGTGTGCCATTTAGAATCTCGTCCGTTCGTATTTTTTGAAGTTCGGACGTGATCCGATAGGTGGAATTCAAGTGCTCGTTTTTATCGATTGCTTCAATTAGCAAGTAGTCATAAAGGCATAAAAAGGACATTTTATCCATTATCCCGGAATCCATGTTCGCATTGATCCTGATACTGCCCATCGGATCTTCCCGGCTTAAGAATACGTATTCCGCGTACGTAAGACGCAAATCGGCGTTATAGTCATACTTCGCGCCTATAAAATATGCGTCGCTTCTGTACGATTTTGCGTATTGCTCCGCAATCGTCAATATCCGTCGGGGATTTTCCACATTGTCCCGAATAGACGCTTTTAAATAAATTGTTTGATTGAAGGATTCTCCTATTGATATTGATGAAAAATCAAGTGCAGTCAGGTACTGTGCGGGAGCCGTCAAGTCGTAAATGATTTCGGATGGCCATTCCCAAAACGGATCTCCGCCGGAACTTCCGGACAATCTTTTTATTGGAGCTAAAATATCCCAATCTTGCATTTCGAATGCGTAAACCGCCCCCGCCAAATTTTCAACGGTCCCCAAATAATTGCCATAGCAAACAAAGAGGTTGTCCGCCATCTCCACATCGGACACAAAGGAGGGTAGAGATTTCCCCGTAAACGCGATCAAACGCTCGTCATCGTAATCATATTTTGGATTGTCGCTGTCTCCAATAGCCATCCACCAAGCATCGGTGAAAGCGACGCATTTGACGATGATGTAATCACGTGAATCGTCGGGCAATTCGCCGATTGCGTACTTTAAAGGCTGCGCGTTGTGGCGCAAATTGATTGCCGTAAATAAAACGAGAACCGATAACAATGTCAAAACCGCGATACTCGACAATTTTTTCAATTCATGCCTCCGCTTACATTTTCGGGCATAAACTTTTTGAAAAATACAGAAGTTGACGGAAGCGGGACACCGGACTCTCTCATGCTCCGCTCCTCTTCGATGCCTTCCATTCTTCGAAGGTCATTCCAATTTTGAGACCTTGCATTTCTTTTGTTTTCACAAAGTCCAGCCATTCGTCCTCGGTTCGCGCACCCAATCCAAGATGCAGGAGGATCAGGTAGATGAGCAGCATAATTCCGTTGGTGATTATTAGTATCCATTTTAATGCAAATGTGGAGTCGTTCACCTCGCCTTTGAAAAACAGGTCAACGAAATTATCCCATCCATCCGGCATGTTGATGTATACCATGTTTCCAATGAAAGAAATCAGCGTTACGGCGATCACGGGCAGGTTTTCTTTTATGGCGAATATGGAGCCGGCCACTGCGTACCACACGGGAACCAAGAACATTGTCATTAAATACGCGGTAGTTGCATCCTTAATCAAATAAGCAACGAATACAGGAAGCGCCATAAGCGCCGCAAAAATCGCAAACATCATTAGAGAAGGATACCTTTGTTTGAAGCTGTTTTCATGAATAATCTCCCTGTTTTATCAACAAATCTTCTAATTCCGAACCGTATTCATTTGGTTTGTAATCTTCGTTGAACCCCTCTGCAATTCATTCATCTTCCACAATTTGTCGAAGTTGATTGTAAAATTCTATATTCGAAACAAAGCCCGCTACAAGCACGCCATGACCCATGCGGAATAAGCCATCCACATAACGGCGTCCGAACCCCAAAAGCGCAGGGCTGTCCTCTCCTCCCATTCCTTTTCCGTGATGATCTCGTCCCCGTGCTTATACGTGTCGTAATTCCCGTCGTCGTCGCCGTCCAACTTTTCAAAATAGATTTCGGGCAGCAATTCCCCGTATTTGCCAAACTCTCTGTAAACATAAATCTCGCGCGCGGGCGCAACATCGCTTTTGTGGTACAGGATCGCCCCGTTGTCCATAAGTCTGTCATAGGACGAACCCTCGTACCATAACGAGAGTTTGTTGTCCGAATGAGACAAAACCATGTGGGCGACGGGAGTGCGCAGGTGCAACTCGGGCAATTCGTCTCCGTTGACGTCGAACAAGACGAATTTCGCGTCCTGTCTGTACGGCGCGTAAAATATGTCATCTATGTTTATCGCGGCGCCGCCGTCGGTGCCGGCGGCGAGGAGTTCGCCAAGCAAAAAATCCCTGTATGCGAACATTGCGGCCTCATATTCGTCGGCCGCGTTCGCGGCCGCTTTTTCTTCCGCGTCGGCGCGAACGTTCCCCGTGCTCGGAAATCGCGCGTCCTCGCATCCGGCCAAGACGGACGCCGTTACAACAAGAAAAAACAACATCGGTATGAGTTTCATTTTGCGCATCCTCCACGGCGTTAATCGTATACGATGAGTTTAACGATTTCATATCCTCGCAAATCCCTGACACTGCTCGCGCCCATAAATTCCACCACCGAGCCGCTCGGCGTCTCTTCCGCTCCGACCGCCGGATCGGAAAAGGAGACGTTCGTCCCGTATACGCCGTTCGGATAGGTATGATCTTTGGCGCCGCCAACGGTTGCGTAAACGTAATACGCGTTCCCTTCGCCGTCCCTGACGACGATGTCCATTTCCGTGCCGTAGCG
>JAISMX010000163.1 GCA_031276515.1 Eubacteriales Family XIII. Incertae Sedis bacterium | reverse complement strand
ATCGCGCTCATCGTGAAGGCCCTGAATCCCAAGGTCCGCGTCACGGGCGTCGTTCCCGTCGGCGCGATGTCGATGAAGATCTCCGTCGACGAGGGCCGCGTCACGCGGCTCGCCGGCGTGAAGACCTGCGCCGAAGGCGTCGCCGTCAAACAGCCGGGCGACCTGACCTTTGCCATCGTGCGGCAGTACGTCGACGACATCGTGACCGTCAGCGAGAAGGAGATCATGGAGGCCGTGCTGCTGACGCTCGAAAAGCACAAGCTGATCGCCGAGGCGGCGGGAGTGGTCTCTCTGGCGGCGCTCAGAAAGCGAGCGAAGCCGGGCAGGAACGTCGTCTGCTTCATGAGCGGCGGCAACATCGACATGGTGACGATTTCTTCCATTATCAATCAGGGAATGGTCAGCAGAGGCCGCATCCTGTGCTTTTCCGTCGATCTTCCCGACCGGCCGGGACAGCTCTTGAAGGTCGCGGGCCTTTTGTCGGAGCTCAATGCGAATGTCATAGGGTTGGAGCACAATCAGTTCAAGGCCATCGACCGCTACTCGAACAAGGTTGCGCTGGAGGTGACGGTCGAGACCAACGGGCCGGATCACATCAGCCGGATACTCGATCTGCTGGAGGACAACAATTTCACGGTCACGCGCATTTATTGATTTTGCGAATATGCGGGGTTGCCCATGGAGGGGACATGGGGATTACAATCGACGACAACAAAATGCACGCATCAAAAGAAGCTCTGCAACGGCGTCTCGCGCAGCAGGAGCTCATGCTGGCGATCGCGGAGAAATTCGTTTCCGCGGACGACATCGCCGAGCTTGTGAAGGACGCTCTGCGCATGGTCGGCGAATTTATGGGCGTTACGCGCATACTCGTCTCAAGGCCGGAAAGCGATTCGGAGCTCAGCCACGCGGCTTTTTTCTGGTGCGGCGAAGCATGCATCGAAACCGCGCCGGCCGTCGCCGGCCTGAACGAATTGATCTTTTCGAGCTTTCCGCGCGAAGCGCCGACGGGCGAGATTCCCACGGTATGCTGCAGCGATACGCAGAGCGATCCCAAATATCGCATTCTGGACACCGTCGATGTCAGGGCATTCATCTGGGCGCCTTCGTATGCAAATGGAAAATATTGGGGGTTAATCAGCGTTGAGGAATGCCTGCGGCCGCGCGTGTGGACGGATGAGGAACGCCGTCTGATCGCTCTGATCGGCAAGCTCATATCCGCCGCCGCCCATCGCAGTCTCATGGAGCGGAGGCTGACGCACATGTCCTCCATCGTGAAAAATTCGCCGCAGTTCATAGGCTGCATCAACAGCGCCGGCATGCTCGAATACGTCAACGAAGCGGGTTCCGTCATGACGGGCTACAGCGAAAAAGAGCTGCTGAAGGGCGGTGTGGGTCTGCTGCTCGACAGCGATACCTTTGCGAGGTTGAAAAGGGAATATCGGGAGATTTTAGAAGCGGGAAGCAGGCGCGAATACAATCTGGACATACACGTGAAGGGCGGCGCGATACGCGTGGCGCAGGTTTCAATCTTCTCAATCGGCGACAAAAGCGACGGCCTGGGCTTTATCGGCCGCGATATCACGGACAACATCCGCTTGAAGCGGGAACGCGAGGAGGCGCTGCGGGAGGCGGAACGCGCCAGCAGGGCGAAAAGCGAATTCCTGTCGCGCATGTCCCACGAGATGCGCACCCCCATGAACGCCATCATAGGCATGACGAACATAGGCAGAAACGCCGTTGAAACGGAACGCAAGGATTATTGTCTCAGCAAGATAGACGAGGCTTCCGGACATCTCCTTGGCGTAATCAACGACGTGCTCGACATGTCGAAGATAGAGGCCGGAAAGCTGGAGATATCCCATGCGGAATTCAATCTCAGAAAACTGCTGCGCCGCGTGAGCGACGTGTTCGGCTTCCGTCTCGAGGAGAAGCGCGTCGCCTTTGGCGTATCGGTTGAAGACGATGTTCCCGAGACCCTTGTTTCGGATGAGCAGCGATTGGCGCAGGTGCTCACCAATCTCCTCTCGAACGCCGTCAAATTCACGCCGGACGGAGGCTCGATCTCGCTGTCGGTTCGCTTTGCGGGCGAGGACGCGGAGGGGAATTGCCGGCTCGAATTCGCCGTCGCCGATACCGGCATAGGAATTTCGGAGGAAAACAGAGAGAAGCTGTTCCGTTCTTTCGAGCAGGCGGACGGCAGCATTTCCAGAAAATACGGCGGCACCGGCCTCGGTCTCGCGATCTCAAAGCGCATCGTCGAAATGCTTGGCGGCGAGGTTCGCGTCGAGAGCGAGGTGGGCAAGGGCTCCCGCTTCGTATTCGACATCGCGGCGAAGCGCGGAACGCGGACCGCGTCCGATTCGTCCGATTCGCCGGAGCCGCTCGAAGCGCCGGAACGCGCCGAGGAAGCGCCCGGCGCCGACGCGTTCGCGGGCCGCCGCATTCTCGTCGCCGAGGACATAGAAATCAACCGCGAAATCGTGTCCGCCCTCCTTGCGGACACCGGCATTGAGATAGACACGGCCGAAAACGGCGCGGAGGCCGTGCGGGCTTTCGCGGCAGATCCTTCGCGCTACGACCTCATATTCATGGATATTCACATGCCGGAGATGGACGGCTTCAGCGCCGCGCGCGCGATACGCGCCATGGACGCGCCCCGGGCCAAAAGCATCCCCATCGTGGCCATGACCGCCAACGTGTTCCGCGAGGACATCGAGCGCTGCCTCGAAGCGGGCATGAACGCGCACATCGGCAAGCCCATAGACCTCGGCGACGTGCTGGATAAGCTGCGCACGTATCTGTGATCCTCGGCCGAGGCGGGGCGCGTCACGAGAGCGCGATGTGCGCCGCGATCCCCGCCAAATACGCGCAGCTCGTCCAAATCATGGCGCGCATGACGGCTCGCATGCACGGGCCGCGCAGCGCGGGAACGAGCGGCGCGCGAAAGAGCCGCAGCAGCGCGGGGCTTGCAAGCGCCAGGATCGCGCAGGTCGCGAGCGCGCCCTTCGGGAAGCGGAGGGCCGCCGGCGCGAGTATGGAAACAAGCCAGAGAGCCGCGAGCAGTCTGTAAAGGCGCCGCGCGCGCGTCCTTCCGAGCAGCGCGGGCAGGGTTTTGCGGCCCGCTCGCTCGTCCCGCTCGATGTCGCAGGTGTTGTTCGTCATCATGATCAGTCCGATGCCCACGATGAGCGGCAGGGACAAGGAAAACACGCGCGGGTCCACGCGGCCGGCGAGCGCGGAAAAGGCCGCCGCGGGGATCAGTCCGCCCATGACGCCGCCCGAGACGAGTTCTCCGAGGGGCAGGTATGAAATGGGGCGCTTTCCCGCGGAATACGCGACGACGACGAGACAGCCGGCGGCGCCGAGCAAGAATGTGCAAAGGCCGCCCCGGTATATGGGATATATGCCGAGAAGCGCCGCCGCCCCCATGTAAAAAACACCCAGAAGCAGCGCGTGCCTCGGGTTGATGCGGTTGTGGATCAGCACCGCGTCGTCCGGTTCGTCGGAATTTTCTTTCAGGTCGACGCCTTTGACAAAATCATAATAATCGTTGAGCGTGTTTACGGACGCTTGCAGCAGCACGGCCGCGCCGAGAAGCGGCAAGAACACGAGCGCGTCGAATCGTCCCGCCAAGGCGACGCTCAGCAGGCTTCCAAGGAGGACGGGGAACACGGAGGCGGCCCATGTGTGCGGCGCCGCGAGTCCCGCGGCATTTTTGAAGGTCATTCGCTTGTAATCCGTCATAACAAAATGATACCACAAAAAGGGAAACCATGCTGTACAAAATCGGAGAAATCGCGGAAATTTTGGGAGTCACGCGGGATACCCTGCGGTATTACGAAAAGCGCGGAATCGTCAAGCCCGTGAAGGGCGCGGAAAACGATTACCGCTACTATGACTTTTGGGACGTCAACTTTCTCTTGGATTGCATCTGGTATCGCGCCTATGATTTTTCGCTGGAGCAGGTCGCGGACATCTTCAAGATGGAGTCGTATCACGACATCAGCGACATGTTTCGCGGGAAGGAGGAGGAGTACCGCGCCGCCATTCGCCGCAACGAGCTCCTGCTGGAGCGCTCCGAGCACCAGCGCGCGGAGCTCGCCCGCATCGAAGGGCTGCTCGGCCGCTGCGAGCTCGCGATGTGTCCCGAACACATCCTGTACTTCAACCGCTACACGGAGGATTTCGCGAACTCACCCAAACTGAACCGCCTGTCGCGCGAATGGCTGAGCTTCATGCCCTTCACGCATCGCTATTTTGAGATCTCCGCGGACGATCTGACGCGCGACGACGGCCGCGATTACCGCTGGGGTCTGGAGCTTTCGTCGCATTACGCGGAAAAGCTGAACGTGAAGGTAGCGCCTCCGATCGAGCACAGGCCGTCGGTCCTGTGCGTCCGCTCCGTGTTCAAGAACGTCGGAAAGGGCAACTTCTCCCCGCGCCATCTGCGCTACATGGTCGATTACGCCAAGGACAAGGAGATGACCGTCTGCGGCGACGCTTCGGGCATCCTGCTCGCGAGCGTGCCGGAGGCCGGGGATTTCGCGGGATATTTCGAGGCGTGGCTGCCGGTGGAATGAAAAAGCTTTATTGACGCGCGTATCCATTTTACGATGAAAGCAATATGGCGCATCTTTTTGCCTTGAGCGCGACCGCCGCCGCGACCAAGGCAAAAAAATTGTTTTCTTTGGCATTGACCTTTGTCTTACTCCACGGTTTATACTGTTCTCAATCCGCCCCATGTTCCCGATTTTGGGATATGCGTTTGCGGAAATCGAAGGTTTAAACCCCCATAGATGAAGGGAGTGCGGCATGAGCGACGAAAAATTCGACGCCATCGTCGTCGGCGGCGGTTTGGCCGGTTCGGCGGCGGCTTACACGCTGGCGCGGGCGGGCCTTGAAACGGCGGTCATAGAGCGCGGAACCGCCTGCGGCGCCAAGAATATGACGGGCGGACGGCTCTACGCCCACAGTTTGGAAAGGCTCATTCCCGATTTTGCCGAAACC
>JAISMX010000110.1 GCA_031276515.1 Eubacteriales Family XIII. Incertae Sedis bacterium | reverse complement strand
GGGGCGGCCTCGACGAACAGGCCGCTCGACGTCTACATCAACGGCGACGGCTTCATCGCGGTGAAGACCGCGGACGGCCTCGCCAAGTACACGCGGGCCGGCGTGCTGTCCATAGACAGTGCGGGCAACCTCGTCGACCGCAACGGCAACATGGTGCTCGGTCTGCCCCTCGACCCCGAGACGGGAAAGCCCAAGCTCGACAAGGACGGCAAGGCCAACGTGCAGAGCATGGTGCCGATCAAGCTCGATCCCAAGGTCGAATACACGGGGATCGAGATATCCACAAACGGCGAGGTGGTCGCGATGAAACCCGGCCCGCCGGCCTTCACGCCGGCGCCGAACACGGGCTGGATGGCCGGCGCGCAGGCCATCAAAACCGATTCGCTTTACAGCGGCGAGGTCGTGCTGACCATAAAGAGGGACACCGCGGCCACCACCGAATTCGTACCCGCCACTTACAACAGCGCGGCGGTTTCGGGTCTCGCCGGCACGCAGGTGCCGGATGCCGCAATCGTTGTGAGTTCGAACGCCAATCTGATCGGCAAGATGGCATTGAGCGTCGTGAAGACGGGCGCGACGGCCACGTACACGCTTACGGGAACCGACAAGGACGGAAAGCCGGTTACGATGAAGCTCACCGCCGCGAATTTGCCGACGGCTTTGGGCGCGGGTCCCCCCTATACCAGCACTCCCGAAACAATCACTTTTACCGGAGACGCCACCAATATTGGGGTAGGAGCGAGCGTCGTCGTCAACATCAGCAACGAAAGCGGATCCACGCCGCCGCTCAACGCGGCCGACATAAGCGACAGGATCGTGGTCTCGGATGCGCAGGAGATTACGGTCAACCTCGGATCGGCCGTCGCGTCGCAGATGGTCGTGACGGGTCACGCTTACGAGAAAAGCGGCAACCGCGTGGATTTCCCCGCGGCGACCGTATCTCTGCCGCCCTCGTCCGGAACGACGGCTTCCATTTCGATGGGAGACATCACGTTCAGCGTCGATCCCGCCACCTTCGGAGCCCTGCGCGACGATGAGGTGCAGAACTTCACGGTCGGCAACGTCGGCCCCGGCACGAGCGCGCCCGTTAAGCTCGGCCAGGTCGCCGTCGTCACGTTCTACAACCAGGACGGCCTGAGCCAAGCGGGCGAGGATTACTATCTCGAAACGATCAACTCCGGCGAGCCCAAGGCCTACGTGCCGGGGCGCTCCGGCACGGGTACGCTGATGGCGGGCGCGCTCGAGATGTCCAACGTGGATCTCTCGCGGGAATTCACGGAAATGATCATCACGGAGCGCGGCTTCCAGGCCAACACGCGCATGGTCACGGTGTCCGATGAGATGCTGCAAGAACTGATCAACATGAAGCGTTAAGCTTCGGCACGGCGTCGCGAGACGCATTTTGCCCTGCGAACGGGATTCCCGTTCGCAGGGCAATCATTGATTTGAAGTTTGAAAACAATCGGTCCAAAACCGTTTTCATACAGGCAGTGCGTCATGATTGGAATATTTTAATTACGGATTGGTATTATATATGGATATTCGCGGCGCATTTGTGTATAATAGAAGTCATAATGAAAAAAGGGCAAGGGTGCAATGATTAAATTGACGCGTTTGAACAAAAAACAGCAGAAGGAAACCTTCATGCTGAACTGCGAACTGATCGAAACCGTCGAGGAATTGCCGGACACGACGATCAAGCTTTTGAACGGCAACAGATACGTGGTCGAGGAACCCATAGGCGACGTGATTTCCAAAGTCATCGCGTTCAAACGGAGCATATACAGCCGTTAGGATTTCGTAACGGATTCTCAACACGGCCTCGGAGAGATATTTATGGCGGATGTATTATCGCAGAGTCAGATAGACGCGCTTTTGAGCAGCTTGATCAAGAACGACGCCGCTGCGGAGAACGCGGTCGCCGACGAGATCGCGGCACAGGACGAGAAGAAGGTAAAAGAGTACGATTTCAGAAGCCCCAAGCTCTTCACGCGCGAACAGATCAAGCTGCTTTTCGGCATATATGAAAACTACGCCAGAATCGTATCCTCGCAGATCACGGGATTGTTGCAGACATATACCCTCGTCGAGCTGCTCGAGGTCGAGGAACAGAAATTCTACGAGTTCAGCAACGCGCTGCCGGATTCCGTCCTGCTCTCCGTGATCGATTTCCCGGTGCTCGGCAACGACGACGAGGAGAATTTCATGTTTTTGGACGTGGCCAAGGAGATCGGCTTCTGCACCGTGGACAAGCTGCTCGGCGGCACGGGCAAGCCCCTCGACGAGGACAGGGACTACACGGAGATAGAACTCACGCTGCTGGAAAACTTCATGCGCGGCGTCGTGGCCATCATGAAAAACGTCTGGTTTGACTACGTGGAGGTGACGCCGAGGCTCACGAAGCTCGAAACGAACGCGCGCATCCTGCAGGGCATATCCCCCGACGACAATGTGGTGATCGTGGCGATGAGCATCACGGTGAACGAGACGCAGGGGCGCATGAACATCTGCATTCCCGCGTCCACGCTCGAAGTGATCTTCAAGATGCGCGCCGCGCAGAGCAAAAAGAACTCGCGGAAGGAAAACGTCGAGGCGGAAACGCAGAGACGGCGCAACATCTTGGGCAACATATACGGTTCCGATTTGGAAATGCGAGGCGTTCTGGGCAGGGTCATGGTTCCCGCGCGCGAAGTCATTCATCTCGAAATAGGGGATGTGATACGGCTGGACAAGGCGGAAGATTCTATGGTAGAATTAACTGTTGGAGAATCCGTTTGGTTCAAAGGCGACATAGGCGTAAGCAACCGGCGGCTCGCGATTGCGATCAGGGAATGCTTGAAGGGTGGAAAGGATTCTTGACATGGCGAATGGAGACTACAGATTGAACGAGATGGAATTGGACGCCATAGGCGAGGTCATGAACATCAGCATGGGATCGGCCGCGACGGCCATGTCGACGATTCTGGACAGGAAGGTCAGCATCACGACGCCGCACATAGAATTTGTGGACGTATCCGAGTTCAATTTTGCGTTTCTCGAACCCGTCATAGGGGTTGTGATCAAATATGTCGAGGGCATAGACGGCGCCAACGTGCTGCTGCTGCGGCAGACGGATGTGGCGAAGATCGTGGCGCATCTGCTTTCCTCCGATCCCGAAGACATGACGGAGCTCGACGAGATCGGCGAAAGCGCGATCTGCGAGATCATGAACCAGATGATGGGTTCCTCCGCCAGCGCGCTCGCGACCTTCCTCGGCCGCAGCGTGAACATCTCCCCGCCGGAGATCATGAACACGGCACAGGAGGAAAACGTCAGGGAGATGTTCGCGATCAAGAGCGAGTCTCTCGTAAGCATCAAATTCGAACTCAAGATAGAGGGTTTGATAGAAAGCGAATTTTTGAGCGCGATGGAACCGCAGCTCGCGAAAGAGATCGTTTCGCTGTCCTTCGGCGCGAACGGCGTCAGCGAAAGCGACGCGGCCGAGACGCAGACACCCGCTCCCGCCGCCGCCGCTCCGCCGCCCGCTCCCGCCGCCGCGGCGCCGCCGTCCGCTCCGGCGCAAGCTCCGCCACAGGCCCCGCCGCCCGCTCCCGCCGCCGCGGTCCCGCCGTCCGCGCCCTATCAGCCGGCTCCCGCGCCGCAGCCCGCGCCTTATCAGCAGGCTCCCGCGCCGCAGCCCGCTCCGGCATACGCCTACGCGCAGCCCGCGCCTCTCGCGCCGGGACAAGCGGCGTATCAGGCGCCGCCGGCCGGATATTATCCGCCGCCGCCCATCGAACGGGTTCCCACGACGCCGTACACCTTCAAGGCGTTTGACGATGGCGGCGCGGCTTACGAGCAGGACAATCTCGATCTCGTCATGGCCGTTCCGATTCAGATCAGCGTGGAATTGGGGCGCACGAAGCGAAAAATAAAGGATATCGCGGATTTGGGCGTCGGGAACATTGTGGAACTCGACCGACAGGCCGGAGATCAAGTGGATGTCATCGCAAACGGCAGACTGATCGCGAAGGGAGATGTTGTGGTCGTGGACGACAATTACAGCGTGCGAATCACCGAAATAGTCAAGAAGCCGGAAGAGTTCGCCTGATCTCCCCGCCGCGCGCGAGGAGTACGGCATGGAATTCACAAGTCACAGGAGAGGATGGAAAATGGCAAAAATTTTAATCGTGGACGACGCGGCCTTCATGAGGATGATGGTCAAGGACAATTTGAAGAAAGCCGGCTATACGGATTTCGTCGAGGCCGGCAACGGAGAAGAAGCCATGGCTATCTACGCGGAGCAGAACCCCGATATGGTGCTTCTGGACATCACCATGCCGATCAAGGACGGCATTGAGACGCTGACCGCAATAAAACAGAAGAATCCGGCGGCCAAGGTGGTCATGTGCTCCGCCATGGGGCAGGAGAGCATGGTCGTGGAGGCCATCAAACTGGGCGCTCTCGATTTCATTGTGAAACCATTTAAGCCGGAGCGGCTCGTGCAGACGGTAAAGAGCATCTTGGGCGAGTAGGCCGCGTTGGAGAGCGTATTGTCGATAGCGCTGACCCTCGTCGGCATCATAGCCGTCCTCGCGCTCACCTATTTTGCCAGCAAATGGTATGCGGGCAGGATGGGTCCGATGGTCATGGGGAAGCACATCAAGGTTGTGGACAGGCTTGTCGTCGGCAAGGCCGCGTCGATCCTGATCATCGAACTCGCGGGCGATCAGTATCTCGTCGGCGTCACAGAGCAGGGGTTCAGCATATTGAAGGAACTCGACGAGCCCATCGTCCCGGGTGAGACCGGGCGCGGATTGGCTTCCAATCTGCGGCGGATCGACTTCCGCGACATCCTGCTCGGCCGCGGCAATCGGAAAGGCGGCGATCCGCAATGATGGATATCGCGATCAACGGCGGCGCGTCCGATGTTGTGAGGATCATCGTCATACTGACGATCATCACCATCGCTCCGTTCATGCTTCTGATGATGACCTGCTTCACGCGCATCATCATCGTTCTGGGATTTTTGAGGCATGCCATGGGTCTGCAGCAGACTCCTCCGACGCAGGTGCTGGTCGGTTTGGCTCTGTTTATCACATTTTTCGTCATGTCTCCCGTTTTTTCGGAGATCAACGAGACGGCGCTCACGCCGTACAACGAAAGGGAGATCGAGACGACGGTATTTTTGGAGAGGGCCTCGGCGCCGCTCAAGGAGTTCATGCTGGCGCAGACGGGGGTCGACGAACTGGATTTTTTTCGCGAGCTTTCGCGGGAGCCGGGCGTCGAAGCGCTTTCGGACACCCGGCTCCCGATGAGCATAGTGATTCCGTCCTTTATGATCAGCGAGTTGAAACGGGCGTTCGTGATGGGATTTTTGATATTTATCCCATTTTTAGTTATAGATACCATAGTTGCGAGCACGCTCATGTCGATGGGCATGATCATGTTGCCGCCGGTCATGATATCGATGCCGTTCAAGGTACTGCTCTTCGTGGTCGCGGACGGCTGGGGGCTCCTGATTCGAACCCTCGTGACGTCATTCAATTGATCAAAGGGAGGCGCGCATGACGGCTTTCGGGCTTCAGGAAATAATGAAGGACGCGGTGATGACCGCTTTCGCGACGGCGGGGCCGATTCTGCTGGTCAGCATCGGCGTCGGCCTGATCATCGCGGTCTTTCAGGCCGCGACCTCGATCAACGAGCAGACGCTGACCTTCGTACCCAAGATCGTCGTCATGGCCTTGATGCTGATCGTATTCGGCAACTTTATGCTGCAGCAGCTGGTGGATTTCACGCTGCGAATATTCAAAGTCATGGCCGAAATGACGGGTTGACGCGCATGCCGGAGTTGAATGATCTGCTGCTCCTGCTCTTTTCGGCGTGCAGGATGTTCGGAGTGATCTTCATGAACCCCGTGTTCGGAAGGCAGACCCTGCCGAACATCGCGAAGATCGGCTTGGCGCTCGGCGTCGCGATGTTCGCGGCGAAGGAGTTGGCGGGTACGGACGTTACGGGCTATGCGGGAACGGAAATGATGTTTTCCATGGCCAAGGAATTCGCCGTGGGCTTTACGATAGGCTTCGTGATGACGATGTTCTTCAGCGTTTTTCACATCGGCGGCCAGATCATCGACTTTCAGATGGGCCTCGCGATGGCGACCATGTTCGACCCGACGAGCAATTCGCAGATTACCATTACGGGCAATCTGATTACCATATTTTACACGCTGCTGTTTTTCGTGACGAACAGCCATCTGAACCTCTTGGCGATAGCCGTGCAATCCTACAGGGTTGCGCCCTTGGGTCTCGAGGCCTTGGACGGGGAAATAGGCGTGTACGTCGTGGAGCTTTTCGCCCGCATCCTGATTTACGCCGTTCAGCTGGCCCTGCCGTGGATCGTCACGATCATGGTGGTGGAGGTCGCGGTCGGGATTATGATGAAGGTGGTACCGAACATCAACGTGTTCGTCGTCAACATACAGATGAAGGTCGTTTGCGGCCTGGTTATACTCGTCACCATCATTCCCGCGCTCGTGCGCTTCATGACGCAGCTTTCCGGGATCATGATGGAAGGGCTGGAAGAAGCCTTGACGCATTTGGCATAAATGGCAGATACAAACAAAACCGAAAAGGCGACCGGCAAAAAGCGAAATGACGAGCGCAAGAAAGGCAATGTGTTCAAGAGCCGCGACGTGGTAAACGTGGTTTCGTTGCTTTTGGGCTTCCTGCTGGTGACCGCGATGAGCGGCCACATCTACGAGCAACTCAGGGAATTGTACCTTTACATCATGGATTTCGGCGCCGCGGAGGAAGCGCTCACGATCGCGCAGACCGGCGTGCTTGCGAGACGGATGGCGATGGCGGCGGCCGTCGCCGTCGCGCCCGTGCTTGCGGTCATGTTTCTCGTGGCCGTGCTCGCCAACGCGGTGCAAACGAAATTCCTGCTGGCTTGGGATTTGATCAAGCCCAAGTTCAGCCGCATGAACCCCATATCGGGTGTGAAGCGCATGTTTTTTTCGCTGAATTCGATTGTGGAGCTCCTGAAGAGCATCGTGAAGATCGCCGTCGTGTTCGCCTTGGTGTACGGTACGATCAAGGAGCTGATGTCCGCGGCGCCGGATCTTTTGAACACTCGATTGGAGGACGGTCTCCTGTTTATGCGGGATGAGATCATGGATATGGTTTTCATCGTGTGCCTGATTTTCGCGGCCGTCGCGGCGCTCGACTTTTTCTACCAGCGCTACGACTACGAGAAGAAGCTCCGCATGTCCAAGCAGGAGGTCAAGGACGAGTACAAGCAGATGGAAGGCGACCCGATGATCCGGGGCAAGCGGCGCGAGAAGCAGCGCGAGATCAGCATGAGCCGCATGATGCAGCAGATACCGCAGGCGGACGTGGTGGTGCGCAACCCGACGCACTTCGCGGTCGCGCTCAAGTACGATATAAACACGGATCCGGCGCCCATCGTGCTGGCCAAGGGCCAAGATTACGTCGCCCTGCGCATCGTCTCGATAGCCGAGCGGCACAAGGTGCTGACGATGGAAAATCCCTCCCTGGCGCGCAGTCTCTACGGAGCGGTTGAGGTGGGAGGATACATACCGGCCGCTTTCTACCACGCCGCGGCGGAGGTCATGGCCTGGGTGTACGAGCGGCAGAAGCGGGAGATTCTTAGAATTGAGAGTTGAGAATTGAGAATTTGGAATTGGGAGTTGTCCGAACGATGCTTGTGAGGAACGGAGAGTCGGTGAACGGCGGCGCATGAAGAACATACTGAACAACTTCATAATCGTGTTTTTCGTCATCGGGATCATCGCTTTGATCATCATCCCGCTGCCCACCTTTGTGCTGGATTTCATGTTCATCGTCAGCATCGCGGTTTCGCTCATGATCCTGATCATGACCATGTACATAAAGGGGCCGCTGGATTTTTCGATCTTCCCGTCGCTGCTGCTGATCACGACCATACTGCGCCTCGCCCTGAACATCTCCTCGACGCGGCTCATCCTGTCGGAGCAGGGGCAGGCCGGCAAGGTCATAGAGACCTTTGGGACCTTCGTGCTGCGCGGCAACCCGATCGTTGGATTCATTATATTCCTGATCATTATCACGGTGCAGTTCGTCGTGATCACGAAGGGCGCCGAGCGCATCGCCGAGGTTTCCGCGCGCTTCACCCTGGACGCGATGCCCGGCAAGCAGATGGCCATAGACGCGGACATGAACTCGGGGCTGATCACGGAGGACGAGGCGAAGCAGCGGCGCGAGAAGATACAGCGGGAGTCCGAGTTCTTCGGCGCCATGGACGGCGCGACGAAGCTCGTAAAGGGCGACGCCATAGCCGCCATCATCATCGCCTTTGTCAACATGATCGCGGGCGCCATCATCGGCATGGTGCAGAGCGACATGACGCTGACGGAGGTGTTGAACGTGTACTCCATCGCCACCGTCGGGGACGGTCTGGTCAGCCAGCTGCCCGCGCTCATGATCTCGACGGCCACGGGCATGATCGTCACGCGCTCCGCCTCGGAGGGTACCCTGAACGAGGACGTGAAGCGCCAGTTCATGTCGCAGCCGCGCACGCTGGTGTTCGCCGGGGTCACGATCCTGTTCATGAACCTCATACCCGGTTCTCCGCACGTCCAGATCAGCGCCATGGCCCTGCTGCTCCTCGTGCTTGGCATCGCCCTCCTCCGCACGCAGAAGAAAGAAGAAAGCGAGGAGGAGCGCTCCGAGATGCGGGAACTGATCGAGGACGAGGGTACGGAGGCCGACTACTACAGGAACATCGACAACGTGTACAACCTGCTCGGCGTCGAGCCCATAGAGATGGAATTCGGCTATTCGCTGCTGCCGCTCGTGGACGAGGCCAGCGGCGGCAGCTTCATCGACCGCATCGTCATATTCCGCAAGCAGTTCGCGCTCGACATGGGCGTGGTGGTGCCGACGGTGCGGCTCCGCGACAACGGCCTGATCAACCCGAACCAGTATCTCGTGAAGATCAAGGGCGAGGAGGT
>JAISMX010000109.1 GCA_031276515.1 Eubacteriales Family XIII. Incertae Sedis bacterium | reverse complement strand
GCAACGAATCCCTTTATTGCGCCATAAGGCACGTAATCGCGTAAAACGCGTAGATGTGCGCGGGATAGAAGATGTAGAAGAAATACTTGCTCCCCTTTCCGCGCGCGCCGCCATAGAGCAGGATCGGCACCGCGGCAAAGAGCATCATCCACTGCGCGCCGCCCACCAAAAACAGCGTCAGCAATCCCATCGCGACGAGAGCCGCGACCTGCGCGAGACGCCATCTGCGCAGCAGGTAAAACAGCAGCCCGAGAAGCACCAAGGGAGGGCCGCCCTCCGCAATGGCGAGATTCGGAACGAACCTGAGCAGCGAAACGATGTTCCGCGCGAAGGGATTCGACAAGAAAGCTTCCGAGCCGAGCATGACGACGAAGACCACGCCGACCGCGATGGGCGCGAGCATCACCAAAACGGAAAGCGCCGCCTTCGCGGGTTTTTTCTCGCGAATGCCGCCGCACAGCGCGTCCACCCCCCACATGTAGATCGTGCAGAGCAGCAGGGTTCCGAAGATGTTGTTCATCAGCACGACCTGCTCGCTCGGCATCGCTTTGGCCAAGAGATCCGACGCCACATTCATGAACTCAAAGCCCACGAACAGCAGCAGCATGTAGCGCGCCTTGCTGCGCGTGTGCCGAAAGCCCTCGGCGCACATGAACAGGAATATCGGAGCGACCAAACGCCCGATCCACGTGAACCAATCCGGCACGCCGAACATGAAAAACATCTGGTGCAGATGGTCGAACACCATCATGATCACACCGAGAAATTTCAGCGTGCTTCCCGTCAAGCATTGGAGATTCGACAGGCCCGATTTTTCCGTAACGATTTCATTCATTTTCCATAATCCTCCTTTGATGGGCGTATTCCTTGTTCACGATGCGCTTGCTGCCGGCATAGGTGGCGAAGAAATACGCGCAATAGATCACAACGATACCGAACGCCGCGACCAAGCTGCTTCCGAGAATGTTCATCTCACCGAAGATGTCCACGAATTTGCTCGCGGCCCTGATGCCGACCGCGGCGTGCGCGAGCGCCGGCAGCGCGGGAACGCCGAAGCAGATGAGTATCTGCGCGAACAGCGCCGTGTCGATCATGCGATCCTCCACGCCGATTTTGCGGAGCAGCCCGTAGCGATCCACGTTGTCGCCGGCCTCCGAAAGCTGCCCTATGGCCAGCACCGTCGCCGCCATCAGCAGCGAAACGACGCCCAGATAGATGGCGAGATAGGCGATGGTGGTCGTGGTGGAATGGCTGTACTCCATCATGCGCGCCTTCGTTTCGAGACTGCCCTCGAAGCCTTCGGGCGCAAAACCCAGCAGGGCTGACACGCAGCGCTTTTCGCAATCTCCGTCGCCCGGCGGGTAATTCATGTGCAGAATATCCCGCTTGATGGGCGCGTCCGAAAGCAATTCGTCCGGCACGACCGCGACGATCGTATAATCCTTGATCGATGAGACCTCCGTCGTGTAGGCGTACAGCCCGTCGGCGGCCGCCCGCAGGCGCTTCCCCGCGAGCTCGAGCGCGCCGCCCTCCTCGTAGGCCGCGAGCATCCCCTGCCATCTCTCGTTGCGCACGCCCGAATTGAGCGCGTATTCGTCCGCGCCGAGGAAAATGGGGTCGATTCCCTGCAATTCCAAAACCTTATTGAAATCCGACAGCTTCATGAACTCCGGATAGACGGTTTTTTCAGCGCCCTCCGCGAGCAGCGCGACGGGCGAATCCGCGGCGTATGCGCGAACCGCCGCGTAAGTTCCCTCGCCGGGATCGAAACCCCTTTCGCGCGCAATGGCGAGCAAATCGACGCCCGCGTAGGCGCTTTCCGGCGATTCGTCCGAGGCGCGCACGAAAAAGGTGGCGTCGAAGGGCGTGTTTCCGCGCAGCTCGGCCGCCAGCGCGTCCGCCAAGCCCATGCCGGAGGACAGCGTGCAGATCGAGACGAAGAGCATGAGGCACACGAGGGTCATGGTCACATAGGCCGTGTTGATCTTGCCGGCGATCTGCCGCAGGACGAACATGTTCAGGCCCTTCAGATAGAGTCCTCTGTTCTGCTGCACGAGCTTCAAAAAGAAGCCCGACAGCGAGAAAAAGAACAGAAAGGTGCCGGCGCCGCCGAGAACCGTGCAGACGGTCAATATCCCCTGCGACGAGATCAGCCCGTTGTTTAGGATCAGCTTGTAGGACAGACCGATGCAGCAGAGCGACAGGATGAAAATCAGAATGGAGAGGCCGGGCCTCGGGGGCTTGAAAGATTCGTTTTTCTTCGCCGCGTAGAGCAGGTCTATGAGCTTCTGCCGCCGCACCATCTCGATGTTGAAAAGCAGCGCAAGGACAAACGCCAGCCCGAAATAGCCCATCGTCTTGACGAGCGCCGAAAAGGAAAACACGAAGCTGAACGAACCTATCCCCGCGCCCAAAAGCCGCGCCGTCACGACCGCCATGCCCTGCGACAGGAACACGCCGAGAAAAAGCCCCGCAAAGAGCGAAAGCAGCCCGACGAACAGGGTTTCAAACAGCAGGATGCGCGCGGTCATCCACTTCTCCATGCCGAGGATGATGTAGAGGCCGAACTCCTTTTTGCGGCGTTTGATCAGAAACCCGTTCGCGTACAGGATCAGGAAGGCCAGTATGACGGACACGAACACGGAAAACGTGTTCATGATCCGGCTGATCAGGCGCAGCGCCGCCATTTGGCTGCCGGTCATTTCCATCACGGCCTGCTGGCTGTCTATGGAATTGAACGCGTAGAATATGCACACGCCGAAGCTCAGCGTCATAAAATAGATCAGATAATCGCGCAGGCTCTTTCTTACGTTTCCGAGCGCAAGCCTAATTGACATCGTTTGTCTCCCCTCCCAGCAGGCTCACCACCTCTATGATCTTGTCGAAGAATTGCTTTCCCGTGTCCCGGCCGCGCGGCAGCTGATGAAACAGCCTGCCGTCGCGTATGAACAAAATCCTGTCGCAGTGGCCGGCGGCAAAGGCGTCGTGCGTCACCATGAGAATCGTGGCCTTTTTTTCGCGCACGAGGCGGCGGAAGCTTTCGAGGAGCGCCCGCGCCGATTTGGAATCGAGAGCGCCCGTCGGTTCGTCGGCCAGGATGAGCGCGGGGTTCGTGATGAGCGCCCGCGCGCCCGCCACCCGCTG
Organism: Eubacteriales Family XIII. Incertae Sedis bacterium; assembly: GCA_031276515.1. Lineage (GTDB taxonomy): Bacteria > Bacillota > Clostridia > Peptostreptococcales > Anaerovoracaceae > JAITLA01. The sequence continues at coordinate 10,705 of JAISMX010000109.1, read as the reverse complement.
CTTCTGCCCGCCGGACATCTGATAGGGGTATCGCCGCAGCACGTCCGAAATGCCGAGCATCTCGGCCGCCTCCTTGACGCGCGCGTTGATCTCCCTCGGGGGCCGCTTGCGTATGGTCAGGGCGAGCGCGATGTTCTCGTAGGCGGTCAGCGTGTCGAGCAGGTTGAAATCCTGAAAGATAAAGCCCAGCTTCTCGCGCCTGAAGCTCGCGAGCGACTTTCGGCCCATCTCCGTGATATCCCTGCCGTCTATGTGAATGTGGCCGGCCGTCACCGTGTCGATGGTGGAGATGCAGTTGAGCAGCGTCGTCTTTCCGCTGCCGGACGCGCCCATCACGCCCACGTACTCGCCCTCCTCCACGGAAAAGCTGACTCCCGCCAGCGCCCGCGTCAGATTGCCCTTGTTTCCGTAATATTTTTCGACATTTTGCGCCTGTAAAATCGACGACATGCGCGCCCTCCAATCCTCGCGGCGCGCGCGAAGGCGCGACCGATACGCCGGAACTTTTTATTGCATTCTATACCCAATCGGTGCGACTTGCAATAGCCCAACCTTACAGTAACATTACGGTTTTGTAAGGTGTGGCGGACTTTTTTGTCGCGTCTTACGCGGCAAACCCTTTCGACTTTCGGCCCCTTTGCCAAAATATGTCCAAAATATGGCCAAAACAAGGCGCAAAACAAGCAAAACGGATTGACACCGGCCGCTCCGTCGGATAGAATGGGAGCAGAAACATTTTCCGGTGGTGACGAGAGATGGTGGAGAATATGCCGGTGGATGCGCAGAAAGGCCTGACCGCAAACACATTAAAAACAATTGCCATTGTGGCAATGACGATTGACCATTTGACTTGGCTGTTGTTGCCGGGGTACCGCACGGACGCACTCACGCTGTCCCTGCACGCCATAGGGCGGCTGACGGCGCCGATAATGATGTTTTTTATTGCGGAAGGATTTCACTATACGAAAAACATAAAGAAGTATATTCTTCGGCTGTTTCTGTTCGCGTTCATCGCGCATTTCGCGTACGCGCTGCTGTTTGCGAAAAGCTTCATACCTTTTCAACATACCGTGTTTGACCAAACGAGCGTTTTATGGACGTTTGCGTTGGGCTTGGTCGCGCTGGCGGTCACAAAAAGCGAAAATCCCGCATTAAAGCCTTGGCACAGGCAAGTCATTGTTTGGGTCTGCATAATCGCCGCTTTCTGCGCGGATTGGAGTTCTCCCGCCGCCGCAATCATTCTGTACATAGGCATAAATCGCGGAGATTTCAAGAAACAAATGCTATGGTTCATGATTTGGATTGCAATGTACGCAATCGTGTACGCCATATTCCTGAACCCCGCATACGGCGCGCTGCAAATGCTCACCGCGCTTGCCGTCCCTCTCCTGCATGGCTACAACGGGCAACGCGGCAAATTGAAATGGAAAGGGATGAAATGGTTTTTCTACATCTATTATCCGGCGCATTTGTTTGTATTGGGAGCGATTCGCATACTGATACTATCTCGATAACACGCGTCCGCCGATCAGAACCTGAAATAAATAAAGGGGTTGTAGGAGCCGTCCACGAGAAAGGCCGTGACGAGCGCCAGAAGCAGCAGCACGCAGAGCGGTTCGAGCGCCGTCATGAGGCGTTCGCCGGCGCGCCCCCGCGACAAGCCGCGCGCGAGCCGCGCGGGCAGCGGCGTACAGCCGACGGCGGCGATTAGCAGCGTCGCCGCGTAGCCGCGCAGGAGGTAGATCGCCTTGGCGTCCGCGAGGCCCGCCGCCCCGAAGCCGAGCATGGCCGATGCCATGCGCGCGGCGGCGCCCGCGTCCTTCGCGTCGAAGATCACCCAGCCGAAGATCGCGCAAAGCGGGAGATAGACGTGGCCGAGCGGCGCGGGCAGCCGTTTGAAAAGCCCGGAAAACGCGTGTTTTTCAAACAGCAGCAGCAGACCGAAATACAGTCCCCACAGGATGAAGTTCCACCCCGCGCCGTGCCAAAAGCCCGTGAGCAGCCAGACGAACAATATGTTGCGTACGCGCCCGGCCGCGGACGCGCGATTCCCGCCGAGCGGGATGTACACGTAGTCGCGAAACCAGGAGGAAAGCGACATGTGCCAGCGCCGCCAGAACTCCGTGACGCTGCGCGCGATGTAGGGATAGTTGAAATTCTCGGGAAATTTGAAGCCGAACATGTGTCCGAGGCCGATGGCCATGTCGCTGTAGCCGGAGAAATCGAAATAGATCTGCAAGCTGTACGCGAGCGCGTAGAGCCATGCGATGAGCAGACTCCGCTCGTCCGCGGCGGCGCAGGACACGGCGAGCTCGCCGAGCGCGTTCGCGAGCAGAACCTTCTTGGCGAGGCCCGTCACGAAGCGCCGCGCGCCCGAGGCAAAACGCGCGAGCGAGTGCGAACGGCTTTCGAGCGCGTCCGCCACGTCGGCGCAGCGCACGATGGGGCCGGCGATCAACTGCGGAAAGAGCGTCACATAGGTCACAAAATTCAAAAGATTGCGCTGTACGCGGATCGTGCCGCGATGGAGGTCGATCACATAGCTTAAAATCTGAAACGTATAGAAACTTATCCCTATTGGCAGAGCCAGACCGAGGGAAGGCGCCGAAGCGTGGAACAGCGCGTTCGCGTTTTCGACGAAGAAGTCGGAATACTTGAACAGCGCGAGACCGCAGAGACCGACCGTCACCGATGCGAAGACGAAAGCGGCCGACGCGGGTTTTCCCCGGTGCGCGTCGATCAAAAGGCCGAAAAACCAGCCCGCAAGCGACTGAAACAGCATCAAAAATACGTATACGGGTTCGCCCCACGCGTAAAACGCGAGGCTGCAAAGAAGCAGCGCCGCATTGCGGAAGCGCGCCGAACCGCCGGGCATGGGCGTCAAAAAATAGACGCTCAACGCGACCGGCAAACAATAATACAGAAATGTCACGCTCGAAAAAAGCATCCGCTCCGAGAATCCTCCGCTAAGATTATAACATGAAAGCCCCGGGCGGCAAAGCAAAATAGTTCGCGCGCGGCCTTTTCTCGCAATTCCGTTTATGATATACTGTACGAGAAAAATCCGAAATCACGCGACGAAATCACATGCGAAAAGGAGCGACTTCATGCTTGCGGTCTTCGATAAAATATCGGATAACGCTCTGTTGAGCGCCATACGGCGCGGACTGATTTTAATCATACCCATCGTGATGGCGGGAAGCTTTGCCCTCGTCCTCAACAATTTCCCCGTTGGCGCCTATCAGGATTTTATGCTTTTGGCGTTCGGCGATTCTTGGAAAAATCTGGGTGGATACATCTGGCAGGGAACTTTCGCGATCCTGAGCGTGGCCGTGCTGATGTCCATCTCTTACAGCATGACCGAGGCCTACATACACAGAACGAACGTGGATTTGCATCCGTTTTTCGGTTCCATAACGGCGCTCGCGTGCTACATCGCGGTCATGTACATCCCCGAAAGCGAGATTCCTTTGCGCTTCCTCGGCGCGCTGGGTCTCTTCATAGCCATTGTCATAGCCGTGCTTTCTTCGCAAATGTTCATCGCCCTGCACGCCTTCGGGAAATTCCGCATGCGCATCTACTCGGACAGCGCGGAGCGAACCGTGGGACAGAGTTTGCACGCGCTCTTTCCCGCCTTCATCACAATCTGCGTTTTTTCCGTCATCCACCTGCTTTTTGATTCGGCGGGCATCGACGACATGCAGGATTTGATGTACGAGCGTTTCCGCATGCTGTTCGGCGACACCGAAAACGCCGATCTCGGCACGGCCCTGAGCTTCGTCCTGCTCTCGCATCTGTTCTGGATATTCGGTCTGCACGGCACGAATATCATGGAGCCGGTGGTGAACAACGTGTTCGTTCCGAACCTCGAACTGAACGCCGCGCAGGTGGCGCAGGGGCTCGAACCCACGCACATGTATTCCAAGGAATTTTTTGACATATTCGTGTTCCCGGGGGGCAGCGGCGCGTCCATATGCCTGATCATCGCCGTCATATTCCTGACCAAGCGCACGAACACGCGTCAGATCGCCATCATCTCGTCGATTCCGAGCATCTTCAACATCAACGAAATACTGATCTACGGCGTACCCATCGTGCTGAACCCCTTCTTCGCCATACCTTTCATCTTGACGCCCGCCGTGCTGACGCTGACGACCGCGGCCGCCATGTCGGCGGGCCTCGTTCCTCTCGCCACGATGAGCGCCAACTGGACGACGCCCGTGCTGCTGAGCGGCTTCATGGCGACGGGTTCCATCGCGGGTTCCCTGCTCCAGATATTCAATATATTCGTGGGCGCGGCCTGCTACGGCCCCTTTGTGATCCTGTTCCAAAAGCACAAGGAGCGGGAGGGCCGGAACGCGCTCAAAGGTTTGACGGAATGCGTATTGGCGGGCATGCAGAATCTCACGGTGCGCGGCGACGGCATCGGCAATCTCGCGCGCGGACTCGCCATCGCGCTCAAGGAGGATCTGCAAGCGACCATGGCGGAAAACGAAGACAGGCCGGATTGCCCGCTCTTTCTGGAATATCAGCCGCAGATCAAATCGGACGGCAGTCTGCACGGCGTGGAGGCGCTGCTGCGCTGGAAGCACCCGCAACTCGGCATGATCCCGCCGCCCGTCACGGTCGCGCTGGCGGAGGACACGGAGATAGAGGATCTGCTGTGCCGCTGGACGCTGCGGCGCTCCTTCAGAGAATTGAAAAACTGGAATGAACGGGGGCTTGTGACCATACTCTCGGTCAACCTGTCGCCCACGCAGATATCGGACGACATCGCGGAGCTCGTCGCGCGCGAGCTCGAAAGCAATTCGCTCGATCCGAGCCTGATCGAACTCGAAGTGACGGAGCAGCTCGCGCTGACGACGGCTTCGCGCCGCAGGCTCGCGCAGTTGAAGGAACTCGGCGTGCGTCTTGCGATGGATGATTTTGGCATGGGACACACATCGCTCATGTATCTGAAAGAATTCGATCTGAGCACGCTGAAGCTGGACGGAGTGCTGGTCAAGGACATCGTGGACTCGGCGACCTCGCGCGACATCATCAAATCCATATCGCACCTCGCGGACGCGTCGGGCATAGAGCTCATAGCGGAATACGTCGAAACGCGCGAACAGAGCGATATGCTGCGCTCGCTCGGCGTCCACATCTATCAGGGGTATCTGTACAGCAAGCCGCTTCTTCCGGATCGCCTGCTCATCTATTGGGAGGGGCTGAGGTCGTCGATGCTGCTCCAAGGCCGCGAGACTTGTGAATAGCATTTGAGTGGTTTTGATTGAATATTTATTTATGATGTATTGGCGACATGACTACGCCGTTCCGAAACACTCCTCCGCCAGCTTTTTGAAGGCCGGAAGCGACCGCTCTATCGTCTCCGGCGAAACGCAGTACGCGAGCCGCACGTAACCCGGACATCCGAACGAGGCGCCCGGAACGACGAGGATGTTGTGCCGCTTCGCCGCTTCGACGAATTCGGCGTCCGGAACGGGACTCTTCATCCAAAGATAAAAGGCCCCTTGCGGAAACACGCACGAAAAACCGCAGGCCCGAAGACCTTCGTAGAGGCGTTTTCGGTTTCGATCATAGGCCTCGACGTCGGTTTTTTCATTGAGACATCTCGCCGCGACGCGCTGCATCAAGGAGGGCGCGTTGACGAAGCCGAGCACGCGCGTGGCGATGCAGGCGGCCTCATATACGACCTCGTATTCGTGCGCCTCGCTCGGCACGACGATGTAGCCGATGCGCTCTCCGGGCAGGGAAAGCGACTTCGACCACGAATAGCACACGATGGTGTTTGCGTAAAACTTTGTGATGTACGGAACCGCGACGCCGTCGTAGGCGAGCTCGCGGTAGGGCTCATCCGATAGGATGTAGACGTTCGTCCCGTACGCGCGTTGCTTTGCTTCGAGAACCTCCGCGATGCGCGAGATCGTTTCGGCCGAATACACGACGCCTGTGGGGTTGTTCGGCGAATTGAGTATGACGGCCTTGGTTGCGGGGGTTATGGCCGCTTCGAGCCGGCGCGCGTCCGGCAGGAAATCCTCCGCGTTCGCCGGCACGACGACGAGCTTGCCGTCGCAGCCCGCGACGTAATTGCCGTATTCCACAAAATAGGGCGCAAACGCGACCACCTCGTCGCCGGGGTTCAAAAGCGTCTTCAAAACCACGTTCAAGCCGCCCGCCGCGCCGACGGACATGATGATGTTGTCCGCCCCGAGCGAGACGCCGAAGCGCTCGTTCAGCGACGCCGCCACGGCGCCGCGCACGTCCGCGTGGCCCGCATTGCTCATGTAGCCGTGTACGAGCAGACTGTCTTCGCCGTCGAGCACGTCGAGTATCGCGCGCCGCACCGCGTCCGGCGCCGGGAAATTGGGATTTCCAAGGCTGAAATCGAAGACGTTTTCACGGCCGTGCAGCGCGGCCAACCTGCCGCCCTCCTCGAACATCGCGCGTATCGCGCTGTTTTTTCGCGCGAGCGCGAGCATCTTTTCGGAAATCACGGTTTTTTAAAACTCCACGTCGTCCGCCACGTTCCCGCCACGTTCGGCGGCAAACTTCTCCGCGTACTCTTCTTTTTTTTCGTTCTGATAATCCAAGTATGCCAGCATCGCCTCGTCGCCGATAATGCGATTTTCTTCACCGTACCGCATGCTCACGGACTGAAAATCGGCGAGGTTGATGCCAAAGTTGTCCAGAATCCACTGCGCGCCGTCAAGGCCGTATTCATAGGCCGCGTTCCGTGCGCCCGCAAGTTCTTCAAAGAAGTAGCGGTCGTTTTTGATGCGTTCCAGATTGGCCGCTCCTTCCGAAGAAACGTCCGCACGGATTCCGTCCAGTTTTGGATGGCTTTCCTCGGAAAAATACTGGCTGTACAGCACGGAAACTTGGAATGTCGGGTCCTCGGCCATCCGCTGCGGCCAGAGGGTGTTGAGCTCGTCCCAGATGGCGCGGTCGATGCCCATGGCTTTGAATATAAGTGCCTCGTCCACCCCTTGCACCATTTTCTTGGCCATGGCCGCATAGTCTTGCAGGGAAATGCCGTGAATCGGTTCCAGATAATCCTTACCCATTGTCTTCTCCTTGTGTTTCGATAATATACCGTCTTTCGTGATGCTCCTTAAAGTCGGGCAGCATGCGATTGAGTTCGTCGTAGCGCGCCCGGACATAGTTCCGATACAGTTCGGGAGTCCGCCCTCCGTTTTGATACGCCTCGTAGAGATGCGCGACTCGTTTTTCCGCAAGATCCCGCGCGATAAAGGACAGCCCTCTGACATCGGCGCCCGGATCGAAGGTGTTTTGCGTGGAACAGGACGGGCAAGCCAAATTGACGCTGATTACGTATACCCTTTCTAAGGGAATGGGAGCGCCGCACTGCTTGCACGTGAATTTCCCTTTGGCCTCGTTGAAAATTTTCAGAATACGCTCGTATTCTTCTTCCAGGTTTTCCTTGCGCGTACCCTGCAACAACTCGTGCCATCCGAGGTGGATTTCTTCAAACTCATTGTGGCGATCCGTGCATTTTTGACGAAACGCATAGCCCGTATCGTAGAGAGAATCCGTCATTTTGACAGTCTCTCTGAAACGGTACCATGTAGAAATGATCTTTTCGTCATGGGTGTCGAAAGCTTTTTTCCTGATGTTGTCAAGCTGCCCGGACACGCCTGAAAGCATCCTGTCATAGACACGATGGTTTTCGGGGTCGCGCCGCAAGGCCCGCAACTCCGGCAGGGCTGCGGAACACAGCTCCTCCATCTTCGCTTCCAGTTTTTCGAGAAAGGCAAACCACCGGGTTTCAATCTCCCGGAGTTCCTCACGCCAAGCGCGTTCTTCCGCCTTGCCAATGCCGGATCGGTTAAACATGCGGGGAATTGTCCTCCTTTTTGAGATAGACGCCGTCATCCAGATTCACATCCAAAAACCTGTGTCCGCAATAGGCGCAGTGGGTAAGGCCGTCTTGCTTTGCCCGCCCCGCCCCGCAGTTCGGGCAGAGCGCGGCGTCCATGGCCGGCGGGTAGGGCTCCGAAGACTCGCCGTAGCTCTTTTGGGTCGCCGCCGTCTTTTTTAAGTTTTCCAAAAATGACAATGCTTTGTTTTCCGCCATGCCGTTCACCCCTTACCGCTCAAAAGTTCAATCGAAATCATTCGAACGTCGCCAGCACATCGGCTTTTTTCGCCTTATATTCGTCTTCGTCGATCAGGCCCTTTTCAAAAAGGTCCTTGAGTTTTTGCAGTTTCGCTTCCGCAGTTTCGCCCGTACGCTCGCCCGCTTCCGCGCCCTGCATGTGTTTTACCACGAGTCCCATCATGGCTCCCTGTTGCGTCGCGGCGTGCAGACCGCTGTTTTTGTCCCCTATGGCCTTGGCGGTTTGGAATTCGGTGTAGCGCTTCATATCGCCGACCATGTTCATGTTGCTGATGTCGTCGAAGTGGGCCGTCACCTCGTCGGGGAGGCTGACGCCGGTGATGATGAATGCGGTCAAGCGGATTCCAAGCTGTTCAAAATAGGGAATCAGCAGGGGCCGGACCTTTTCGCTCAGGACGCTCATATTGCCGGCCGTTTCCATAAGGGGAATTTTTTCAGTCGCCAAAATCTCGCCGAATTTCGGCGCGACCACGTCTCGCAGTTGCTGCCGCAACTCAAAAATCGTCAGCTTGTCGTAGGTACCCGCGTATGTGTTGAAAAAGAGCTTCACGTCGGAAATCTCGACATCGAAGCTGCCAAAGGCCCGTATGCGGACATTGCCGAATTCGGGGTCGTTGACCATGATAGGCGTCGGCGTTCCCCACTTGTTGTTGAGAAACCGGTGAATGTTGAAAAAATAGACGTCCGCTTTGTAAGGGCTTTTGAAACCGTATTTCCAACCCTTGAGTTTGGTTAGAATGGGAATGTTTTCTGTGCTCAATGTGTGAAGACCCGGCTCGAACACATCGGTGGCGACGCCTTCGCAGAGCAGCAGTACGCGCTGGCTTTCCCGGACCGTCAGCTGCGCCCCGTTTTGTATTTCCTTGTCCGCATCATCGAATTTCCACATCAGCAGGTTGGGGTCCGGCGCGATGCTTTCAATGATTTCTATGAATTCGCTGTTCATGATTTTTAAATTTTACCACAAGCCGGAATGGTTTTCAAGGAAAAGTTATTGACAGGAAAAATTTCGCCCATGCCCCTTAAAAGAATACCATTAAGGGGAAAGCGCGGTTTGTCGGCGCTTTTCGCAAGGTTCCGCTGACCGCACGCCATTTCAATACCCGGCCCGCGCGCGCAGCTGCCCGCAGGCGGCGCGGATGTCCGCGCCGAGTCCGCGCCTGACCGTGACCCGCACGCCGCAGGCCGCGAGCGCGGCGCGGAAACGCTCCGTTTCCGCGCCGCCGCTTCCCCCGAAGCCCGTTTCTTCCACGCGGTTTAACGGGATCAGGTTCACGTGGCAGTTCATGCCCGAAAGGCGGCGCGCGAGCTCCTTCGCACAGGCCGCGCCGTCGTTCACCCCCGCCATGAGCGCGTACTCGAAGGTCACGCGCCGTCCCGTCCGCGCGAGGTGCGCGCGCGCGGCTTTGAGCAGCGATTCCGTGTTGTAACGCTTGTTCACGGGCAGCAGCGCGTCGCGCAGACGGTCGTTCGGCGCGTGCAGGGAAATCGCGAGGCCGACCTGCGGCAGTTCCTCCGCCATCCGCTCGATGCCGGGAACGAGCCCGCAGGTCGAAACCGTGATGTGACGCCGGCCGATGCCAGGACCCTCCGCGTCGCCCGCCGTCTCGATGAAGCGCTTCAACTCGTCGAAATTGTCCAGCGGCTCCCCCACCCCCATCACGACGACGCGGCCGACGTCCGCGCCGAGCTCGCGCCGCGCGAGCAGCAGCTGATCCGCCATCTCGCCGGAGCGCAGGTTGCGCCGCAGACCGGACAAGCCGGACGCGCAGAAGGCGCAGCCCATGCGGCAGCCGGCCTGCGACGAAACGCAGATCGCGTTGCCGTAGTCGTAGCGCAGGAGCGCGCTCTCCACGAGATTCCCGTCGCCGGTTTCAAACAGGTGCTTTCTGCTGCCGTCGATGCGCGAAATCAGCGTTTCCCGAGGCGTGAGCGTAAAAAGCTCCGCCGTCTCCGAGAGCCTTCGCCGCAGCTCCGCGGGCAAATTCGTCATCTCGTCGAAAGATGCGGCGCCGCTCGCGTACATCCAGCGAAAAAGCTGCGCGGCGCGAAAAGGCTTTTCCCCCATTTCGGAGAAAAAGCCCGCAAGCTCGCCGCGCGTCATGTTTTTGAGATATTGTTTTTCCCCTTCCATCACGCCTTTGATATGGCAATCCCCGTGTCGTGGCCGTTCAAATCCCAGCGGGAATCCGCCTCGCCCTCCGCGAGCGCGCGCGCGAGCGTTTCCTTCGCGATATAGTCCGCGTGGGCCGCGACGGCGGCGCGCACCGCGTCGTCGCCCGCGTAGGCGATGCGTATGCGATCCATCATGGCCAAATCCATGCTCTTCCTGATCTGTTGCACCTTGGATACGAACTCCCGCGCGATCCCCTCGGACAAAAGCTCCGGCGTAATGGTCGTGTCGAGGATCGTGAACAGGTTGTTCTCCATCGCCGCCGCAAAGCCCTCCTTCGCGCTGATGCGCAGCTCGACGAAGTCCTTCTCGACGCGCAGCGTTTCCCCGGCGACCGAAAGCTCCGCGAAGCCGTCCGCCGAGAGCGCTGCGTTCAGCGCGGCCGCGTCCGC
>JAISMX010000073.1 GCA_031276515.1 Eubacteriales Family XIII. Incertae Sedis bacterium | reverse complement strand
CGGCTCCCTGTGGCCCGACGTCACGGAAGCGGGCGTCAACGACGCGGCCATCACGGCGGCCAGGCGCGACGGCGCGGGCAGACCCGTTTACCCGCTCGCTTTCGACACGCGCTTGTTGGGCGAAAGCGCGGAGACCTTCACGGTTCTCGACGGCGACGACACAATCTACCGGGGCGGTCCGCACGCCTACGGCTTTGTCAACGACAGTCTGCACAAGGACAGCCAAATCTCCATCGTTCACACGGTGGACAACTGGGCGCCGATAGACGACCCGAATCTCTACCTCTACCTGACGGGCCGGGATCACGCGCTGACCGTAAACGACCAAGTCTTCAGCGTGTCGTGGAACGGCGAAACGCAAACATTCCAAATATTGGAAGGATCGCGTTACAAGGTCGCGATCGACCCCGCGATCGCGAACGGCAGCCTGCGCGTTGACAGGGCGGAGGCGGCGGCGGGCGAGAGCGTGACCGTGACGGTCGAACCGGCCGCCGGGCGTCGCTTTGTTTCGGGCAGCCTGAAGGCGGACGGCGAGCCGCTTCCCACCGCGTACGGCGTCGCGTCCTTCGCGATGCCGGCGCGCGACGTGACGCTGACGGCGGCCTTTGCGCCGCTTCCCGCTCAGGAAGCGCAATACGACGTGGAGATCGCCGAGGACATCGCGCACGGCGCCGTCACGACGGACGTCGCGCGGGGCTTCGACGGGCAGAAGGTCACGGTGACGGCGACGCCCGAAACGGGCTACCGCTTGAAGGCGGGCAGCCTGAAAGCGAACGGAACCGCCGCGAGCCTCGCGGCGGACGGCGCGCGCTTCTTCCTGATCTCGGGCGCGGACGTCACGGTGACGGCGGAATTCGAGTCCCTCGCGGTCACGGCGCCGAGCGGAAGCAAATTCAAAACCGGGGCGGCGGCGAAGGACTTCGTGCTGCGCATCCCGGCGGATTTCGCGCTCTACGACGCAGAAGAAGGCGTGACGCTGAACGGCGAAGCCCTGCCGCGAAGCGCGTACAAGGCGGAGGAGGGCAGCACGGTCGTCACGATCTTCGCTTCTCACTTGAGCGCGCTGCCGAAGGGCGACTACGCCGTGCGCGTGCCCTTCACGGACGGCTCGGCCGTCGAGCGAGGCTTCTCCGTCATGGACGTGCTCGTCTATGACATCGGAATCGGTTCGCTTTCGGGCGGCTTCCTGAGCGCGGACAAGAGCAAGGCCGAAGCGGGCGAGCTCGTCACCGTGACGGCGACGCCGCAGGCGGGCTTCCGCCTCGTCGCGGGCAGCCTGAAATGGGACGGCCGCGCCATCAATACGGACGCGTCGGGCGGCTACGCCTTCACAATGCCCGATTGGGACGTGACGCTGACGGCGGAGTTCATCGAGAGCGAAGCGCCCGTCGAAGACCCGCTCAAGGGCTCGGGCGACGTGAGCGCTTGGGTCTGGGACGGCAAGAGCATCGACCTCACGTGGTTCGACCCGGAGGCAAGCAGCTATCATATCAAGACCCCGGCGCAGCTCGCGGGGCTCGCGGCCCTCGTGAACGGACTCTACAACAGGGAGATCGACACCATCGCGGGCGACGCCTCATACATCCGCGTGAACACGGGGCTGGGCGACGAAAACGGGCCGCAGGGAAACAACAAGTCCACGGCGACCTTCCACTACGGGGCTTACAACTTCGCGGGCAAGACCGTCTACCTCGACAACGACATCGACATGGGCGACGCGAACTACATGCCCATAGGCGGTCAGTACCTGATGACGAAGAACAAGTCCGAAACGCACATAGACGCGAGCTTCAACGGCGTGTTCGACGGGCGCGGACACAGCGTCACGATCAATGTCGACCGGCACGTGTCCACGGGCAACTACGGCGACGGGCAGTCCGTCGGCCTCATCGGCCGCCTCGGCGTGCACGACAACGACGACGCGAGCCTGCGGCCCGAGGGCGCGGCGGTCAAGAACGTGGCCGTCTACGGTTCCGTCCGCGCGAACAGGAGCGTCGGCGGCGTCGTGGGCAAGATCGGCAAGACGAACGGCGGCGCCGTCATCGAAAACTGCGCGAACTTCGCGGCCATAAGCAGCACGGACGCGAAGGGCGTGGGCGGCATCGTCGGCGCGGCCTGGAACGGCGGAAGCATCAAGAACTGCTACAACGCCGGCACGGTGAACGGCACGCACACGAACCCGGCGGGCGGCGTCGCGGGCAGCGTCGAGATACCGATAGAGAACAGCTACAGTTACGGCCGCGTCACGGCGCCCTCGGGCTACGCGATGGCCATCGGCACGAACAACGGCGGCGCGCCCGCTCCCGAGAACAGCTACTACCTCGCGGGCAGCGCGAAGGACGGCGGCTGGTACACGGGCGCTTCCGCCGACAACGCGGGCGAGCGCACGGCGGAATACATGAAATCCGACGAGTTCGTGAGCCTGCTCGGCGGCGCCTTCGTCAAGGACACGAACAAGATCAACAACGGCTATCCCGTGCTCAAATGGCAGGGCGGCGAGGCGGTCGCGCCGCCTCCGGTCGTCGAGGAGGGCGCGAAGCCGAGCGTGAACGTGCCCGCGACCACGACGGTCAAGGACAGCGAGGCCGTCACGGTCGTCGAAATACCCGACGCGGAAACGCCGCTCGCGAACGGCGAAGCCGTGCGGCTCGTCGTGAACGTGGACACAAAGGGCGAAACCGTGAACAAGGTCAAGGCGGAGCTGCCGGCGGAGTTCGTGAAGCAAGCGAAGGAAAGCAAATCCGAGGTCGAGATCCGCTCCGAGGTGGCGAACATGCTGCTGCCCGAGAAGGCCGTGGCGGCGCTCGGCGCGGAGGGCAAGAAGGTGGAGGTGAAGGCCGAAAAGAACGAAGAGGCCGGAACCTACGCCTTCACGGTGGCCTCGGGCGGCAAGAGCCTAACCTCCGTGGACGGCGGCATCAAGGCGGCGATCCCGGTCAAGGCCGAGGAAGCGAAGCCCGGCACGGTGGCCGTGCTCGTCCGTGAGGACGGCACGGAGGAGGTCATCAAGAAGTCCTTCGCGAAGGAAGGCACGCTGCACGCGCCGCTTGCGGGCAGCGCGACCATCAAAATCGTGGACAACGCGAAGTCCTACGACGACGTGGCGGAGAGCGCGTGGTACGGCGACGCGGTAAAATTCGCGACGGGCCATGAGCTGTTCAAGGGCACGGGCGAGACGGCCTTCGCCCCGGACGCGTCCATGACGCGCGGCATGCTCGTCACGGTGCTGCACAGGCTGGAGGACGAGCCTTCGGCGGCGGGCGCGGAAGCCTTCGGCGACGTGGGCGAAGGCAAGTACTACGCCGCCGCCGTGCGCTGGGCCGCCGAAAGCGGCGTCGTGACCGGCATGGGCGAGGGAATCTTCGCGCCGAACGCGGAGATCACGCGCGAGCAGCTCGCGGTCATCCTGTACCGCTACGCGGGCGCGCTCGGGCTCGACGCGTCGGCGAAGGGAGAGGTCTCCGCCTACATGGACGCGAAGGACGTGTCGCCCTGGGCGGAGGAAGCGATGCTTTGGGCCGCCGGCGCGGGGCTGATCGCGGGCCGCGCGAACCCGGTCGGCACGGAGCTGGCCCCCAAGGACACGGCGACGCGCGCGGAGGTTGCGGCGATGCTGGAACGCTTTATCGAGAACATGCTGTAAGGATAACGATTCAAACCCCACGCACGGCCGGAGGCCGGGAAGTTCTCGAGCAGAAGCCGAAATGTGAAAACGGGGAGCGTCCGGCCATATGCCGACGCTCCCCGTTTTGTATCCGCGCCGCATCCAACAAGTCCTCTGCGGCAAAAAGTAAATTTAAATCTTGTTGTTTTGCTTTCGCGTCTGAATTATAATGAATGCATCGGCAAAGCCCAAACCACTTACGCGTCACGAGGATGCGGCGGGAGAAACGCCCTTGAACGAAACAATCGCAACATTGATACTGCACGATCTGCGCCCCGACGTCGCGGCGGACGTTTTGCCGCCCGCGTCCGCACATTGCCGGATCTTCGCCGCTTCGCCGCCCGTGCATCGGTGCGTCGGCTGCTTTGGATGCTGGATAAAAACGCCCGGGAGGTGCGTGATCGGAGATCGCGGGTCGGAGTTTGCCGCCTTGCTGTCGCGCTGCGGCGAGTTTGTCGTTTTGAGCCGCATGGTGTTCGGCGGACTTTCGCCCGACGCGAAGGCGGTGCTGGACAGAAGCATCGGCTTTCTCCTTCCGTTTTTTCGCAGTGTGAACGGCGAAACGCACCACGCGCATCGCGTTGAAAATCCGCCGGATCTGCGGTACGTGCTTTACGGTAACGACATTACGGACACAGAAAAAGAAACGGCAAAAAAACTCGTCGCGGCGAATTCGCTCAATCTGGGCTCGGGGCGTTCCTCCGTCGAGTTTTATCAAAGCGCGCGCGGCTGCGCGGAGGCCTTCGCTTGAAAATCGCGTTAATAAATGGGAGTCCAAAGCCTCGGGAAAGCGCGAGCGGGCGCATTGTGGACGCGCTGACGGCCAAAATCGGAGAGGCGGCCGCGTGCGTCGTCTGCGGCGCGGCGGAATTCGCGCGCGGCGTGCCTGCGGCGCTTTGGGGAAGCGACGCGCTCGTGTTTGTGTTTCCGCTTTACGTGGACGGAATCCCGTCGCATCTGCTGCGCTTTCTCGACGAATCGATGCGCGACATCGCGGAGGCGGCGAGCGGGGCGACGGTTTACGTTGCGGTCAACAACGGGTTTTTTGAGGGGCGTCAAAACGCCGTCGCCCTTGAAATCATGCGCAATTTCACGGCGCGGGCCGGGCTTCGGTGGGGCCTTGGTCTCGGCGTGGGCGCGGGAGGCATGATACGGGCCGCGCGCATGGGGTACGGCCCGATGAAAAACCTCGGCAAAGCGCTCGACGCCCTGGCCTCGGATATCTTGGCGAGCCGAACGGGCGAGGATCGCGTGTGCGAACCCAACTTCCCCAAGGCGCTCTACAATGCGCTCGCCCATCTTGGCTGGCGCGCGAGCGCCCGGAAAAACGGAGTCAAAAGGAAAAAACTATATTTAAAATCTTAATTCAAATTTTCACAATCAGAATAAAAACCCATGGGAAATTTCCTGAAATTTCCTCTTGACAAGCGCGCGCAGTGCGCATAAAATGGTGAAAACCACATATTTTTCAAACCGTCGATGCGGGAGTAAAAGCACGCGGGCGCCAACAGAGAGCCGGGAGGGTGGAAACCGGCGGAATGCCGCTTGCGCTCGCTCCGTCCTTTTGGCCGGAGCGGGGAAATGGGCCGCTGAGGGCGCGGGGAAAGGCGATCTTTCGGGAGCCGAGTATTTCGCGACGTGAGGGCATACGTCAGTTGCCGGGGATATGTCTGTATCCCGCAGAGAGCGGAGGGAGCTTTCCTCCGAAGCAAGGTGGCACCGCGGGCTTGTTTACGTCCGTCCTTGGCAATCGCGTTTCGCGCGACTGCTTGGGGCGGATTTTTGTTTGCCGCAAAAATCCCGTTTGAGAAAGGAGACAGTCATGTACAGGCCGGATATCGAAACGGCGAAGGCGCTCGCGGGCGAATACGGCGCGATTCCCGTCGGGATGGCGATTCCGACGGCGGGCAGAACGCCGGCGGACGCGTTTCGCGCGCTCAAGAACCTGAGCCGCCACTGCTTCATCCTGGAGAGCGCGGAGGACGCAAAGCGCCACGGGCGTTACACCTTCCTCGGCTACGATCCGGGGCTTGAAATCACCTGCGAAAACGGGGAGATGCGCATCCGAAACGGCGCGGATTTCCGCTTCGCGGCGCGGGACTGCGCGGCGCACATCCAAAAGATTCTGGC
>JAISMX010000050.1 GCA_031276515.1 Eubacteriales Family XIII. Incertae Sedis bacterium | reverse complement strand
TCTTACGAAACGGCGCATGTGTTTCTTACAAATTCCTTAACTTTACAAAAACAAAAAACGCCGGCTGCGATGCCGGCGCCCTTTGTCCAAACCCCCGAAATCTCATGCCCGGCGCTTCCCGCTCCTCCTGCCGGATTCGATGCCGAACAGAAAGATCGTGAGCGCGAGAAGCCCCGCCGCCGTCAGCCGTATCTTCGTGCATGTTTTCATAAGTCGTCGTCCTCCTTCCGCGCGCAGCCCGCAAAACCCGCTGCAAAAACGGGAAACCCTTCGCGCCGCATCCCGCGGCGGAGACAAAGAACTCCCAACAAAACTATAACAAAGAAACGCGAAAATGGCAAGCGCGAAAAGTTTCGCCCGGCCGGGGTCGCCGCCCGATTTCTGAATTCTGAAAATTAGAAAATAGCACAACCCGCTTGTATTTCCGCGCCGATGCATATATAATAAGAATCGGTTGTGAAAATTTTAACCGTCTTTTTCGAACTTCTCCCGGCAGGCGCCGGCGGACGCGCAAAGGAGACGGATAAGAAAAGAGGAGGGGTTGCATTGGGCATAATTTTTTTTCTGATCCTGTTCCCGCTCGTCGCGGCGCTTGCCCTGCTGCTGATCAAAGCGGACGGGCCGAGAGGCGTCGTGGTCGTGGGCGCTTCGGTCGTGATCGCGGCGGCTTCCGTGTACCTTGCGGTCGTGAATTTCGCCGAGGGAGGCGCGTACTTCCCGGTTGAAGAACCGCTTGCGGAGGGCATCGGCTACGCGATGATGGTCATAGAGGTCATTCTGGCCGTCGTCATCTTCGCGCTCGGCATCAAGCACAGGAAGTATTTGGCATCATTGCTCGCGGCCGTGCAGGCGCCCGTCATGGTGTGGTTCGAATTCTCGACGGGGGAGCACATCGAGGTGGCGAACGCGCTGTACATCGACAGGCTTTCGATCATCATGGCGCTGATCATCGGGATCATCGGAACGCTGATCTGCGTGTACGCGCTCGGTTACATGAAGGATTTTCAACATCACAACCATGGCGAGGCCGACAGGCGCCCGTGGTTTTTCTTTCTTCTGTTCCTGTTTCTGGCGGCCATGTACGGCATCGTGTTTTCGAACAATCTCGTCTGGCTGTTCTTTTTCTGGGAGATCACGACGCTGTGCTCCTTCTTCCTGATCGGCTTCACAAAGACGCCGGAGGCCGTCGCGAATTCCTTCCGCGCGCTGATCATGAACCTGCTCGGCGGATTGGCCTTCGTTCTCGCCATCGTTTACGCGGGCAAGAACCTGCAAACGCTGGAACTCAGCGCTCTGCTGGAAATCGGCTCTTACGTTGGAATCGTCTACGTCGCGATCCCCGCGACGCTCCTGGTGTTCGCGGGCATCACGAAGTCCGCGCAGATGCCCTTCAACAGCTGGCTGCTCGGCGCGATGGTGGCGCCGACGCCCACCTCGGCCCTGCTCCACTCGTCCACGATGGTCAAGGCCGGCGTGTTCCTCATCCTGAAGCTTTCGCCGGTGCTCGGCATCGGATCTCCCGCAGGCATACTGGCCATGTTCGTGGGAGGCATCACCTTCCTCATGGCCTCGTTCGCGGCGATATCGCAGAGCAACGCGAAGCGCGTGCTCGCGTATTCCACGGTGGCCAATCTCGGACTGATCGTGGCCTGCGCGGGCGTGGCGCTCCACGCCGCGATCTGGGCGGCGACGATGCTCATCATCTTTCACGCCGTCACGAAGTCGCTGCTTTTCCTCTGCGTGGGTACGGCCGAGCACAACATCGGCAGCCGGGACATCGAGGACATGGACGGGCTGTTCGGCAGATTGCCGAGGCTCGCGACCTTTATGATCATCGGCATATCGGCGATGTTCCTCGCCCCCTTCGGCATGCTCGTTTCCAAGTGGGCGGCCCTCGAAGCCGTGATCAACTCGGGCAACCCCTTCTTGGTGCTGTTCATCGTATTCGGCAGCTCCGTCACGCTGTTTTACTGGGGCAAGTGGCTGGGCAAACTCGTCGCCATCGTCGCGAGACGCGAAAACATCCAGCACAGGGTGCACGCCGAAGAATGGGGCGCGCTCGGAACGCTCGCGGCGCTGGTCGTCGCGGCCTGTTTGACATTCCCGGCCTATTCGAAGCAAATGGTCGTTCCCTATATTTTGGACATATCCCCGGGCGCCGATGCCGCGCGCATCACGGCGACGCTCCTCGATAACGAAAACATGCTCATCATGGCGGTGCTCGTGGCCGTCATCGTGATGCTGCCGCTGCTCTTTTACGGCAAGACGAAGAAGAAGCTCGTCCCCATCTATCTCGCGGGCGCGGGCCTCGGAGACGACCTGCGCTACATGGGTTCCATGCAGAAGGAGACGGAATTCAAGCTGCGCAACTGGTATATGGAAGGCTATTTCAACGAAAAGAGAATGAATCTGATCGGCGCCGTCGCCGCTTGCGTCGTCTTTCTCATCTGCGCTGTCTTTGTCGTGGTAATCGCCGTAGTGACGGGAGGGATGCTGAGATGAACATTGTGTCGACTGTAATCAGCGTGGCGGCCTATTTCATTCTGGCGCCCTTTGTCGGCGGTCTGCTGGCCGGCATAGACAGGAAACTCAGCGCGCGCTTGCAGGGACGCTTCGGCCCGCCCGTGCTGCAGCCCTTCTACGACGTGTTCAAGCTCCTCGAAAAGGAGCCCGTCACCGTTACCGCCGCGCAGGACTTCTACGTGGACTGCTGTCTCGTGTTCATGATTGTCACGGGCGGGTTCTTCTTCGCGGGCCTGAGTCTGCTGCTCATCATCTTCACGCTGACGACGGCGAGCCTCTTTCTCGTGGCGGCGGCCTATTCGTCCAATTCGCCCTACGCGCAGGTGGGCGCGGAGCGGGAACTTTTGCAGATGATGGCATACGAGCCG
>JAISMX010000042.1 GCA_031276515.1 Eubacteriales Family XIII. Incertae Sedis bacterium | reverse complement strand
TAGTGATCGTCGCCGAGGATCAGCGGATCCATGATGCGCGAGGTGGAGGCCAGCGGATCGACCGCGGGATAGATGCCCAGCTCCGTGATGGCCCGCGACAGCGTCGTGGTCGCGTCCAGGTGGGCGAAGGTGGTCGCCGGCGCGGGGTCGGTGAGGTCGTCGGCGGGTACGTAGATGGCCTGCACCGACGTGATGGAACCCTTTTTCGTCGATGTGATGCGCTCCTGCAAGGCGCCCATCTCCGTGGCCAGCGTGGGCTGATAGCCCACGGAGGAGGGGATGCGCCCGAGCAGGGCCGACACCTCGGAGCCGGCCTGCGTGAAGCGGAATATGTTGTCGATGAACAGGAGCACGTCCTGCCCGGCCTCGTCCCGGAAGTATTCGGCCATGGTCAGGCCCGTGAGCGCCACGCGCATGCGCGCGCCCGGCGGCTCGTTCATCTGTCCGAACACCATGGCGGTCTTGGCGATGACGCCGGACTCGATCATCTCGTAATAGAGATCGTTGCCCTCGCGCGTCCGCTCGCCGACCCCCGCGAACACGGAAATGCCGCCGTGCTGCTTCGCGATGTTGCTGATCAGTTCCTGTATGAGCACCGTCTTGCCGACGCCCGCGCCGCCGAAGAGGCCCACCTTGCCGCCCCGCGTGTACGGCGCGATCAGATCGACGACCTTTATGCCCGTTTCAAAGATCTGCGCCGTCGTGTCCTGATCCTCGAAGCTCGGCGCCTGCTTGTGTATGGGCCGGCGCTGCGTCGCGGCCACGGGCTCCTTGTCGTCGATGTTCTCGCCTATGACGTTGAACAGCCTGCCCAGCACTTCCTCGCCGACCGGCACGGAGATGGGGGCGCCCGTGTCGTGCGCCGTCATGCCCCTGCAAAGGCCGTCCGTCGACGACAGGGCCACGCAGCGGACCACGTCGTCTCCGATGTGCTGCGCCACCTCCGTCACGATCGACCGGCCTTCCACATCTATCGTAATGGCGTTGAGAAGTTCGGGCATCTCATCCGGCGCGAATTTGATGTCCACCACCGGCCCTATGATCTGTTGCAGTTTTCCTGAATTCCCGCTCATGCTTCAAGTCCTCCGTATTACTTCAGCGCGTCGGCGCCGCTCACGATTTCGGTGATTTCGCTCGTGATGGCCGCCTGCCGCGCGCGATTGTAGAACAATGTCAGATCCGCGATCATGTTGTTGGCGTTTTCCGTGGCGTTTTCCATCGCCATGCGCCGCGCCGCGTGCTCGCAGACCGCCGATTCGACGATGGCGCTGTAAATCATGATTTCAACGTATTTCGGCACGAGGTAATTGAAGACCTCCTCCGTGGACGGTTCGTAATCCACCTGCTTTTCCATCGGCATCACATCGAGGTTGCGCTTGATCTCGAAGGGGAGCAAGCGCACGGATTTGACGCGCTGCTCCAAGGTCGATACGAAAGAGGTGTGTATCATGACGACCTCGTCGATCTTGCCGGCCACGTAGTCGCCGATCACGGGTACGCTGATGTCGTGCGTTTCCAGAAATGAGATGTTCTCGGGCGGCAGCATGTATTCGCTGCATATGTCGTAGCCCGCCTTTCGGAAGTAATCCCGCCCCTTGGCGCCTATGGCCACGATTTCCGGGCGCTCCGGATCGGCCGTGATCTCCGCCTCCGCGTGCTTGATCACGTTGGAATTGAAGCTGCCGCAGCGCCCCGTATTGCTCGTGATCACGATGTAGCAGGTGGTCTTGATTTCGCGGTTTCCTTCCAAATATTTCCTCGGAATGTCCGCGTTGTTGTTGAATATGTCCTCTATGGATTCCGTCACAAAGTGCAGGTATTCGCCGGTTTTCTCGAAGGTGGTCTTCGACCTTCGGAGCTTTGCCGCCGATACCAGCTTCAAGGCGTTCGTGATGTGCTCTATGTTCGTAACGCTCTTGACGCGGCGCTTTATGTCCTGCATTGAGCTATTTGCCAAAATTTTCCTCCAAACGATGGCCGCCCTTCGGTCTCGCGGCCGGAACGAACGGTCGCAGGGCCGCTTGAAGCCGGCTCCGCGCCGGCCCCGGACGGCGACTTGGCGTTATGCATCACAGCAAGGTGTCGTATTCCTTCTTGAACACGTCCTTGTACTTCACGAGCGCCTCCTTGAGCGCTTCCTCCGCTTCCTTGTCGAGGACGCCCGAGGCTTTTACGCTCGCGCCGATCTTGGGGTAGTGCGTGTCGGCGAATTCGTACAGGCCCTTCTCGAAGAGCTTGATCTTGTCGAGGTCGATGTCGCTCAGATGATTGTTGACGGCCGCGTAGAAGATCATGATCTGGTGTTCGACGGACACCGGGCTGTACTGGCGCTGCTTGATCACCTCCATGAGCACGAGTCCGTGGTCGAGGCGTTCCTTCGTTTCCTTGTCGAGATCCGAGCCGAACTGCGAAAAGCTCGCCAGCTCGCGGTACTGCGCGAGCTCGAGCTTGACCTTGCTCGCGACCTGCTTCATGGCCTTGATCTGGGCGTTGCCGCCGACGCGCGACACGGAGATGCCGGCGTTCACGGCGGGGCGCTGGCCCGAGAAGAACAGGTCCGATTCAAGGAATATCTGCCCGTCCGTGATGGAGATCACGTTCGTGGGGATGTAGGCCGATATGTCGCCGGCCTGCGTTTCGATGATGGGAAGCGCCGTCAGCGAGCCCGCGCCGAGCTTGTCGGAGAGCTTCGCGGCCCGTTCGAGCAGCCTGCTGTGCAGGTAGAACACATCGCCCGGATAGGCCTCGCGCCCCGGCGGCCTGCGCAGGAGCAGCGACATGGCCCTGTAGGCGACCGCGTGCTTCGAGAGGTCGTCGTAGATGACGAGGACGTGCTTGCCCGCGTACATGAATTCCTCGCCTATGGCGCAGCCGGCGTAGGGCGCGATGTACTGGAGCGGCGCGACGTCGCTGGCCGTGGCGGAAACGATGAGGGTGTACTTCATCGCCCCCTTGTCCTCGAGCTGCTGCACCATCTGCGCGACGGTCGATTTCTTCTGGCCGATCGCGACGTAGATGCAGATGACGTCCGCGTCCTTCTGGTTCAGTATGGTGTCTATGGCGATGGCCGTCTTGCCGGTCTGCCTGTCGCCGATGATGAGCTCCCGCTGGCCCTTGCCGATCGGAATCATCGAATCTATGGCTTTGATGCCTGTCTGTAAAGGCTCGTGAACGGATTTGCGCGCCAAAACCCCGGGCGCGGGACTCTCGACGGGCCTCGTTTTTTTCGTCTTTATGGGGCCTTTGCCGTCCAGCGGCGCGCCTATGGCGCTGACGACGCGGCCGATCAATTCTTCGCCGACGGGAACCTCGACGACCCTGCCCGTGGGCTTGACGATGTCGCCTTCGCGTATTTCCTTGTCGTTTCCCATGATCACGACGCCGACGTTGTCTTCCTCGAGGTTCAGCGCCATGCCGTACACCTCGTTCGGGAATTCGAGAAGCTCGCCGGACATGCAGTGATCCAGTCCGTATATCCTCGCTATGCCGTCGCCGACCTGTATGACCGTTCCGAAGTCGGAGATGTTCAGCTCGTTTTTGTAATTCTTGATCTGCTCTCGTATGACCGCGCTTATTTCTTCAGGCCTGAGATTCATTGTGTTCTCTCCTCGATTCTATAACAATTTGAGCAAATGGCAAAGCCGCGCCGCGAAGCCCGGGAATTGTCTCCTACGACTGCGCAAGCCGGTCTTTCAGATCGTTCAGGCGTGTTCTGATGCTGGCGTCGATCATCCTTCCGTCGACGAATATGCGCACGCCGCCGATGATTTCGTCGTCGATCAGGTTTTCGAGCTTCACCTTCTTTTGGAGGAGCTTGCTCGTTTCCTCCTCCAAGCGTCTGCGCCTGTCCTCGGACAGGGGTACGGCGGAATACGCGGTTCCCATCGAAACGCCGAGATTCTCGTTCACCCGCGCGCGGTAGATTTTCACGATGGCGCGAAAGCCGCCGATTCTGCGCTTGTCGATCAAAATGAACAGGAAATGCAACAGCTCGTCGCAGACGCGGCCGCCGAAAACGGCGCGCACGGCGTCCTTTTTTCCCTGCGCGTCGATGCCCGGATTGCAGACGAGATTGAAAAATTCCGGCTCGCTTTGGAATATGCCGTCGAGCGCCGCGAGATCCTCGTTTATCTCATTTATTTTGTCCAAATCGCGGGCGACCTCAAACATGGCGGAGCCATAGGTCGCCGCCACCGTCAATGCGTCCATTTTGAATTCTCCGCCTGCTCTATGACGCTGTCGATGATCGCCGTCTGCGCAATCGGATCCAGTTCTTTTTCAAGAATCTTTTCGGCCGCGTACAGGGCGAGGGACGCGATGTGCTCGCGCATTTCGCCGACGGATCGCAGTTTTTCCTTTTCGATCTCGCGCTCCGCCTGCGTGATCATCTCGCCGGCTTTGCGGCCGGCTTCGTCCAATATCTCCCGCGCCCGCTCGTCCGCCCGCAGCTTGCTCTCCTTGATGGTCTCGCGGCTTTTCGCTTCGATCAACGTGAGCTGATCGTTGTATTCCCGCAGCTTTTCGTCGGCGAGCTTGTTCACGCGATCGGCGTTGTCAAACGCGTCCTTCACGGCCTGCTCGCGCGCTTGCATAAAATTACGCACCTTTTCGAAGAAGAACTTCTTCAAAATCAGATAGAGCACGATGAGCGTAATTAGATTCATTAAAAGCGTCGGTCCGAAGTCTATCAGACCTCTGACCATGATTTGATCTTCCATATCAAGTCACCGGTTCAGGAAAGGTGCGCGATGAAGGGATTGGCAAAGGTCAGCACCATGGCGATGATCAGCGCGAAGATACCCGTGGTTTCCGCGATCGCCTGGCCGACCAGCATGGTCTGCAGGATATCGCTCTTCGCTTCGGGTTGCCGCGCGACGCCCTCGACCGCCTTGCCCGCCGCGAAACCTTGGCCGAGACCGATGCCGATGGCCGCAACCATCGTGAAGCCCGCTCCGAGCGCGGACATTCCGAGAACGAACGCTAAAGGTGTTACTAATGGCATGATGGTTTCCTCCTACAAAATGAAATGTCTGTCGTGGTCCTGTCTCTATAACGTATGTTGCCCGGCGCCGCCGAGCGAAAATCGCAACGCGCACCTCTCCGAACGCCGTGGTTCGGTCAATGCTCGCGTTCCTCGTGGGACACAACCGCCATGCTCACGAATACCATGGTCAGCATCGTGAAAATGAAGGCTTGCAGCAAGGGTTCGAATATGTCAAAGAACGCGTTCGCGGGCAGGGGAATGATCGCCTGCAGCCACGGGATTTCGCCGATGAACGGGATTCCGCCCAACAGCGCTTCGGACGCGCTGTGCAATCCGCCGAAAATCAGGGCCATGATGATGACGCCGCCGAAGATGTTGCCGAAAAGCCGGAAGCTGAGCGAAACCGGAAGCGAAATCTCCTCGATGACCTTGAGCGGAAACATGAAAGGGTAGGGCTCCGCCATATGCTTCAGCTTGCCCTTGAAGCCCATCGTCTTGAAGCCGTTGTACTGTATGATCAGGAAGGTGGCCCCCGACAGCGCGAAGGTCATGTTGATGTCCGCGGTGGTCGGGCGGAAACCGAACAGTCCGAGCATATTGCCGAGGATCAGGAAAGCGAACAGCGTTCCCATGTACGGCGCGAACTTTTCGCAGTGCTTGCCCATCGTGTTGATCACGAGGTTGTAGATGCTTCTGACGACGAATTCCGCGACCACCTGCTTGCCCTTCGGTATCCGCTGCAGGTTGTGCGCGGACCAAAGCGCGAGTATGATCAGCACCGCCGCGACGATCCATCCGAAAATCACCGTTTCGGTAATGTATATGCCGCCGGCGCCGAATTGCACGATGACGCGCGGGCCTATGTTGGTTAAGTCATGCATAATGCGTAGCAACCCTCCTTGCGGATCGTTCAAACCTCGCTCCGGATTTCCCGGGCAAAGGTTCATTCATCCTTCGATTCGCCGTCCTCGTCCTCGCGTTCGTCCTCGTCCTCGTCGTAAGAGGAACCGAAGATTTCCTTCATGAGGCCCTTTTTTCGCGGTTTCCTTTGCGGCGGGGGCGCAAACTTCCGCTTCGCGGAGGCTTGCGCGCGAGGCGCCCTGAAGCCGTGAACGTAATAGATCGCGAGCTTCAGCGTCAGGAATCCGAGCGCCGCGCCGATCGCGGCGATATGGCTCACGCGCAGGGCCATGTAAAACGCGAAGCCGTAGACGGCAAGCCGCGCGATGTAGCCCACGAAGCTCATCCAAGGGCGGCCGCCGTCCAAAAGCCGCCGCGAGACGCGCGCGAGGATGTTGAAGTTTACGATGGACACGGCGGTTCCGAGCGCAAGTCCGTAGGCGAACCCCGCGTCGAGTCCCAAAAATAACAGAGAACCACCTTCAAAAATCAGCGCAATCGACAAGCCGTGAAGAAATATTCGATTCTTGAAAGCGGCCAAATCATTCGTCGTATTTTTCATAAACAACAACGCTGCCTTCTTAAATTATACGTCCATTGCTCCGAAAAGTAAAGTTGTTTGACGAAAATTATATCATTCCAAAGCATTCCAACGCGATATTGGTTCAAGGCCGTTCGGCTTTGCCCGCGATTTTCGCTTTCAGGATGTCCGCTATGCGGCGGCTCGCGAGACCGTCGCCGTAGGGGTTCACGGCTCTCGCCATCCTCTCGTGGGCGGCCCCGTCCGTCAAAAGCTCCGCCGCGTGCGCGAAGATGTCCTCCCGCCGCACGCCGGCGAGCCGCACGGTGCCGGCCTCGACGGCTTCCGGCCGTTCCGTTTCCTTGCGCACGACGAGCACGGGCTTGCCGAGCGAGGGCGCTTCCTCCTGCATGCCGCCGGAATCGGTGATGATCAGGTGCGACATGGACATCAATTTCACAAAGGGCAGGTAGCCGAGCGGTTCGATCAGGTGTACGCGCGCCGCGCCGCGCAGGGTCGCGTCCGCGGCCGCGCGCACGCGCGGATTCAGATGCACGGGATAGACGATTTCCACGTCCTCGAAGGCCTCCGCGATGTCCCGCACCGCCGAAAAGACGGCGACCATGTTCTCGCCGAGGTTTTCGCGCCTGTGGCAGGTGACGGTGATCAGGCGCCGCTTTCCCGGGTCGAGCGCCGCGAGCGGCCCCTCCTTGAAAACGTATGGCCGCTTCGAGACGTCGAGCAGCGCGTCGATGACCGTGTTGCCCGTGACGAACACCTTGCTTTCGTCCACGCCCTCCCGCAGCAGGTTGTCCCGGTTGCGCGGCGTCGGGGCGAAATGGAAGTCCGCGAGACGGCTCGTCAGCAAGCGGTTCATCTCCTCGGGGTAGGGGGAATACTTGTCGTGGGTGCGCAGTCCGGCTTCCACGTGGCCGATTCCGCACATCCTATAGAAGGCGGCCAGCGCGGCGGCAAAGGTCGTGGTCGTGTCTCCGTGGACGAGCAGCACGTCGGGCGCTTCCTTTTCGATCACGCCCTCGAGCCCCGCGAGCACGTTCGCCGTAATCGCGCCGATGGTCTGGTTCGGCCGCATGATGTTCAAATCGTAGTCCGGAGTGAGCTCGAACAGCTCGAGCACGGCGTCCAGCATCTCGCGGTGCTGCGCGGTCACGCACAGCACGGACTTTATCTCGGCGTCCTCGTTCAGAAGCCGAACGAGCGGCGCCATCTTGATGGCCTCGGGACGCGTCCCGAAGACGGTCAGCACTTTCATAGCTTTGTACGCCTTTCCTCAGCCTTGCGCGCGCGCCGTTCCGCGCGCCACGCGTTGACGCCCCGCGTCTTCGCGTAGGAACCCGAGGTGTCGGAGAGAAATATATAGAGGAACACGACCGCGATCAAGAACAGCGCGGCGGCTTCCGCGAAGAGGTCGCGGCTGAACACGACGGCGGTCACGCCCATGATTCCGCTTATGCCGTAGAGCGTCAGCACGGATCGCTTCTGCCCCATGCCCGCCGCCATGAGGCGGTGATGCAGATGCCCCTTGTCCGCTTCCATGATGGGTCTTCCGCCGACGAGTCTGCGGAGTATCGCGAAGGCCGTGTCGAAGATGGGCAGGCCGAGCACGAGGACGGGTATGACGATGGCGATCACCGTGGCGCGCTTCACGGGGCCGATGATGGAGATCGACGCCAGCATGAAGCCCAGAAACAGCGCGCCCCCGTCTCCCATGAAGATGCGGGCGGGGTGGAAATTAAAGGGCAGAAAACCCATCGCGCTGCCCGCCACGGCGATCATGATCACGGTGGCCGTGTACATGCTCTCGCTGATAAAGGCCGTGTAGGCGATGGAGAGCGAGGCGATGGCCGCGACCCCCGCCGCCAGCCCGTCGAGCCCGTCGATCAGGTTGATCGTGTTCGTGATTCCCACGATCCAGACGACGGTGATCAAAAAGCTCAGTATGTGGCCCACATAGGTCGGGCCTCCGGTCCAATTCGTGAAGAAGGTGATGCGCACGTCGAAGAAGCACACGACGCAGGCGCAGACGATTTGCAGCAGGAATTTCACCTTCGCGGGCAGACCCCAAAGATCGTCCGCGACGCCCACGGCGTAGATCAGCGCGCCGCCGATGATCAGACCCGTCAGCTTGGGTGCTCCGCCGTCCCGGAACTGCTCCGGCAAGGCGGGCAGCAAAAAAAAAGCGGAAACGGCGAGGGCCGCCATAACGCCGATGAATATCCCCATGCCTCCGAAGCGCGGCATGGGCTTCGCGTGCATTCTGCGCTCATCCTTCGGCGTGTCCATCGCCCCGATCTTGGGCGCGATCCGGATGGCCGCCGGCGTCAGCGCGAGCGCGAGCGCCAAAGCCGTCAGAAAGGAAATGCCAATGGCCATGGTATAGGTCATAGAGCGTCCACCATAATGATCTTCAGACCCGCCTCCGCCAGAATATCGACCGCCAGCTTGTCGGGATAACCTTCTTTTACGATAATCTTCTTGATGCCGGCGTTGATGATCATCTTCGCGCAGATCACGCAGGGTTGATGCGTTATGTACATCGTCGCCCCGTCCACGCTCTGTCCGAGCGAGGCCGCTTGCACGATGGCGTTCTGCTCCGCGTGGAGTCCGAAGCACAGTTCATGGCGTTCTCCCGACGGAACGGCCAGCCTCTCGCGCAGACAACCTCCGCGTTCCGCGCAGTGCGCGACGCCTTTGGGCGCGCCGTTGTAACCGGTCGCCATGATGTGCCTGTCCTGCACGATGACCGCTCCCACCCGCCGCCTCAGACAGGTGGATCTCTTGGCGGTAACCATGGCCATTTCCATGAAATAATCGTCCCAGCCCGGTCTTTCCATACCTTTGCGGTCCTCCCGCCGTTTCATCGATAAAAGAACATCCTCCGCCGACGGCGCCGCCTTGACGGCGATGTCGAGTACAGTATATCATGCCTTTCGGCAATATGCCACAATTTTTGCGCCGGCGTTTGCCCCGGCGTTTGCGGACGTTGTCGCCGGGTTGTCGCGGACGGGAGGCCCGATTGGCCCGATTTTTAAAAAACATTTTACAAAGGCAAAAAATCCGGTAAAATGATATATCATAACGGCAACATATTTGACTTTGCACCGAATCGAGGCGAATCGAATGCCACAGTGCCACTGCGAAAACAAGACCATGCTTGCGGACTTTTATGAGTTCACCATGGCAAACGGCTATTTTGAGAGCGGCGTCGCGGAAAAAACGGGCTATTTCGACCTGTTCTTCCGGAACATCCCGGACGGCGGCGGCTTCGCCCTCGCCGCGGGTCTCGAACAGGTCATAGAATATCTGGAAAACCTGAAATTCACGGAAGACGACCTCGCGTTTTTGCGGCAAAAGGGTTCCTTCGGTGAAAAATTCCTGCAATATTTGCGCGATTTTGAATTCAAATGCGACGTCTGGGCCGTACCCGAGGGTACGCCCGTCTTTCCCGGCGAGCCGCTCATCACGGTCAGGGGGCCGATGGCGCAGGCGCAGTTCATCGAAACGATGCTGCTTCTCTTGGTGAATCATCAGAGCCTCATCGCCACCAAGGCGAATCGCATCGTGCGGGCCTCCGCCGGCAGGGCCGTCATGGAGTTTGGCACGCGGCGCGCGCACGGCGCGAGCGCGGCGGTGCTCGGCGCGCGCGCGGCCTTCATCGGCGGCTGCGCGGGAACGGCCTGCGCCATCGCCGAGCGGAATCATCCCGGCATCCCCGCCTTGGGTACGATGGCGCACAGCTGGGTTCAGCTGTTCGACGACGAATACGAGGCTTTCAAGCGCTACGCGGAGCTCTATCCCGACAACTGCGTGCTGCTCGTCGATACCTACAATGTCCTGAAATCGGGACTGCCGAACGCGATACGCGTGTTCCGCGAATGCAAACCCAACAAGATAGGTATACGGCTCGACAGCGGCGACGTGACCTACCTCTCCAAGGCGGCGCGGCGCATGTTGGACGACGCGGGGCTCTCGCGCTGTTCCATCGTGGTGTCGAACTCGCTGGACGAGTACATCATCCGCGATGTGATATTGCAGGGCGCTCGCATAGACAGCTTCGGCGTCGGCGAGAGACTGATCACCTCCAAATCGGATCCCGTGTTCGGCGGCGTCTACAAGCTGGCCGCCGTCGAGACGAACGGCGTGATGGAGCCGCGCATGAAGATCAGCGAAAACGTCGAGAAGATCACGAACCCCGGCTTCAAGAAGGTGTACAGGCTGTTCTGCGAGAAGACGGGCAAGGCGATGGCGGATGTCATCGCGCTGGCGCACGAGGCGCCGCCGCAGGGCGACGGCTTTGAGATCTTCCACCCGTCGTTTACGTGGAAGCGCAAGCGCCTCAGCAATTTTTACGCGAAAGATCTGCAAAAACGCATATTCGCGGGCGGAAAGCGCGTGTACGACAGCCCGACCGTCGAGAACATCCGCGCGTATTGCAAGGATCAGATCAAAACCCTGTGGGAGGAATCGCTGCGCTTCGAGAATCCCGCCGTTTACTATGTCGATCTGTCGCAGCCCCTCTGGAACCTGCGCGCGGATTTAATTCAAAAATACAAGACGGCGTTTGAATGACGCATGAAGGAGGCGGGTATGAAATACGAGTTTCCCATTACGAGAACGCACGAGCCGAAGGAAAAACCGAGTCCGGACAGCCTTGAATTCGGAACGGTGTTCACGGATCACATGTTCCTCATGAACTACGATCGCGAAGCGGGCTGGTACGACGGCAGAATCGTGCCGTACAGCCCCATCCTCATCGACCCGGCCGCGGCGGTGCTGCACTACGCGCAGACGATGTTCGAAGGTCTGAAAACCTACCGCACGAAGGACGGCGCCATCCGTCTCTTTCGCCCCGACATGAACGCGAAGCGCACGAACGCCACAAACGACAGGCTCTGCATTCCGCGCATCGACGGCGATCTGTTCGTCGCCGCGATCAAGCGGCTCGTGGACGTGGAGCGCGACTGGGTTCCGAGCAAGGAGGGAACCTCGCTCTACATCCGGCCTTTCATCTTCGCGACGGAGCCTTTCCTCGGCGTGCGCCCGGCCAACCGCTACCTCTTCGCGATCATCTTGTCGCCGGTCGGCTCGTACTACAAGAGCGGCCTCGCGCCCACGCGCATCTTCGTCGAGGACGAATACGCGCGCTCCGTCGTCGGCGGAACGGGCCAGGCCAAGGTCGGCGGAAACTACGCGGCGGGCTTGAAATCCCAAGAAAAAGCGCACGCGATGGGTTTCTCGCAGGTGCTGTGGCTCGACGGCGCGGAGCGCCGCTACGTGGAGGAGATCGGCACCTCGAACGCCTTCTTCGTCATCGACGGCGAGGTGTTCACGGCGCCGCTGACGGGTACGATCCTGCCGGGCATCACGCGCGATTCCGTGCTCACCCTCCTGCGGGATTGGGGCGTCCCCGTGCGCGAGGAACGCTTTACCATCGATTCGGTGTTCAAGGCCTACGACGAGGGCAAACTCTCCGAGGTGTTCGCCAGCGGCACGGCCACGGTAATATCTCCCGTGGGAGACATGCTCTGGAAAGAACGTGAGGTTCAGATCAACGGGGGAGACATAGGCGTGCTCTCAAAGCGCCTCTACGACGCGATTACGGGGATACAGACCGGGGAATTGCCCGACAAATACGGCTGGACGGTTGAAGTGTGATCGCGCATGACCGGAGCGGAAGCCGGCATCGGGCGTTTTGGGCGCGCGGGAAGTCGCGGCCCGCGACGCGGTGCGGCCGGGCAGTCGCGGATTTTGTCAAACGGAGGATTGGATGAAGCACACGATAGCGGTTCTGGTGGAAAACAAGGCGGGCGTGCTTTCCCGCATTACGGGGCTTTTCGCCCGCAGAGGTTTCAACATCGACAGCCTCGCCGTCGGTCCGACCGACGACCCCCGCATCTCGCGGGTCACCATCGTGGTGGACGGCGACGATTATACGGCGGAGCAGGTCACAAAGCAGCTCAACAAGCTCATAGACGTGCTGAAGGTGCGCAACCTGCAAACCGCGGACATCATAAGAAAGGAACTCCTCCTGATCAAGGTGAAGCTTTCCGAGAGTCAGCGCAGCGAGATCATCGACATCGCGAAGATCATGGACTGCGAGATCGTCGACATCTCGCACACCACGCTGACCCTGGAGCACAGCGACTGGCCCGAGAAGATCGA
>JAISMX010000014.1 GCA_031276515.1 Eubacteriales Family XIII. Incertae Sedis bacterium | reverse complement strand
CTGCTCGAAAACGCGGCGGCGCGCGCCAAGGCCGCGCCCGGCAAAAGCCGCGCGGACGATCTGGCCCTGCTGTTCCACGAGCGCATGGCCGCGCTGATCCTTGCGGGCTGCGCGCGCATACGCGAAAGAACCGGCGTGTCGGCGGTCGCGCTCAGCGGCGGCGTGTTTCAGAACCGCATCCTGACGGAGGCGGCGCTGCGCCTGTTGCAAGAGGCCGGCTTCACCGCGTATCGCAACGTCGCCGTGCCGCCGAACGACGGCGGGATATCGCTCGGGCAGGCCTATATCGGCATGAAGGTTTTGGAAGAACGCCTTGACAAGCATGATTAGAATAGTAATAGAATGTATCAGAATGTATCAGAATGTGAGGTGCGGCAATTGGCTTTTACGGAAAACACGAACACCGAATTTAAGCGCGAATACACACCTTGAATAAGTGAAAAACGAAAAAAAAGATCCCGTCGAGAAACCCGAAAGCATTGAAAAATTTAGACTTTTTGTAGGATTTGTGGTATCATGAATGCGGAAAAGCACGAGCAACATTTCCGCTTATTTTAGATTGTCTTGTGAAGGCGAGACGCAAAACCTATGGCTCGACTTGAAGATAATACGGTTGGCGCAAGCGTAACGGGGCTTGCCGCCGCTGCGAGCGTGAACTACGAAATTATGGAACCGATGAACGGCGCAGAGATTGCATTGGAAAAATGAACAAGGTGAGGGCTCCGGAATGTTGACGCATGAAGAAATTTGCCGAGCGGTCAGTCAGGCCGCGTCAAAATATCAGATAAAAAATGCCTACTACTTTGGTTCGTATGCGAGAGGAACGCAGACAGAGAGCAGTGATTTGGATTTACTGGTAGAGTTTGGAATGCCAAACATGTCTTTGTTTTCCATAGTGGGGTTGGCGTGCGATTTGGAAGATGCTTTGCAGAAAGAAGTAGATGTACTCAGTTTGCCACTGTCCCGAAAAACGCATCTCTACATTGAAAAGGTGGTGAAATGCTATGGAAATACGCGATCAACGGCGGCTGGCAAAAATGCGTGAAGAGGCGCAACTTATCTCTTCGTTCATAGCGAACATAGACTGTGCGACTTTTATGGGCGACATCAAAACCAAATATGCAGTGACGCAGGTATTGGCCAATATCGGTGAACTCGAGCGTGGTCTGAGCAACGAAATCAAGAAGCAATACGGTACGATCCCGTGGTCTTCCATCCGAAAAACCAGAAATGTGATCGCACACGATTATGAAGAAGTTGATTTCCAACGCATATGGGGTACAGCAACAACCGATATTCCCGAATTAACAAAGCTTATGCACCGCTATTGAAAAACGCGGCCGGACACAGTATACTGTAAGAAAGGCTCGAGGGGATATTCCCCCGAACCCCCTGCCGCCGGCGATTCTTATGGCGGGGCAGTTTGTTTTATGCAATGTTTGTGGCAACCGAACGGTTGAAATGGTGGCAATTATGTGCGTTGCTCTGCCCGGCAGGGTGATTTCGATATCAGGCAACCATGCGAAGGTTGATTTCGGCGGCAATGTCGTCGATGTGCACGCGGGGGCGGTGACGGCCGCGCCCGGCGATTACGTGCTGGTGCACGCGGGCTGCGCCATCGAGGTGATGTCGCGCGAATCGGCGGAGGAGATATTGTCCGTCTTTTCCGAGCTCGATTTGGCTTGAACTTGAAGAGGATGGATATCGCGCGCGCGAAGGCATTTTTGATGGGCTACGACGGGCCGCCCCTTTCGATCATGGAGGTCTGCGGCACGCATACCGCCGCGATCTTCAAAACCGGCGTGCGGAGCTTGCTCTCGCCCAAGATACGGCTGATTTCGGGGCCGGGCTGCCCCGTCTGCGTCACGCCCGCCGCCTACATCGACCGCTGCGCCGCGCTCGCAAAGACCGGGCGCCACGCCGTGATGAGCTTCGGCGACATGCTGAAGGCGCCCGGCGCGCGCGGCAGCCTTTCCGACGCGCGCGCCGAGGGCGGACGCGTCGAGATGATGTACGCGCCCTTTGAGGCGCTGGAGCGCGCGAAGCGGGAACCGGACACGATTTTCGCGCTGGCCGCGGTGGGCTTCGAGACGACGATTCCCGCCTACGCCCTCGTGCTGGAGGAAGCCCTTGCGCGGGGCATCGAGAACATACGCCTCGTCACGGCGCTGAAATCCGTGCTGCCCGCCCTTGCATGGGTTTCGGAGCGCGGCGGCGCGGACGGCTTCCTCTGCCCCGGTCACGTCAGCGTGATCACGGGCGCGGGCGTCTACGCGCGCCTTGCCGAACTGTACGACAGGCCCTTCGTGATCGCGGGCTTCGAGGGCGAACACATCCTGGCGGCGATCTTTGAGATCGTGCGCGCCGTTTCCGAGAAGCGGGCCGTCGTGCGCAACCTGTATCCGTCCGCCGTGCGGGAGGAGGGGAATGCCAAGGCGCGCGCCTTGATCGCGAAGTACTTCGAGCCCTGCGCGGCCTTCTGGCGGGGGCTCGGCGCCATATCCGATTCCGGCTTTCGGCTGCGAAGGGAATACGCGCGCTTCGACGGCGGCGGCTCGGATGTCCCGGACGAGGACGTCCTCCCCGAAGGCTGCCGCTGCGGCGACGTGATCACGGGCCGAATCGATCCGAACGAATGCCCGGCCTTCGGCGCCGCCTGCCGCCCGGAGCATCCGGTCGGCCCCTGCATGGTGTCGGCGGAGGGGGTCTGCGGGATATGGCACAGTCATATGTAATTTTCGTAAAAAATAAGTAAAATTTCCTGAAGCTCAATCGTTGCAAGCAAGGAGAAATCGACATGAAGATTACGGCGGCCCACGGCAGCGGCGGCCTCGATTCCGCGCTGCTCGTGCGGGACATATTCGGCAAGCATTTTTCGGATCCCGTTTTGGCCAGATTGGAAGACGCGGCGGTTCTGGATTTGCCGGCGGCGCTCGCGGGCGCCGGCGCGACGGCCGGATTGCCCGTCGGTTCGTCCGCCGGCCCGGATCTCGGTTCGTCCGCCGGTTTGCCCGCCGGCCTCCGACCCCGTGCGTCCGCCGGTTCGGCCCCCGAGCGATCGTCCGGCCCCCGGCCCGAGGCATCCGCCGGCGCGGGCCTCGGCCCGGCCCCCGGATCGCCCGGCGCCCCGCCCGCCCGTCTCGCCTTCAGCACCGACGGCTTCGTCGTGACGCCGCTCGTCTTCAGGGGGGGCGACATCGGCAAGCTCAGCGTCTGCGGCACGGTGAACGACCTGCTCATGATGGGCGCGATTCCCCTCTACCTGAGCTGCGGCTTCATATTGGAGGAAGGGCTCGACATCGCTCTGCTCGACGCCATAGCGGCGTCCATGGCCGAAGCCGCGCGCGGCGCGGGCGTGCGCATCGTCGCGGGAGACACGAAGGTCGCGGGCGTGGGCGGCGGCCTGTACATCAACACGGCGGGCGTCGGCGTCGTGCCGGCCGGGCGCGCGATCGCCGCCGACGCCTGCGCGCCCGGCGACGCCATCCTCCTGTCCGGCGGTCTCGGCAACCACCACGCCTGCATACTCAGCGCGCGCATGGGCATCGAAAACGGCATAGAAAGCGACTGCGCCTGTCTGCGCGACGTCGCGGAGGCCCTGCACGCTTCGGGCGCGCGCGTAAAGGCCATGCGCGACGTGACGCGCGGCGGTCTCGGCGCCGTGCTGAACGAGATCGCCGATAGCTCCGGCTGCTCCGTGACGCTGCGCGAGGAGGACATACCCGTCGACGCGGCCGTGCGGGCTTTCTGCGGCCTGATGGGCCTCGATCCGCTGTACATGGGCAACGAGGGCAAGATGATCGCCGTGGTGGACGGCGCGGACGCGGAAAAGGCCCTGTCGGCGGCGCGCGGAACGCAAAACGGAAAAAACGCCGCCCTTATAGGCGGCGTCGCGGCGGGACGCGGCGTTTTCATGCGGACGCGCCTCGGCGGCACGCGGCGCGTGGACAACCTTCGCGGGGAAGGCCTGCCGCGCATATGCTGACGCGCTTGCCCGAATCGCCCGCCGCGGCTTCCTCCCGGCCCGCGCATTCTCCCGCCGAATCGGGGATGCGCAACTCGTCCCGCCAATGCGCGATCCTCTTGATCACGCGGTTTTCCTCTCCAAAAAATTCTCTCTCGGCGATAACATGAATTCCTCCTTATATCCATGAGCATGAGACGGGGGAATGTGGGCGGCGTCAAAAAAGCAACAGACCGAAAAACGTGACCGTGTTCGGGCCGTTGTTGTAGCGGAATCCTGTATTTTTGGCCAAATTCACGACATTGACGCCGCAGGCTTCGACGGGGATGCGGAGCTCGTCCGGATGCCGGCAGGGATTGGGATACGCGCAGGATTCGCAAGCGCCGCACGAGCCGGCGCCCAGCAGGAGGTAATCGTCCAAGCGAAATTCGCGCGCCAGAAGCGCGTCGGCTTTTGAAAGGATGCCGCGGAATTCCGCGCCGGCGGCCATCGCCACAATCGCCACAACGCGATTGCCTCAAGCAAAAAACCGCTTGCTTCAAACGAAGCCGGCGATTAGAATATACATATATCGTTAAAGAGGAAGCCGGAGGGAAAAGAATGCGGGTTTTTTCGGGCGTGCAGCCCACGGGCAACATACACATTGGGAATTATCTGGGCGCGCTGCGGCAGTTCGTCGAGCTGCAGGAGGAGCACGCGTGCATATACTGCATCGTGGACATGCACGCCATCACCGTGCCGAAGGACGCGGCCCGGCTGCGCGAGAACATCCTGGACGTGGCCGCCCTCTACATGGCGGTCGGCGTCGATCCGAGGCGCAGCATCATCTTCGTTCAGTCGGACGTGCCGGGACACGCGGAATTGGCGTGGGTTCTGATGTGCAACGCCTACACGGGCGAGCTTTCCCGCATGACGCAGTTCAAGGAAAAGAGCAGGGGCAACGAATCGGCGCCCGCCGGGCTGTTCACCTATCCCGTGCTCATGGCGGCGGACATCCTCCTGTACGACGCGGACATCGTTCCCGTCGGCAGCGACCAGAAGCAGCACATCGAAATCTGCCGCGATATCGCGATTCGCGTGAACAACAAGCACGGCAGGGTGTTCGTCGTGCCGGAGGGGCGCTTCCTGAAGGAGGGCGCGCGCATCATGTCGCTCGACGATCCGACCGCGAAGATGAGCAAAAGCGCGGAAAATCCGCTGTCTCGCATATCGCTGCTGGACGATGCGGCCAAGATACGCAAGTCGATCATGAAGTCCACGACGGATTCCGACGGAATCATTCGCTTCGATCCCGAGAACAAGCCGGGCGTCAGCAATCTGCTGAACATCTACGGCGCGTTTTCCGGTCTGCCGGTTTCCGATATCGAAAAAAAGTACGAGGGCGTCGGCTACGGCGCGTTCAAGAAGGAGTTGGCGGAGCTGACCGTCGACGCCCTCGCGCCCATCAGGGCGCGCTACGAGGAGATCCGCCGCGCGGACGAGCTGCGCGCGGCGCTCGCGGAAGGCGCCGAAAGGGCCAATGAGATCGCGGCCCGCACCATGGCGCGCGTGAAGGACTTTTTCGGCCTCGGTCTCGGCGCGCGCGCGTAGGTCGCGGCTTGCCGGGGGCGAAGCGCCGCCGCGCTCCGCTCTCCCGTTCGCGTCAATCCCGGCGCGGATTTTGCGCCGTCTCCGCTTACTCCGCCGCCGCGCCCTCCGCATCTGCATCCGGAAACAGTCCGCTCAGCGCGTCCGCGTATTCGGGCATCATCAATATCTTGGCGTAGTCCAAAATCAACAAATCCGTCACGCCGTTTTCCGCGAGCATCGCGGCGAAATCCTCCTTGTAGCTTCTCGGATCCACGCACAGTATCCCGCCGAAATACGGCGCGAGCCACGGCACGAAGGCGTTGCCGTAGGAATCCTTCACCACGGCCAGCACGCGATCCTCGGGGCCGTCTCCGTCCACGCGCAGGAAAGGGGAATCCCCGCCGAGGAACACGCCTATGCCGTCGGGCGACTCCTTCGCGTACGCGGTGTCGATCATCCGGTTCTTGTAAGACCATAGGACGCCGCTCTCGTCGTAGTAATAAACATCGGTTCGGTTGTTTCTTCCATTTTTGAGGTAATAGGAGAGAATGTCGGGATACTCCGCAAGCTCGTCGCTCGGCGCCAGCCGGTAGAGCGAGCCCAAGAAGTTCGGCAGAGCCTTCTCCGTGTACGCGTTTAGGGCGACGGGCTCGAAGCCGGCGGTTTCGGCGAAAGCGAGCATGCCGTAATACGCGCCCAGCGCCGTCCAGTGGTGATCCGTCCGGAAATAGACGTATTCGGACTTGTGCCGTTCGAGCCACGCATAGGCGTCGACCTTTTCGACGCGCGCGTCGTACGCGCCGTAGGCCTCGGAAATGGCGTCCTTCTGCGAATCCGCTTCCCGTCGATACCGCTCCTCTTCAAACTCGATGCGCATGGGTATGAGCATCGAATACACGCGCATCCCCGCGGGCGCGCTTTTAGCGCAGCGGTTGACCGCGTCCGCGTAGCGCGCGCGGGCGGCCGCGTCGTCCGCGTAGACCTCGAGGACGCGGTCGCGCAGGCTGATCAGCGTTTGGCGCTTGGCGCTCTCGTCCCGGGTCGCCGCGTCGCTTGCCGCGTCCTCCGTCGCCGCGCCGTCTTCCCCGCCCCGGGCCGGGGCGATGCCGATGTCCGCGGGCGCTTCGATCAGCATCGCTTCGCGCACGATTCCTCGAAAATCCTTCAGCTTGCGCGCCAATTCGATGAAGAACAGCCTCTGCGGCACGTGATCCGCGAGGTAATCGTCCCAAGCTCGATAATACGCGCCGCTCAGGTAGGTCTCCGCGTCGAGCTTCGGTCTCTCCGCAAGCGCGCGGCGCTCCCGCTCCGAAACGCTCTCGTCGCTCAAAAAAGCGGCCCCCGCCATCGCGCAGAACAGAGCCAGCATTGCGATAAAGACGAAACCGGTGAGCTTTTTCATGGTTAAAACCTAAAATAAAGGAAGGGGTTGTAACTCTCCCCCACCAACATCAGAAAACAGACCGCGAGCGAAACGACGACGAGGGCGGCCTTCAGCAATTCGGCGGCGCCGCCCTTTGGACTTTGCATCAGCAGACGCGGCAGCGGGGTCGAACCCAGAATGAAAAACGGGAACAACCATAAATTCCCAAAAAATACGCTTGCGGTTTTCATGCCAATGTCAAAAACGCCGTTCGCGAAAAAGAAGGCCTTGGAAAATTGCGCCAACCTCGCCGTGTCCACGAAGTAGAATATGCCCCAGCCGTAGAGGACGATGAGCATGGTGAAGCCCCATCTGACGAAACGCGGTATGCGATCCAACAGCGCGGCAAAACGCTTTTCCAAGATCAGCAAGAGGCCGTAGTACAGCCCCCACGCGATGAAATTCCAGCTTGCGCCGTGCCACAGCCCCGTGAGAAACCATACGACGAATATGTTCCGAAGCTGCGCGCGCCGATTGCCGCCCAAGGGGATGTACAGGTAATCGCGGAAGAACGAACCCAAGGATATGTGCCAGCGCCGCCAAAATTCCGTGATTGACGCGGAAATGTAGGGATATCTGAAATTTTCGCCGTACCGGAAGCCGAACATCCCGCCAAGGCCGATGGCCATGTCCGAATAGCCCGAAAAGTCGAAATAGATCTGGAACGCGAAGAATACGATTCCAATCCAGGCGGCGACCGGGGAAACGGCGCTCAAATCGCCGTCCAAAAGGCGGTTCGCCGCCGCGCCCGCGGCGTTGGCGAGGAGAACCTTCTTCCCAAGCCCGACGCAAAAACGCTGCGCGCCCATGCCGAAGGATGCGAAGGAAACGCTGCGCGACCCGATCTGCGATTCGATGTCCTTGTATCGCACGATGGGGCCGGCCACGAGCTGCGGGAACATGGAAACGTAGAGGAGGTAATTGAAATAATTGCGCTGCACGCCGATCTTCCCGCGATACAAATCTATGATGTATGAGAGCGACTGGAATGTATAGAAGGATATACCTATGGGCATTTCGATCGAAACCGCCGGCAGCTCCACGCCGGGCAGGCCGTTCAGGATGTCGACGAAGAATCCCAGGTATTTAAATAGGAACAATATGCCGAGGTTGATGGCGATGGATGTGATCAGGACGCGTTTCGCGGCGCGCCCGCTCCCGGTCGCGACCATGCGCCGGCCGTTCGCGTAATCCACCGAGGCGGTGAAAAGCAGGGCGACGATCCAAAGCGGCTCGCCCCAAGAATAGAAAAACAGCGAGCTCACGAGCAGTATTTTGTTCAGAATCCCGAAATTGCCGGAGAAGCGCAGGGTCGCGTAGTAGGCGAGCAGCACCGCCGGCAAGAACAGGCCCAAGAAGACCAAACTCGAAAATACCATCGTT
>JAISMX010000105.1 GCA_031276515.1 Eubacteriales Family XIII. Incertae Sedis bacterium | reverse complement strand
TCGAAGTCCGTTATGACGACGCCGATCGCCTGCTTGACGACGTCGTAATCGTCGCCGGAGCCGATCTGCTCCGTCACCATCTTGGAAACGTAGAACGCGACGCGCGCCTTGAATTCCCGGGACGGGCACACCTGTATCTCTATGTCTACGACCTTGCCGGATTTCGTTTTCAGCTTCACGTCCAGCACGCCGAGTTTGTCCCCGGCCGCTTCGCGAAGCAAGTGCGGATCGACGATCTCGATCTTTTCGTATTCGTCGAACGGCAGATCCAACACCGCTTTCAGCAGAGCGATAAGCAGATCCGCGTTGCGTTCGTCGCCGAACAGCAACTTGAACACGACGTCCGATTTGGGAGGGAGCAGGCCTCCCTTCTTTTTGACGAAACT
Source organism: Eubacteriales Family XIII. Incertae Sedis bacterium (assembly GCA_031276515.1). GTDB lineage: Bacteria > Bacillota > Clostridia > Peptostreptococcales > Anaerovoracaceae > JAITLA01. Next base: position 14,022 of record JAISMX010000105.1, on the reverse strand, counting down.
TATTTTTTCTTCTGTGACCATTATACCCTCGCTTCCTTGAGCTTTCAAGCGCAATCGTGCGAAACCGTTCGCGAAGCCGCGTCGATCCGCGCGGCGGCGCGGTCGCATGGCCGCTCATGCCCGGGGCGGTTTCGTACGCCCGGCATCGCGCCTTGTGTTCCTGTGCATGGGCCGCGCGTCCGGGGCGGTTTCGCCACAACCCATTTTATTCCAAAAGGCGAAGCTTGTCAACTATTTATTTGAAGTATTTACATTTTAAAGAATTTGATGAGGGCGCGGTGATCGCCTTCGTTCCGGCCGCCTTGTCGCGAGCTTTTTGCCGGCGACATTTCGCACACAAAAAGGCGGGCGCCCCGAAAGACATCGAGGCGCCCGCGCCGCGTTTTGCTCAAAACCGCCTAAACTTCCTTAAACACGACCTTTTCTTCTCCCTGCTTCCATATCCTGAGACCGACCTTTTTCAGATCTTCCAAATCCTCCGTGATCTCGGCGAACAGGTTGTAGCTCGCGCTCTTGATGTTCGAGCCGTAATAGACGCACACCGCCTTCCACTTGGGATCGCAATTGAACGACAGCGCGCCGCAGTAAGGTTCTTTCGCGTTCTCCGCGCTCACGTCCACATCGGCGTTGAAAAAGAACTCGTCTCCCGCGAATCTGGCCTGCAAGCAGCCGCCTTCCATCGGCAGCGCTTTTTTGAAAGCGGCGACCGTGTTCGGGGCCTCCGCTTCTTTGAGGCGAACCTTGAAGCGGCCGCCTTTCTCGAATTCCAAAAAATATTCCGACATAAATCCCTCCTTCTCTCAAAACTCGCGCATTTCAATGGCCTTGTACGGGCACAGCGACCAACACACGCCGCAGCCGTCGCATTTCTCGGAAATGGTGGATTTTTTGTCGGCGAACCGAATCGCGTCGAACATGCAGCAATCCTTGCAAAAACCGCAGCCGGTGCATTTCTCCGTCACAACCGCGCGAATGGGTGGGCTGTTCACGCGCGAGGCCGCGATGTTCGCCAGAGCCTTTCCGCGAAAATCCTCAATGGATTTGTAGTCGTGCCGCTTCATGTAATCCTCGATGCCGTCGGCTATCTCTTGCAAAACCTTGTAACCCTTCGCGTAAATCGCGGCGCAAACCTGAACGGTGGTCGCGCCGAGCAGGATGTATTTGACCGCGTCCTCCCAGGATTGTATGCCCGAAACGCCGGATATGGGAACGTCCACGGCGTTCGCCATCGCGGCGACAAAGGCGAGGCTTATGGCGCGGAGCCACGTGCCGCCGAGGCCGTGCGCCATCTCCATCCAAGGCTTTTGGCTCTCAACGTCCACCTCCATCGCCTTCATTCCAAAGGTGCCGAGGCCCGTCAGCGCGTCCGCGCCCGCCGCGACCAACTGCCGAGAGACTTTGGCGGAGTCTTCGTTCGCGCCCATCATCTTGTAAATGACGGGGATTTTGACCTCATTTTTGACGACCGTCGCGATTGTCGGGTCGCTGTATTTCACGACGGGGTTCCACGCGTGTCCGTTCAATTCCAAAGCGTCGGCCCCCGCGTCCTCCATGAGCCTCGCCAGTTTGCGCCACGATTCGTAATTGTCGGTGAAGCCGCAGATGCTCACGATGACGGGTATGTCAACGCCTTTGGGGCCCTTGAGCTCATCCAGCATGCGCGCCATCTTTTCGGGAGTGGGATAGGGCTCTTGGAACCGAAAAAACGAAAACATGCCGCCCTTTTCCGTCAATCTCGGATCGTAACCGTTCGGCGTGTTATAGAGCTGGAATCGCGGTTTTGCGTTGTTCCCCGCCGGTTTTCCGTTCGCGTCGCCGAATATGACCGATTTGGTCACGACGGCGCCCGCCCCGTTGTCCGCCGCCCTTTTGATGGCGTCCGCGGTTATGGACGGCGTGGCCGACGCCACGATGACCGGATTTCTTAATTTCAAGCCCACAAAATCGACTGACAGCATTTTTTCCTCCTCAACTTTAACCACCGCGTTACTACTCAAAGATATAAATCAAAACTACTCAAACGCCGCGTCAGTTTTGTTCAGATCGGGTTCTGCCGGCCCATTTGGCTCCCGGAGCGTACATAAGACGTACGTGAGGAAGCCAATATGGGACGGCAGGTTCCGAGGTGGGCAAAAATGGCGTGGGGTTTGAGCAGTAACACCGGTCTCAGTCCTTGGGAACGATGTGCGTCGGAACCTTATGCTCCACATTCGTGCCATAGGGCTGCTTCGAGGCCGGCTTGACCAGCTCTCCGTAGAGGTCGGGGCGACGCCAGAACGGGTAAATGCTTGCGTCGTTCGCCCTGCTCGCCTTCGGACCTTCGCTGTCGATGACGGCATACGCGATGCTCTCCGTGAAGTTGAGCGCCTTGCCGATCAGGTTGTTGCCCAACGCGATGCCGCTGCCGCCGCCGTAGGAAAGATCGATGTTGTTCGCTTCGTCCTGGTCTTTCGCGGCAAAGGCCCACGCGTGAACGGGTATCTGCTTGCGCCAGCCGACCGGATTGGCCGAGACGATATAGGCGTGGCTGTACAGCGCCGAAGCCTTCGTGAAGGTTTCGATGACGGGAACGAATTTCGCGCTCCAGCATATCGGAGCGAAGATCACGTCCGCGCCCAAAAGCCCGTAGCTCCTCGGGATTTCGCAGTTGGAAACGTCCATGTCCACCATGACGGCCCAGCGGCCGAGCGGCGTGTCGAAAACGGGCAGATCGTTGCCCGGCCAAATGCCGCTGCCCGGCTCGTACTTCGCGGGCGCGTTTTCGGGCTGCACCTTGTGATATTTGCCGATGACCTTCCCGTCGGGGCCGATGATGGCGCTGGTGTTGCGAAGCTTGCCATCCTCGCATTTTTCTATCATCGTGCCGCAGACGCAGTACGTCTTCGTCTCGATGCACTTCTTCGCTATGGCGTTTGTGGAAGGGCCGGGGATTTTCTCCGCCATCGCGTCGATGTCGGCGGGCGTCATCTTGGACGTGGGCGGCCAAGTGAGAAAATACTCGGGAAAGACCGTGACCTTTGCGCCTTGGGACGCGGCCTCGTCGATCATTTCGAGAGCTTTCTTCAAGTTTGCCTGTTTGTCTCCCTGAACGATGTTGATCTGACAGGCCGCTGCGATGTACTTCATTTTTTCTTACCTCCTGGTCTAAAACATTGAATATAGTAATTTTGATTGGTGCCGTTTTTTAGCAATCCAAAGCGGGCGCGTTCGAGCGGTTTTCATCGATATCATTTTTGATAACCCAAGCCGAGTGCGTTCCGTCCCCGCCCGGCGTCATTCCCGCGAGGCCTCCTCGCCGGCCTCCGTCAGCGCGCCCGTGAGACGGGCCAACTCGAACATGTGTTTGCAGGGCGCGCGCTTCTTGCGAAACTCGACGCAGCTGCACGCGATAAGGGTCGTGGCGACCCTGTGGCCGGCCGGATCGCGCATGAGCGCGTACTTTGTCTTCGGATAGAAGCGCTCAAAGCGAAGCCTTTCGCGTTCCTCCGCGGCCGGCGTGCGCGCGGGGCCGTCCCAGCGGCCCTCCCACAGCGACCGCGCGTCCTCGCGGACATAGGCGAACGCGGGGCGCCACAGCGCGAAGGACAGCGCGAGCATCGCGCACAGCGACAGGCCGTACCTGCCCAAGATCTCCTCCGGCGGAGTCTTGAGCAGGAGGGCGTTCGCGAGCGACAGGACGGCGCCGAAGAAGCAAACGCACGCGATCTTATAGCGAAACGAGGAAATGTAAAAGTTCATCCCCGAACCTTCCCGCCTACGAAGCCGGTTCCGGCTGCTTTGCCGCGGCTTCGATCGGGTCGTTCTTGCCCACGCCTTCAAAGTAAGGCGCCTCGAAGCGCTTGCAGGTGGCCAGGGACACGACGATCATCAGGACGATGCTCACGATGCCGCCCGGTATGGAGGGATTCATCGCCCAAGGCTTTCCGAGCGCGTAGTTCCAGATCAGATACATCGCGCAGCCGCCGAACATCGAGGCGTAGCACGCCGGCTTCGTGGCGTTCTTCCAGAACACGGCGGCCATGAGCGGCGCCGCGAGCGTGGCGGAATAGAAGCCCATCGCCAGTTGGAGCGCGTCCAGAATGTTGCGGACGTAGAGCGCGAACACGAAACTCGCCAACGCGATGACCGCGACAAGAATCTTCGCGAGCTTGAGCTCCTGCTTGTCTGTGAAATCGGTCTTGTAGACCCTGTATATGTCGGTGATCATGGCCTGCGCCGCGGTGAGCAGATAGCTGTCCATGGTGGACATGATGGCCGCCATGATGGAGACGACGATGATGGCCGCGAAGACCGGATGGAAGCGCTCGATGACCAGAATGATCATGACGGAATCGGCGCTCTGGACGTTCGACGGCAGTTCGGGATAGATGGCCCGCGCCGCCATGCCGACGACGGTCACCATAAAGGAATAAATGGTGATCAGCACCGCCGCCAAGACGATGCCGTATTTGGAACCCCCCGAAGTTTTCGCCGCGAAGGAGCGCTGCCAGTACGGCGGGCCGGACATGAAGTAGAGACAGTAGGAGAACATCAGGCCGATGACGTACATGCCCGGCTTGAAGCTCAGGAAGCCCTCCGGCAGCATCGGGGTGACGGCCGACCAACCGCCCACTTCATTGAGCATGAGTATGGGGAGCGCGATGGCGAGACCGATGATCAGGATGGTAACCTGAATAACGTCCGTGTAGGCCACGCCGAACATGCCCGAGAGCAGGGTGTAGCCGATCATGACCAGCACGAGTATGAATATGGCCAGCTCGTAGGAGAGATTCAGGCCGACGTTGGCGAACACGACGGGCAGTAGGCTGCCCGCGCCCACGACCTGCCCCGCCAGCGTGCCGATCAGCGCCCAAGCGACGATGACGGCGCTGATTGTGCCGGCGGTTCTGCCAAAGCGATGGCGTATCAGGCCGGATACGGAGAGTATCCTGTACTTGAAGCCGATGCGGCTGATTTTGGGCGAAAGCAGACCGAGAATCGCCATGCCCGACATGGCGGCAAAGGTCGCCATCATGGACGAATAGCCTTGGTTGTAGCCCAGCCCCGACTTGGCCAAGGTGGCCGTGGCGCCGATGTAGGTCGCGGACATGGTCAGCATGACCACCCACCAGGGCAGGGTGCGGCCGGCCACGTAGTAATCCTCCGGCGTTTCTACGCGATTTTTAAAATAAATTCCAATAACGAACGTAAGGATCAAGAAAAGAATCAAAACAACGATAATTGTCATGAGTCACTCACCTCCTTCTTTAAAGCGAATTAAAAATTTCAAAATTCGGAAAACGATTGCTTGTTCCGGCCGGCCGAGCCGGAACGGCGAGAGTCGACGGCTTCCGCGTCCGCGAGGATGCGGTATATGTAAAACATGGATTCCGGAAATCCCTGTGTCCGTCGCGTGAAAGAAAGCGAAGCCCGCAATCTATCGAGGAAGCGCGGCGTGCGCGGCGTTGAGGCATTCGTCGGGCAGCCGGCCCGCGACCACGGCCGCCACCTGCCGTTTCAGGCAGTTTAGGCTCTTGTCTCGCGCGTCGAAGGAATGCCAGCCGATGTGGGGCGTGAGGATCAGGTTGTGCTTTTGGGCCGCGCGCAGCAGGGGATGCTCCGGCGCGGGAGGCTCCTGTTCGAGAACGTCGAGCGCCGCGCCGGCCAGTTTCCCGCTCTCAAGGGCCGCAAGCAGAGCCTTCTCGTCCAGTACGCCGCCTCTCGCCACATTGATGAGATAGGCGCCGTCCTTCATCGACGCGAGCTCGGGCGCTCCGATGATGTGCTTCGTCTCGTCGCTCAGGGGCATGTGAAGGCTGACCACGTCCGACGTACGGAGGAGTTCCTCGAAGGAAACGGGAACGACCCCCCTGTCCTCGGCCACTTTCCTGTTCAGATGCGGGCTGTACGCGACGACCTTCATGCCGACGCCCAAGGCCTGACGCGCCACCTCGCGGCCGATGCGGCCGAAGGCCAAGAGGCCGAGCGTTTTGCCGAAAAGCTCGACGCCTCCCAGCGCGCCCCTTTCGCCCCATCGATTCGATTTCAGCATTTCCGTTCCCGAGGGAATCTTGCGCAGCAGCGCGTAAATCAGGCCCATCGCGAATTCCCCCACCGCGTTCGAGCAGAAATCCGGATCGTTGGCCAGAACGATGCCCCTCTCGTTCAGCGCCTCCGCGTCGACGTAATCCACGCCGACCGAGGTGCACAAAACCGCTTTTAACTTGGGCGCCTTGGCGAGCAGCTTTCTGTCGACGCTTATGTCCACGTCGCCGATGAGGATGTCGCAGACCCCGAGGCCGGCCTCAAGCTCCGAGGCGGGAGCGGGGCTTGCGGAAACGCCCACAACCGTGACGAGCTCGCTCAGATTTTCCTTCTCCCAAGCGATGGAACCGAAGGGTTTAAACAGTGTGTACATCTTCCTCTCCTCGCGCAAACACAAACATTTCAGAACTTTCAGACAAGTATAGCAATACCCGTGCCAACGGCGCGGCCCGCGCTCGACGCGCGCGCCCCGGAAATCCGGAATTCGGCGTATTTCAACGAGATACGCGCGCGACTTCGGCAAAAATCGAAGGGCTTTCGCCGTTTTCGGCCGGCTCGCGCCGCGATGCAAATATGAAATTTGATGCGCCTGAGCATCAAATTGATGCGCAAATCGCTTAATCAGTCGTCTATGCTTTTGTAATATTCAAAAAAATCCTTTTCGAGCCGCTCTCTGAATTGCGGCGCCGCGATGTTCACGAGCCGCTTGGCCCTCTCGCGCACGGGCGCGGCGAAAAGGTTTGCGACGCCGTATTCCGTCACGACGTAATGCACGTCCTGCCGCGTGGTCGTCACGGGGGTTCCCGGCGCCAAGCGGGCGACGATTCTGGAAACGGCGCCGCTCTTGGCCGTCGCGGGGAGCGCGATGATCGGCTTCCCGCCCTTCGACTGCTCCGCGCCCCGCAGGAAATCGAGCTGCCCGCCGACGCCGCTGAAGGTCTTGGGGCCTATCGAATCCGCCACCACCTGACCCATCAAATCCACTTCGATGGCCGAGTTGATGGCGACCATGCGATCGTTTTGCGCGATGACGGCTACGTCGTTGGTGTAGTCCACGGGCTTTAGGCAAATCATGTCGTTTTTGTCGATGTATTCGTAAAGCCGCTTCGAACCTTGCACGAAAGTCGCGATAATCTTGTGCCTGTTGATGGATTTTCTCGCGCCGTTCACCACGCCGCTCTCGATGAGGGGGATGAGGTTGTCCGAAAAAACCTCCGTGTGTATCCCCAGATCCTTCTTGCTCGACAGGAGCTTCAATATGGCGTTGGGAATCTTGCCCTGACCCATCTGCAAGCAATCCCCGTCCTCTATCAGCTCCGCGATGTGCGCGCCGATGCGCTCCGCGATGGGGTCGTTCCCGTTGATGGGCGCAATCTCATAGGGATCCTCGTCGTGCTCCACGAAAAAGTCGATTTCCGAAACGTGGAGCGAAGTGTCGCCGCAGACCCGCGGCAAACGGGCGTTTACCTGCGCGATGCTAAGGCCCGCCTTTTCCACGGCGACCCTGGTCTGATCGCAGGAAAGGCTCATGTTCACATAGCCGTTCCCGTTCGGAGGCGTACACTGTATCAGCGCGACGTCGCAGCGAATCCGGCCTTCGCGTATGGCTCTGGGCTGCGCGTAGAAATGAATGGGAATGAATTCGCCCCTGCCCGATTGGATGGCCTTTCGATTGTTTTTGCCGAGGAAAAACGACATGTTGACAAAGCGGCCGGCGAATTCCTCGCGCGCGTAGGGGGCGTCTCCGACGTTCAGCCCCTGCCATATCTCCACGCCTTCGAGCTCCGCCGCGCGCTCCATGAGCTTGTTGATCAGGTATTTGGGCTCGCCCGCGGCGTGCGAGGGCACGATCGCATCGCGCGATTTGATCCTCGACACGGCTTCCGCCGCGCTTACGATTCTTTCTTCGTATGTCCGTTTCCAGTCCATGCCATCCCCCTCAAACTTTCCGCGCGTTGCGCTCCATCACCTCGCACAGCGCCTGTATTCTCGTTTCGTACTGGCCCTCCGAAAAAGCGGACGGATCCGTCTGATCTCCGTCGAAGATGACGGAGGGAACGCCCGTGGCGGCCTCCGTCCTGCGCTGCACCTCGTACTGTCTGAAATCCATCAGCTTGCAGCTCCTGTTGGAATGATACACGATGCCGTCGAGGTCAAACTCGTCGACCAAGGCGCGCAGCGAATCCTCGCCGAAGTCGAGGTTGCGGTTGGCGTAATTCGAGCTGTACGCCCGCGCCATGCCGTCCAAATCGCCGCACTCGTATCGGATGTTCCAAGATTTGGGGTATGTTGAGGTCACCAAATTCACCCCGTATTTTTTCAGCGTCTTGTAGGTGAAGGAAAGATGCGGCCAGCAGGCGATGCCGTCCCACAAAATCCTGTATTTTTCTTCCGCGTCACGCCACGGCCCAAGGCCGCGCTCCGCCTTTTCCAGAAGCTCGTCGTGCCATTTTTTGAATATCGCACGCCCCTCGGGCTTTCCGCGCATGCAGACGATGACGGCCATGTAGTTGAACATATCGAAGCCGTTCAAGGGGGAGGGCCGCCGCTTCGCCAAGTCCGTGGCCTTCTTCCACCATTCGCAGGTTTCGTTGGAAATTCGCATGATTTCATACAATTTGTCCCGGTCGAGCTTTTTGGAGGTGATGGCTTCGAGCCGCGCGATCGCGTCGTCGATCTGGGCGCGCATATAGGCGACGCTGTGCGCCGGCGCCTCGTATGTGTGATTGAAGGGCATGTCAAAGAGGATGAGCGGAACGTTCAGGGTTTTGGAGAGGTTTTCGTACCATTTGATCACGGTATGGCAGATGTTGCCGCAGCAGAACAGCAGGTCGGGCATGGGTATGTTGCCCGCTTCCGATTCGCGTATGTCCGCGTATCCGAAATTGACCCTCGAATAAGAGCAATTGTCTTTGGAATAGCCCTTGCTCTCCGCCCGCGCGATAAATTGCGGCGCGCATTTTCGGGCGCCTATCGCCGCCGCGTGGTTTTCGGGATACACCACGTCGATATCGAAGGCTTCGAGCAGCTCCTGCGGCGAAATGGACGTCGCCCAAGCCACGGGCCGCCCCTCGCCCTTCGCTTTCAGCGCGGCGGCGTAGTGCGCGGCCAAGGCTTCGTTCAGCATCTCTTTGGAATTGCCGGTTTCGTTCCGTTCCATTTTGCGATCACCTTCCTTTGCGCCCCGCGGCGCGGCGGCAAGCCCTTTGGCGCTCGCGCGGCGTGCGCTTATCGATACGCTTGTTTTTGGGAATGAGCAAGTATCGTGCCGGCCGCGAAACAAAATTCAAACGATCCGGTTTGAACGCAATTTCAACGAAAGACGGGCGGCGCGCGGCGCAGGCAAAGCGAGACGCGGGAGGAACGGCGCAAAAAACAAGGCGACGGGCGATGCTCGCGAGCATCGCCCGTCGCCTTACGGCTCGGCAAGTCTATACGAAATTGTATTTGTGGAGCTTTCTCACGATGGTCGATTGGTTGACCCGCAGCTTTTCGGCGATTTCACGCGTGCTGCGGCACTCGTTTTTGGCTCGTTCCAAAATGCTTTTTTCCAGAAGCTCCACGGATTCTTGCAAGCTCATTTCATTGTTTTCGGCGATGATGTTGATCATTTTTCTGTTGGCGTCTTTCTGCGCGTTCCACGGCAGATCCTCCGGTTGCAGGTAATCGTTGTCGCTCACGATGACCATGTGTTCGATGACGTTTTTCAATTCGCGCACATTGCCGGGCCAAAGATGTTTTTCCATTTCGCGCATGATGTCGTACGTGAGCACTTTGATCTGGTTGTATTTGTTGTTGAATATCGCCAGAAACAGCATGCTGAGCGGCGCGATATCGTCCTTCCTGTTTCTGAGCGGCGGAACGTGAATCTGTACGACATTCAGGCGGTAGAACAGGTCTTCCCTGAAGCTCCCTTCATCGACCATTCGTTCCAAATTTCGGTTCGTTGCGGCCAGAATGCGCACGTCCACGAGGTTGCCCTTGGTGCTGCCGACCCTGCGCAGCTCCTTCGTTTCGAGCACTCGCAGGAGTTTCACTTGGAATTCCAACGATGTTTCGCCGATTTCGTCGAGAAAGGCAACGCCTCCGGCGGCGGCTTCGAGCAGACCCGCCTTGCCCGTCTGCACGGCGCCCGTGAACGCGCCCCTTTCATAGCCGAACAATTCGGATTCCAGAAGATTCGACGGGATGGCGCCGCAGTCTATGGCGACAAAGGGCTTGTCCTTTCTGATGCTGTTCGCGTGGATGTATTTCGCCACTTCCTCCTTCCCGACGCCGGATTCGCCGAGTATCAGGACAGTGGTTTGAAATTTGGCCACGCGCTCCGCGAGCGAAAGCACTTCCTGCATCTTGCCGCTGGCGGCCAGCAGGCCGCCTTCGCCCTGACGGCCCCTTGTGGCGAATTCCTCGTAAGTCTTCATGTAGAGCTTTTCCATCTTCAAGGATTTGAGCAGCTCCTCGCGAAGGCTGTATATTTCGGATATGTTCCGCGCGTTGATCACGATCATCTTTATGTTGCCGCGCTTGTCGAAGATCGGTCGGCCGGTGACGATGATGTTCTTCCCCGATTTCGTGATCTGCTTTTTCGAAACCGTGCATCGCCGGTCGATGACCACGAAGGCCACGGAATTCTGCATCCATACGGGGTTGATCAAGTCGCGCATATTCCTGCCGTAGAGGTCTTCTTTTTTGATTTCCGCGATTCGTTCGTAGGAGCTGTTGACGAAGATCACATTGCCGTCCCCGTCCGTCACGAGAATTCCGTCGTGCGAGCCCTCCAGAATCTCTTTCGTCTCCTCCAAGCTGATTTCGATGTTGTTTTCGTAAAAGTTCTCAGTGTCGCGATTTTTCATCCGAACCACCTCACTTTTCTGCGCGCAGCGATACGGCAGACGAAAAAAACGTGCGCACGGGATGTTTTCGTATCCCGTGCGCCGGTTTTGAAACGCGCGATTATACCTCTCCCAAAAGCGCCGCCTCCAATATTCCTTCTATGTCCTTCTCGATTAGCTTGCACGGGTTAATGGCGAGCAATCGGAAGCCCATCGTGCCTTCTATGATGGGGCCGAAGTCCTCTCGCGAGACCCCGATGTCGGGGAGCGAGGCGGGCGCCTGTATGTCCAAAAGCAGCTCGTGCACGGCTTCGACGGACGCGTAGGCCGCCTCCCGCGCGCTCAAGCCCTCGACGTTCTCCCCAAGGGCCGCGGCGATGTCTTTGAATTTCGCCAGATTTCCCACGTAATTCCGCTGCATGGCGTAGGGCAGGATCACGCCGTTCGCGATGCCGTGCGCGGTGTGGTGCAGACCGCCCAGGGCCTGCGCGATGCCGTGGACGACGCCCAAGCCGCCGTTTACGAAGGCGGCGCCCGCGATCAGGGCGGCTATGGCCATGTTCGTCCTCGCCTCGAGGTTTTGGCCGTTCGCGACCGCGGTTCTCAGGTTCTCGCCGATCAGCTTGATCGCGTGAATCCCCAGCGCGTCGCTGATGGGCTCCGCGTTCAGGGAGGTGTAGGATTCTATCGCGTGCGTCAGCGCGTCCATGCCGGTCGAAGCCGTGATCAGCGGCGGCATACCCACGTGCAGCAGGGGATCCACAAGCGCGACCTTGGGTATGATGTTGTCGTGGGTGACGGACAACTTGATCTTGTTCTTCGTGTCGGTGATCACGGAGGCCGCGGACACCTCGCTGCCCGTGCCGGCCGTGGTCGGAATCGCGATGAGCGGCATGACGGGCTTCGTCACGCTCTTGCCGCCGCCGAACATGTATTCGCGGACGGAGCCTTTGTGCGTTTGCAGCACGCTCACGGCCTTGGCGAGATCGATGGGACTGCCGCCGCCGAGCGCAACCAGCACGTCCGCCTTGCTCGCGCGAACGACCGCCGCGACCTCATCCACCAGCTCGACCGAAGGATCCGCAGCCGTCTTGTCGTAGGCGACGCATTCGACGCCCGAGGCCTCTATGGCCTCCTTGATTTCAACGAGCAGCTTGGACTTTCCGATGTTCGGCCCCGTGAGTACGAAAGCCTTCTTGGCGCCCATTTCAACGCAGATATTTCCGATTTCCTTCGATTTGCCCAAGCCGAAGATCACCTTCGTCGGCATTCTGAACACAAAATCCTTCATAACGTTTGCTCCTTTCCGTGATACATACGCAACGCCGGACCGCAGTCCCCGCATCACAATACCGCTTTTCATTTAAGATTCCGCTCCAACATGCGGCTTTGCCAACCGAAGCGGAGCTTCGGGGCAAAAAGGCAACATGCGGCTTCGCCGCATTCCTCCGCTCACTGCGTTCGCTTCGCCGGCGAAAGCCGCACGCATATTCGCGAACGCGATTTTCGTCGCGTTCGCCACAACGATTCTGCCGCCGCCCTTTCGGGATCGGCGGCTTTTCGCAGCTTCCTCAGACGATTGTACCAATAACAATACGCCGCTTCGTCAAGCCGCTCGATCCTGTCGTTCTTCGCCCGTTCGTCAAACTCGCGCTTCTCTAATATGGCGCATTTATACGTCCTGACGGACGTGTGCGCCCCGGCGGCGCGAATTTGGGGGCGCTCCGCGCCCCGGAAAACCCCGCCGGCGCGGGCTTATACCCACAGCGGCAAGCCGTCCTGTCACGGGGCGCGGCTTGCCGCTGTTTACGTTTACGGTTGCGCTGTCAAATGCGACCGCACCCATTCCGTGACCGCCTCATAATCAAGCGATTTGTCCGCGATGCCGAGTCCGAGCGCGACCAATTCCTTTTGCGTATAAGAAATCGCAATGTCATTGATCCGCAGAATCGTGAGAAGCGCGGTCACTGCGGCGCGTTTGTTGCCGTCAACAAAAGGGTGATTGGCGCAGATGCCGAACGCCAACCGCGCCGCCTTTTCGATAACGCCGGGATAGAGTTCCTCGCCGCCGAACGTCTGATAGCAATTCATGACGGCGGACTCCAAAAGCCCTCTGTCGCGTAAACCGCCGCCGCCGGTCGCCGCTGTCAGCTTCGTGTGGAGCATGATTATTTCGTCAACGGTCAGGATGATCATTGCGCGAGTTCCCGCAACGCCTCAAGATTTTCGGCGATGACATCATCGACCGTCGCGCCGATAAATTTCTGACGTGCGGCTTGTATCTCATCATACTCGGAAAAGCTCAAAACCATATAGCGCGGCTTGTTGTTTTTCAGAATCACAGCCATGCCGCTCTCGTCCACAAGCCGCACGACTTTGGAGAAGTTCTGATTGGCTTCGGTCATCGGCACGAGCAGACTGGTATCAAGCGTCATTAAAACCACCTCGCAAATTTAAGATTCACACGGAGGGCAACCTCAATTTCGGTTCCCATTAAAATCATTATACCCGAAACATAGGATTAAATCAACCTATATTTTTGAAAGGAGGCGCGGCCACATGGCAATTTATCATCTCAGCATCAAAATCATCAGCCGGGGCAAGCTGCACCGGGAGTATTTGACGCTGAAAGACGAAATCCGCGAGGTTGAGATTGTCCGCAGGGCGGCCGAGCAAATAGCGCGGCAAATCGACCCGCCACAGAAAAAGCGGACACGGGGAATGGAGATATGACAAGGCAGCGGCGATACGCCCGCCGCCATTTCCCGCACCCACGGCGGGCGCGGACAATATTTCGCCCCGCCCGTTCCTTCGCAGTGGACCCTTCGTCTTCGCTTTGGTCAAGCATATTATGGGCGGCAAGCAACTTTTCCGCGTGCGCTTCGAATTTCTCCCGTTTGCTTTTAAGTTTTTCTGTCGTTCCCGACCACTCCTTTGCGGCGTTGGACGGTAGGCGGCAACCGTCTGCGGCGAACATTTCCCCTCCTATGAGTCCGAGTTCATGACAGTACAGCATGACTTCCGTAAACAGCCCTTTCACGCGCTCCGCGTTTCCCGACACGAATTTCGCTATGGTCGTGTGATCCGCGCTCCCGCACAGCGTCATCGCCGTGATATTTTCCCGGCTGAGTTTTTCGAGCCGCCGCGACGTCAGTATCCCCGGCGA
>JAISMX010000069.1 GCA_031276515.1 Eubacteriales Family XIII. Incertae Sedis bacterium | reverse complement strand
ACATGTGTTTTTTTGACCTCGCGAACGGCTGTTTCTCGTTCCGTTCCGGGAGAAAAATCTTTCAGTCACATCCTGAAACCGTTGCTGTCACCGCTTGGCCGAACAGCGCAATTGGCTCCTTCCTCGCTCCGCTCGCGCGTTTGGCTTTTCCTCGATTCGCGCCGCAATTTTGTTTCGTGCCGCGCATCCTCTCCCGTTCGCCCCATCATACGGCGGCCGGCCAGTTCGCGCAAGGCGGCGCGTGTGCTGTTTTTGGTACATGGCCGGGGTATAAACCCAATCGGGAGGTGTTTGTGAAATGGCTGAAATGATTAAGATTTACACCCTGTGCATCGACGCGCCGGACAGGCACGAGCTGTCGCTGCTCTCCTCGCGGGCGGGAAACTTCAACGGTCACAAGCAGGTGATCTTTCCCGATTTCGCGGGGAGTGCGAACGGGAAGCTGCGCTTTATCGTCCTCAAAACCGACGCCGTCGAAATGAAGCGTTTCCGCGAAAATCTGCGGGATTTCTGCGGAAAAGCCTACGAATTGAAGGAGCTTTCGCTGTCCGAGCTTACGCCCGAGCTGAACGCGCTGATCGCGGACGCGAAATCCGTGCTCGCGAAAAGCTATTGCTGCGGCGATGAATACAACCGCTGGGAACGCCCGTCCGTGCCGGACATCGAAAGCAAGATCGAGGGACTTGTCGGTTTTGCGGATTTTAAGCTCGCCATGCGCGGCGTCGGCAATCGCATAAAAAACGCGAAGGCGCTGGACATCAGGGTAAACCACAACATCGTCCTCGTCAAAAACTGCGACGTCGATATGAGTTTCTTTGCGGAAATGATCTACGACTTCTATTTCGCGCACGGCGTGATCACCGATCCGCTGTTTGTGGAGGGCAGCCTTTCCGGCGCGGCGCAGACGGATCGCGACACGGCTCTGTTTTACATGATCGTCGAGGCTTGGCCGAATGACGGAGGCTTTATGCGCCATGCCTTTTCGGACGAAGAGGGCGATTTGCGGCGCCTCTCCAAGCGCAAAGCCGTCTACCTCACGGTCATGGACAAAGAGCAGTACAAGAGGGTGCGCGAAATAGGCGCCTTCGCCGCGCTGTTTCCGACCGCGATTTTCATAAACGACATGTCCGCCGACGAAAAACTGGAATTTTTGGAGAGGGAAGTTGCGATGCGGGGTTTCGAGCTCGCGCCGAAGGGTTTCACGAAAAGCGAGTTGCTCAAAGGCGGCGCGGACGCGATCAAGGCCGCCGCCGCAGACGCTGTCACGCGCAAAATGACGGCGGACGCCGTTCCCGATCTGCGGCTGACGATAGCGGATTTCAAAGGCGGAAGGAAGAAGCGAACGGGAGAAAAATCGCCTTTTGACGAGCTCGAGGCGCTCATCGGTCTGCACAGCGTAAAGGCTTGCATACGCGAGATCGCGACATACGTAAAGAATCGCGGACGCGACAACATACCCTGTCTGCACATGGTGTTTCGCGGGAATCCCGGCACGGGAAAGACGACCGTGGCGCGCATACTCGGCAAAATCTTCGCGGAAGTCGGCGCGGTTTCCAAGAAGGACGTGTTCGTGGAAGCCGACAGGAACAAACTCGTTTCGATTTATCTCGGCGGAACCGCGGAAAAGACGACGGAGGTCGTGAAGTCCGCCTTCGGCGGCGTGCTGTTTATCGACGAGGCCTATTCGCTCTGCGCCGGCGACGGATTCGCACACGATTACGGGCGGGAATCCGTGAACGCGCTCGTCAAGCTGATGGAGGATCACCGGCGGGATTTCGTCTGCATCATGGCGGGCTACACGCGGGAGATGGACGAATTGCTGAACATGAATCCCGGCCTGCGCGAGCGCGTGCAGTTCTACGTCGATTTCCCGGATTATGACGCCGGGGAGTTGACGGAAATCTTCGCCGCGATGTGCCGCGAGCGCAAGTACCGGCTGAGCCCCGGCGCGCGCCGTGCCGCCTCGGTGTATTTCGAGCGCATCGCGGCCAACAAGGACGCGCGCTTCGCCAACGGGCGTGTGGCGCGGAAGGCGTTCGAGCGCGTGGCGCTCAAGCAGGCGCTGCGCGGAACGACGGATTCCATTATACGGAAGGATATCGACGCGGCCTTCGCGGACGATGATTTGTCCAAGCTGTGCGTTTCAAACGAGAGCGGTCGCCGGATCGGTTTTACGGCGCCGGAGAGCGCGACGCCGAGAAGGAGTTTGGCGTGAAAGATGCGTTTTCATCGCTTCGCCGAACCCGTCAACCGCTTCTGTTTTGACATCTTCGCGTTTTCGTCAAGAAACACAAGCGGGTTTCTTTTGATTCATTCGTCCAAAACGAAGTCGATCTCGCGCCGGCTGACGTCCGCCTTGGCGACGCGGATGCGCACCGCGTCGCCGAGCGCGAAGATCCTGCCCGTGCGCTCGCCGACGAGGCGGTAGCGCGCGGGATCGTAGATGTAGTAATCGTCGGTCAGCGTGTTCGCGTGCACGAGGCCTTCCACCGTGTTCGCAAGGCCCGCGAAGAAGCCGAAGGAGGACACGCCGCTGATCACGGCGTCGTGGCTCTCCCCGATGTGATAGCTCATGTACTCCGCTTTCTTTCGCTTCTCGACGTCGCGCTCCAGCTCGATGGCCCGGCGCTCCGTTTCCGAGGAGCGCAGCGCGACGGCCTCGGCCGCTTCCCGCAGCGCGCCGCGACGCTCGCCCTCGATGCCGCCGCGCAGGTTTTCCTTGATGACGCGGTGGACGAAAAGGTCGGGATAGCGCCTGATGGGAGAGGTGAAATGGCAGTAATGGCGCAGGGCGAGGCCGAAATGCCCCTTGCATTCCTCGCTGTAAAACGCCTTTTGCATGGAGCGCAGCGTCACCGTGTTCACGACGTTTTCGTAGGGCTTTCCCCTGATGGCGCCCAGCAGCTCGTTCAGCGCGGCGGGGCGCACGTTCGCGGGGTCGCTTTTCAGCGACAGGCCGAAGCCGCCGATGAAGGTCTTGAATTCCGTCATGCGCTCCGCGTCCGGGCGCTCGTGTACGCGATAGATGAAGGGGAATTCCCCGCGCCGGTATTCCTCCGCCACGCGTTCGTTGGCCAGCAGCATGAATTCTTCTATCATGCGGTTCGCCGTGCGCCGCTCGGCCACGGACACGAGCACGGGGATGCCGCTTGCGTCTAAGCTGATCTTCGCCTCGTCCAGGTCGAAGTCGATGCTGCCGCGCGCTTCGCGCCGCGCGCGGAGCAGCCGCGCGAGCTCGGCCATGAGGCGCAGATCCTCGTGGAGCTCGGCGCAGCGCTCCATGGCCTCTGACCGGCCGTTTTCCAGCAAATCCGAAACGTCCGTGTAAACGAGCCGCGCCTTCGAGCGGATGACGCTCTCGTAGATCGTGTGCCCCAGCGTCTCCCCGTCCGCGCCGATGGCGACGTCGACGGAGAGCGTGAGCCTGTCGGCGCCCTCGCTCAGGCTGCATATGCCGTTTGAGAGCGAAACGGGCAGCATCGGCGCGACTTGGTCGAGCAGGTATATGCTCGTACCCCTGTGCAGCGCCTCCTTGTCGATCCGGCTCCCCTCCCGGACGTAGTGGCTCACGTCGGCGATGTGAACGCCGAGCACGTAGCCGCCGCCCGCGCGGCGCCTTACGGAAACGGCGTCGTCGAAGTCCTTCGCGTCCGCGCCGTCTATCGTAAATATGCGTTCGCCGCGCAGATCGCGCCTGCCGGCGAGCTCCGTCTCCGAGAGCGGCGCGCGCGCGACGCGCCCGGCTTCGGCCTCGACCTTCTGCGGAAATTCCTTGGACAGGCCAAAGCGCCTGAGGGCGGCCAGGACGTCGCCGCCGGGTTCGCCGGCCGCCGCGATGATCTCGACGACGCGCCCTTCGGCTTCCGCGAACGCGTCCGGGCGCTTTGTGAGCCTGACCAGCACCTTGTCGCCCGCGGACGCGCCGCCGAAGTCGTTCTTCGCGACCGCGATTTCCCTCGGCGCGTTCCTGTCGTAGGGCCTGACGACGCCCGATTCTCCGTTCCGCGCGAACAGGCCCACGAATTCCTGCATGGGCTTTTCCTTCCGCTCCCGGCGCTGTCTGCGTTCGCGCTCCTCCCGCCGCTTGCGCGCGAGCGCGCCGCCGCGCTTCCTGCCGCGCTTGTAAGGACTCTTCTTTTTGCCCGTGTTTGCCATATGTTTTCGCACCGCCTTTGCATTTTGCTCGTTTAAGTATACATCGCATCGCTCCTATATGCAAGGGGCCGCCCGGTTCGACGGTTTATGCGGTTACACCTATTCCAACAGCCAGTCCAGCACATTGATCTGCCTTATGCCATTGTGCGAAGCGGCGGGCAGGAAATCCATTGTCAGCAAGTATTTGGGATTGTGATCCTTGATCGCGTCCAGCGAGGCGAGCTCCCGCTCCAATGTCGTTTTTCCATCCTTGCCTTCCCCGCCCGCCGCAGTGTAGGCAACCTGATAGTATGTCTCACCGTCTCTGCCTGCGGCAACAAAGTCGACTTCCGCCGGCCCGACCTTGCCGACGCAGACCGCACAGCCCCTCCGGAGCAATTCCAAGTAAACGATGTTTTCCAAGACGCGCCCGGCGTCCGCGCCTCGGCCGCCCAAAAGATAATACCGCAGGCCGAGATCGGAAAGATAGTATTTGTACCCGGTGACGAGGCGCTGCCGCCCCTTTACGTCGTAACGTTCGGCCCGATACAGAATGAAGCTCTCGGTGAGGGCGTCCAAATACTTTTCCACGGTGTGAACCGAAATCTTTCGCCCGCCCGAAATCATCGTATTGGCGATCTTCGTGGACGACATCAGGTTGCCGATATTATCGAAGGTAAATCGGATCACGTCGCCCAACTGTCCGACATCTCCAATCCTGCGTCGCGCAACGATGTCTTTTAGGACGATCGAATCATAAACGCCACCCAAGTAGGCGCGAATGTCCTTCTTGTCGGACAGCGTTAGCGTGTAGGGGAAGGAGCTGTTTTCCAAATAATCGCGGTATTTGACGGCAAGATCGGTTCGTCCTCCGCGTGCGGAAATGTATTCCTTGAAAGACAGCGGCAGCATTTTAATCTCGACGTATCGTCCCGACAGAAGCGTCGCGAGTTCCCCCGAGAGGATGTGCGCATTGGAACCCGTGATGCAGACATCGCAGTTCTTGCGAACGAACAAGCCGTCCACCGCTTTCTGAAACGCGGGGATCATCTGAACCTCATCTATGAAGATGTAATTCATGCAATCCGTCCGCAAGCGTTCTTTGATATGCTCATACAGGTGCGTGTGGGTTTGAATCGCGTGATATTCGGGATATTCCAAGTTAATCCGGATGATTTGCCCGTCCTCCACGCCATTTTCCCTGAGATACGTCTCGTAGAGATCGAGCAGCGTTGACTTGCCGCAACGACGAATGCCGGTGATCACCTTGATCACCTGTTTGTCCCGAAAGCCGATCAGCTGTTCCAGATACCGCGGGCGCGCAATGAGTTTGTTCACAATGACACCTCTTTTTATGAATAGTATAGCACAAACAATCAAATATGCAATGGTTTATGCCATAAAATGCACAAATTCATCAGATGGCAAAAAGAGTCGCGCGTCTCGGGCCAAATGAGACAGACATGAAATATCGATGGAAAATATGGATTATGGCGGTGTAAAATAGTTCGCTTGCGCGCGAGCGCGCCGCCGCGCTTCCGGTCGCGCTTGTAAGGACTCTTCTTCTTGCCCGTGTTTGCCATATCGATTTGTTAAAGAATATGTTCACCGCATCCGACACGGTGAGTCCGAAGCGTCCGTAAAGATATTCGATCTCCTTCTTTGTTTCGTTGTCTGTGCAAATTGTGACAGTGCTGGTTTTAGCCATTGAAAACTCCTGTTCCGCCGCCGGAATCGGCGGCACAAACAGCGATGAAAACGTATTTTTCACGGTAAATCAATTCTTTCGATTGCGATTGTACCACAAACGAGAAACAAACACATACAAATCCGGTACGGTTGGAACCGGTTGGAAGTAATTACATGGCGCAAATTCCTTTGCTTTCATACGCACAGCATGATATAATTTGCATATCGAAAGGAAGCGAGCGGAGGTGACAAACATGCCGACAATCAGACCAAGCGCCGATTTACGCAACAATTACAATGAAATATCGGCTTTCTGCCACAGGCATTCCGAGCCTGTGTTTATCACAAAAAACGGAAGGGGCGATCTTGCCGTTTTGAGCATAGAGGCTTACGAAAGGCTGTGCGGAAAATTTGAGCTTTACCGCCTTTTGGAAGAAGGCTTGGAAGATGAAAAAGCGGGCCGCGTCCGACCGTTCCGCGAAGCCTTTGCGGACATCAGGAACGGATTGCCCAAATGACGTATCGCATCGACGTCACGAAATCCGCCGAACGGGATCTGTTCGAAGCGGCGAGGTACGTTGCCGCAGATCTTCAAAATCCGGTTGCCGCCGGCGCTTTGTTGGACGCGGCGGCGGAAGCGATAGATTCCTTGGGGGAAATGCCGTTGCGATGCGCTCCGGCGAAAGATGAAGCCTTGGCCGCCCGAGGCATCCGGATTCTCCCCGTTCGCAATTTTCTTGTGTTCTACGCGGTGCGCGAAGAGAAAAAAACGATTGTGATCGAGCGATTCCTTTATGGAAGACGCGATTGGCTCACGATTCTAAGAGACGGCGAAGCGCCGGACAACATGGCGAACGACTGATATCATAAGCGATCTTTGCGGGCGGAATGACTTTTTCCGGCGCAGTCGGCTTGACCAAGCCTTTGATCGGCGGCATCGTTCTTGGCTTCGTGCTCGTGTGTACGGCGGGCATTCCGCGCACGTCATTTACATATAAGAGAATTTATAGGAAATCAAAGGCTTGATTTATTCTAATAGGAAATTATTGATTGTTTTTCCGGTTGACAATCCTCTTCCGCGCATGATATAGTTGTTCGAAACATGCGGATCAGGAAGATTCGCGTTGGAACGCTTAACCGTAAAACGATGAACACAAGCCACGAAGGTTTGTAAGGCCGCGGAAAAACGGCTTTCTTTCCGTCGCGGCTTTCTTTTTGTTTGGGAGGGAATCATGAAAAGATTTATTTTTGCAATCGCGCTGCTGTTTTGCCTGACGGCGGCGCTCGCCGGCTGCGGGGGCGGGAACGCTTCCGACGCGGGCGCGTCCGAAGGGGGAAGCGAAGCGGACGCGGCTTCCGCAAAGGACGGCATCGTGGCCTATGTGGGTACGACGGTCTTTGACGGCAGCATGGATCCCGTGAAGGGCGCCATGAGCTACGGCTATTCGTTCACGAACGCGGCGCTCTTGAAGGTCAACCCGGGTTCGGAATACGTCGGGGATATGGCGACGGACTGGAGCGTCAGCGAGGACGCGCTCGTCTACACCTTCGCGCTGCGGGAGGGCGTGAAGTTCAGCGACGGCTCCGACATGACCGCCGAGGACGTCGCGTTCACCTACGAAACGGTGAAGGAGCGGCAGGCCGAGAACGAGAACGTCGATCTCACGCGGCTCGCCTCCGTCTCCGCGCCGGACGACCATACGGTCGTGTTCACGCTTTCGGAACCCTTCTCGCCCTTCCTCGACACGACGGCCCTGCTCGGCATCGTTCCGAGCGACGCCTACGACAGCGAGACCTTTGATCGTTACCCGATCGGCACGGGGCCGTGGACGATCGCGCAGTACGACGCGAACCAACAGATCATCGCAACGCCCAACGAACACTATTACGAAGGCGCTCCGTCCATAAGCCGCGTCACGCTCGTGTACATGGACGGCGACGCGGCGCTCGCCGCCGCCCGCTCCGGGGAGCTGGACGTCGTGATGGTCAGCCCGAATTACGCCTCCGAAACCGTGGAGGGCATGACCCTGTTCCCGCTGGAAACGATGGACGTGCGAAACGTCAGCCTGCCCGTGCAACCCGCCGAGGAACGCGACGGCGTCACGGTCGGAAACGATGTGACCGCGGACAAGAGCGTCCGCGAGGCGCTCGCCATCGGCATAGACCGCAAGACGATCATCCAAAACGCCTTCAACGGCATCGGCAAGCCCGCGGTCGGCTTCACGAGCAATTTGATCTGGGCGAGCGACGACTCCTATGAGGACAATCGCAAGGAGGAGGCGAACGCGCTGCTAAAAAGCGCGGGCTGGATCGACGCGGACGGCGACGGCTTCCGCGAAAAGGACGGCGTCGCCTGCGAATTCGACGTGCTCGCCGCGGAGGATCGCTACGTGCTGGCGGCCGCGCTCGCGGAGGACGCGGCGGCGCTCGGCATAAAGATCAACGCGCATGCGTCGAGCTGGGACGAGATCATGGCGCGGTCAAGCGAGGCGGGCGTCGTGTGGGGATACGGTCAATACAGCCCGACGGTCATCCGCTCCTTGCTCGATTCCGAGGGGGCTTTCAGCGGCGGCTTCGACAACGTCGTGGGCTATTCCAACCCCGAGG
>JAISMX010000126.1 GCA_031276515.1 Eubacteriales Family XIII. Incertae Sedis bacterium | reverse complement strand
AAAATGCGGCTCAAAAACTCCGTGTTTATGTTGTATTCCTCGGCGTAGCGCTTGAGCGTTTCCGCCGATATCCACCCGCGCGCCTCGATCTCCTCATCCGTAAGCTCCGCCGGCGCGGCCTCTCCGAGCAAAGGTCTCTCGTCGCCGCTCTCCTCGGCCAAATAGCGCGTGAACAAAAAAGAGCCCTGCGCCACGAGCAGAAGAAGGATCGCGATCATCAGGAACAGCATCAAGCCGTTCCCTCTCCCTTTTGCTTTTTTCGTTTCGTCCTGTCCCATGCCTATCCTTTCCGTCGCCGCGCGAAATCCCCGCGCCTGTATAGATTCTAACACGTTTTTCCGAATAAATCAACGGCGGCGGCTTTTTCGCAAAAGGAATAAAATGGGAAAATCTATCGAATGCATTGGAGATGCCGGAGAATTTGCGCAGAGATTTGACTGAGCCATGCTTTGGGAAGCGATGACCGATGACTTGCCTGTGCTTGCGGCGCAACCAAAGAGCGATTGCATGAATGGCCATCGGCTCGCTTCCCCATGAGAATGTCCGCGGGCGCGTCACACGGCGAGATCGATGTGCGAGATCAGACCCGCTCCGCCGCTCTCCTTCAAGAATACGCTCGTCGCGCGCATCGTGCCGCCTGTCGCGCCCGCTTCGCCGAGCGTGTACTGCGTGGAGACGTCGTTGAGGAAGATGGCGCCCACGTCCGCTTCCTTCAAGGTAAAGAGCATATCGGCGCCGTCGGCGTCCTTGCTCCATACGCGCAGCTTGGAAAAAACGTCGTCGTTCTCGTCGATCCAGCCGTTGCCGTCCGCATCGTAGGCGCGCAGCTCACCGAAACCCGAACCGCTGCTCGGGCCGAAGAGTTCGGCGCCGTCGTTGATGACGCCGTCTTCGTTCTTGTCGAGGGCGAGAAAACCGCTGCCCTCGCCGGCAAATCCAATGCTGTCGAGCCGTCCGTCCGCGTCGAGGTCAAACTCGAATTTCCGCTCCGTGAAGGATGCCGCCGTCCCCGAGAAATTCAGAACCAAGGGATCGACGTTCCGCACCTCCTCATTCACGAAGACGCCGCGCACGCTCGCGTACGACTCGCGGCTCATGCTCAGCCCTATGTCTATCGAGATCTCACGTCCGTCGGCGGTTTTGACCAAGCCCTTCGCCTCATAGCGCAGCGATTCGGATTCGTAATGCGACGAAAAGAACGCCTCCTCCGTCACCGTGACTTGCTTTTGCGAAGATCCCCCGCCGGCCGGCGCGTTCGCCGCGCTCGCGGCCTTATCCGCGCTCACCGCGTCCGCCGCACTCGCCGCATTCGCCGCGCTCTCCAAGGAGGGCGTCTCCCGCGAAGCCCCAAGCTTGAACGAAATCGCGCGGAACGCGAACTTCTTGCCCGTCAATTTGTAGAGCAGCGCCTCCAGGATGCTTCGATGAAGCGCCAGAGAGTATTTCTTCGGGGAAACGTCGCAAGCGGAAACGCTTCCGGCCCGCGCCCCGGCGTCTTCGGCGCGCACCCGGACGTTTTCGGTCTTCGCGCGCAGATTTTGGATCAGCCGGTTCGCGTCGGGCGAAAGGTCGAGCGACACCGCCCGCTCGGGAGCGACGGGAATGCTTACGCGGAATTTCTCTTGCTTCACGGATCGAATTTGGATGTCCTCGGAGCAGAACCTCCGATTGGACGCGGCTTGAATGGAATAGGCATCGATTTTCATATGCAGACCTCCTTGTCCACGTTTGGACGACGCGCGATTCGGTCGCGCACGCCCGCAAAAACATAAGGAATCCTTTCCTTATCTGTGTTATCGTCCGGTTTTATGAAAAATTTATGAAAAATTTAAGCGCAAAACACGTTTTTGTGTCATTGACAAACGTATCATGATGTTATATAATGAATTATCGAACGAACTTCCTCCGACTGCCGCGAGAGCGAGACGAAAAAAGGAGCATGCTTAGAAATGATGGTACAAAAAATTCGCGAAACAATGAATGGATTGAGAGGCAGACGCATTCATCATGTCTGTTTTGTATCCTGTGGCGGTTCGTCCGCGCTGATGTATCCCTGCAAATATTATTTGGATCGCGAAGCGGGCAATCTCGCTTCGGACGTATACAACTCGAACGAATTTATCCATCGGAACCCGGCGAACGTAAACGAAAACACCGTCGTCATACTGTGCTCGCAAGAGGGAAGAACGCCCGAAACCGTGGAGGCGTGCAGGTTCGCGAGAAAAAAAGGCGCCGTCACCGTCTCGCTGGCAATGGTGGAAGGAAGCCCTTTGGAGGCGGAAACCGAGTTTTTTATACGCTACGGCCATTATGAAACCTCCGATCCCATCAACACCAGTTATGGAGTGATGTACCTTCTCGGCGCCGCTCTCGTCGAGTTGACGGGGAACGCGTCGCCTTTGGACAAGATGTCGGAAAATCTGATTGCGCTCGCGAAGGTGACGGAGAGAACGAAATTTCGCGCGGAGCAGGACAGCTTGGCCTTCGCGAAAAGCTGCAAGGACGACGGCGTCATTTACGCGTTGGGCGCGGGTCCCGATTACTCGCAATGCTACGTGTTCTGCAATTGCTATTTGATGGAAATGCAATGGATCAACGCCATTCCCATTCACGCGGGCGAATTCTTTCATGGCCCTTTTGAGATCATCGAGAAGAATTCCCCCGTCGTTCTCTTGCTGGGCTTGGGCGCGACGCGCCCGATAGAAGAACGCGCGCGCCGCTTCTGCGAGAAATATACGGATCGCATTTTTCTGCTCGACGCCGCGCATTACGATTTCGAGGGCGTGGACGCGAACCATCAAGGCTATCTCGCGCCGTTGGTATTCAATGCCGTGCTGCGGCGCTATTCCAAAGCGATCGCCGAAGAACGCGATCACCCGCTGGACACTCGGCGATACATGCACATCGTCGCGTATTGATTTTCCACGTGCAGTGAGGCAAGGGCAGATGCGAAACAATCGGATACGGCCTTATCTATTTTTGCTTCCCGGACTTATATTGTTGATTGTGTTTGTCTATTATCCCGTTGTCCGAAACATCCAATACAGCTTTTTGGATTGGAATTTGTTTTCCGGGGAGAAAGATTTCGTCGGCTTCGAGAATTACGTAAAATTGTTCCGTTCAAAGGAATTTCCCATCGCGCTGAAAAACAATCTTTGGTACGTGGGAATATCGCTCGTCTTCCAGGTCGGCGTCGCCTTGCTGTTCGCCGCTTTTTTGGAAGGCGTAAAGTACAGAAGGATTTCGACGATTCTGCGGACCGCTTTTTTTATACCGTCGCTGATTTCATTTACGATCATCGGCCTTTTGTTCACCTTCGTGTTTCGTCCGGACGGCCTGCTGAACGGCATACTGCGCTTTTTCGGCTTGGATGAATTGACGCGAGGCTGGCTCGGGGACCCTTCCGCGGCCATTTTCGCCGTGATCGCGGTATCGCAATGGAAGGGGATCGGATACACCATGATGTTTTTGATCGTGGCCATACAGCGAATTCCCAACGATCTGTATGACGCCGCGAAAATCGACGGCGCGTCGGGGATAAAGACATTCACGCACGTTACGGTTCCGCAAATCGCGGGCATGATTCGCATCGCCTTGATCATAAACGTGTCGGGCGGCCTTTTGGTGTTCAATGAAATCTTCGTGATGACGAGCGGAGGACCGCATGGATCAAGCGAGGTGTTGAGCACGCTGCTGTATCAAAACGCTTTTGTGCACGGGAAGGTCGGCTACGCCTCGTCCATTTCAAACATTATTTTCGTTTTGGCGCTGATTTTCGCCGTTTTTCAATATATACAGCCGGGCAAGAAGGAAAAGGCCCTGCGCTGAAACGGACTCGAGGAATGGAGGTGGTGGCTTGAAACGCTTCACGGTCAAAGCCGGAGGTCTTTTGGGCGCGGGCGCGTTATGGCTGAGCGTTTTTTTCCTGTTTGTGTGCATCGTCGGTCTCATGCTATGGATGGGAATCAGTTCGTTTAAGACGCCGGTCGAGATATTTTCCGACATTTGGGGCCTTCCCGAAAATTGGCTTGTTTCCAATTATGTCACCGCGTGGGAGCGCGGAATATCGCGTTATTTTTTGAACAGCCTGTTGGTTACGGCGGGTACCGTGATTCTCGTTCTCGGCAGCTGCACGCTGTTCGCCTATGCCGTTACCGCATACAGATTGAAGCTGCGAACGCTTTTCTTCCTGATCGCGATGTCCGGTATGCTGTTTTCTCCGATCGTCGGAATTTTTCCGCTGTTTCAAGAGATACAGGCGCTGGGCCTTTACAACAAACGCCTCGCCTTGGTGTTGGTGTACGCCGCGTATCAGTTTTCCATATCGTTTTTGCTGATCTATTCCGCTTTCAAGGAAGTGGACAAGGCTTATTTGGATTCCGCGCGGATCGACGGATGCGGCGACCTTCGCGTGCTCTTCAGCATTTACATACCCATGAACAAGCCGATTCTCATCACCGCCGCGGTGCTCAGCGGCTTCTACGCTTGGAATGAGTTTACTTTTGCGTTGATATTCGTAAAAACCGACGTTTTGAAGACGATCCCCGTCGGTTTGCTCGCATTTCAAGGCGAAATGCACGCGGAATGGGGCATATTGCTCGCCGGCCTGACGCTTTCGGCCTTACCGATCATCGTATTCTTTATCTTTGCGCAGAAGTACTTTGTGGCCGGTTTGAGTTCCGGCGGCGTAAAAGGTTAGAATTGGATGGATATTTGCAGATGAATCATGTGATGAAAAAGGAGGTTGTGAATTGAAAACACTATGGAAGACCGCTTTGATTTTGGTGCTGACGGCCGCGATTGCGGCGCTGCCGACGGCCTGCGGCACGAAACCGCCGGAGGAGACGCAGGAGGGCGATTCCGCGGAAATCGAAATGTTCACGCGTTTTGCGGACGGCGAGAGCAAGGCTTTTTTCGATGATGTCGCGGCTCGTTACATGGAGGAGCACCCCGGCGTAAAGATCGTGGTTTCGAGCGCCGACAATGAGAACTACAAGAAGGAAATCAACGTCAGGTTGGGCAGCAACGCCGCGCCGGACATCTACTTCGCGTGGAGCGGCATATACGCCGAAAACTTCGTGAACGGCGGCCGCGCGCTGGATCTGACGGCCTACGTCGAAGACGAAGCCGCATGGCCCGGGAAGATTTTGAAAAACCAGTTCGGTCCCTTCACCTATGGAGGAAATATCTACGGAGTTCCCATCATTATGGACGGAAAGACATTTTATTACAACAAGGACATCTTCGACGAGCTGAATCTTTCCGTGCCGGAAAACTGGACGGATTTCCTGGCCGTACTGGAAGCCGTCGCCAAGACGGACTACATTCCGATATCGCTGGGAAACATCGACGATTGGGCGACGGGGCATTACATGACGACATTGAACCAAAGGGTCGTCCCCGCCGACACGCTCGCGGCCGACTACGCCTTGGAAGGGAATTTTGGCGATCCGGCCTATGTGGAGGCATTGGAGTACCTGATGCAATTGACGCCTTACTTCACGCCCGACTTTAACGCGGTAAGCTATGACGAGGGAATCAGCGATTTCATCACCGGCAACGCGGCCATGTATTACGAACAGTTCAACCAAGTTCAGTATATCGCGCCCGCCGAGTTTGCGTGGTCTTGGTTCGATTTTCCGGATATCGAAGGCGCGGCGGGAGATCAAAACGCGCTGACGGGCGCGCCGCAGGGCTTCATGGTTTCCTCGGCGACGAAATACCCCGATGTTTGCGTCGATTTTCTGCGCTACCTCACCTCGCCCGACATCGCGGCTCAAATGGTTAAAGACACCATGATGATCAGCGCCGTGGAAGGCGCCATCAACGACGATACGGCGGCGCCGTATTTGGCGGAAATCGCCGAAACGATAAAGCGGGCCAGCAGCATCAATCTCTGGCTGGACAACGCCATGAACAGCGAAGTGGTCGCCGTGTACCTGTCGGGCATTCAGGCCATGGTTGGCGGCAGTCTCACGCCGCAGCAGGTTATGGAGGACGTACAAGATAAGGCAAAAGAGATCGCCGCCGAGCAATGAGACGCCGCCCGAACGCCAAGGCATGAGGAGAGCCGCGAAATGGCCGACATATCGCTGAAAAACATTTGGAAAATTTATCCGGGTAACGTGGTCGCGGTAAACGATTTTAACATCGATATCGCGGATGGAGAATTCGTCGTGCTGGTCGGCCCGTCCGGCTGCGGAAAATCCACCACATTGCGCATGATCGCGGGCCTTGAGGAGATATCGAAGGGCGAATTGCGCATAGGCAATCGCAGGGTCAACGATGTCGCCCCCAAGGATCGCGATATTGCGATGGTTTTCCAAAACTACGCCCTTTATCCGCACATGTCCGTCTACAACAACATGTCCTTCGGCTTGAAGCTGCGGAAGGTTCCCAAGGACGAAATACGCGCGCGCGTAACGGAAGCGGCTCGCATCCTGCGCATCGAGGATTTGCTGGATCGCAAACCCAAAGCTCTTTCGGGAGGACAATGTCAGCGCGTCGCGCTCGGGCGCGCAATGGTGCGCGATCCGGCGGTTTTTCTTTTGGACGAACCGCTCTCGAATCTGGACGCGAAATTGCGCGCCTCCATGCGCATGGAACTGATCAAACTCCACAGGAAGCTGAAGGCCACGTTCATCTACGTCACGCACGATCAAACGGAAGCGATGACCATGGGAGACAGGATCGTCGTCATGAAAGACGGCCTGATACAGCAGATAGACACGCCGCGAAATTTGTACGACCGGCCCTGCAACGCCTTTGTCGCGGGATTTATCGGAAGCCCGCAAATGAATTTCATCGATGCCGTTGCGGAACGGGACGGCGCCGGATATTGCGTCGCCATGGCGGAGAACAAGATACGCATCGGCGAGACGAAAGACGCGTTTTTGGACGCCTATGTCGGAAAATCAATCCGACTGGGCATCCGGCCGGAAGACATGCGCATCGATCCCGCGTACATCGCCCAAAATCCCTCTTCCGTCGTCCGCGCCGCGGTGGACGTATGCGAGATGCTGGGCAACGAAGCCTATCTCCATCTCAATTGCAACGGCGTGCCTCTGATCGCGCGAACCGCGCTCGCCGGCGCGATCGAAACGGGAAGCGCGCTGACGGTGGGCATCGACGCGCAAAAGATTCATCTGTTCGATCCGGATACGGAGCGGACGATCCCTCGGCGCCGGGAAGCCGGCGCCGACGTTTGCTCCGAGCGCCGGGAAGCCGGCGGCGACGTTTGATCCGAGCGCCGGCCCGTTTGAGACGTAAAAGCAAGAATGTTTCACGGGCTTTGCGAATGCACAAACAACTTGAAAGGCCATCGCTCGGAGCATATAATTTGAAGGCAATTGTGAATGGGCCGCCCATAGATGTCGCTTGCCACTTCGTAGATTTGGAGCTGCGTGCTGTTTCTCGGCACCCGCAGCAGCTTCGCCTCTTTCGAAGAAACGCGGCAAAGGCTGATTTCTTTCAGCGCCTGCGTGGGCGCCCTGCCTCTGTTTCGCAGCACTTCGTACAAAGAACCGCGCAGGTCCTCCTGCAACAGATAGGAATCGTCGGAAGAATGTCTGCTTCTTTCCAGAATGACGGGATCGCCGTCCACCAAGCGCAGACGAACGATCTGAATTATGAGACTTCCGCCCGGCAGGCGCAGCTCATCGACGTCCCGCGGCTCGGCGGGAAGGAGTTCTATGGATTGAACGATGGCGGACGGCGTTTTCCCCATTTGCAGACAAATATCCGTAAAACTGAGGAATTGATTCATGTCTTTGACATGCGGCGGCGAGGCCACAAAGGTCCCTTTCCCCTGTTTCTTGATAAGAGATCCGTCTTTTACCAATTCGGAAACGGCGCTGCGCACCGTGGCGCGGCTCACTTTATAGATGCCGCTCAACTCGGTTTCGGTGGGGATTTGCGTTCCGTGCGGATACACTCCCGAAACGATATCGTTGCGGATTGAGCGAACCAATTGTCTGTACAGCGGCGTGACGGAATTTTTGTCGATCTGCATCGCGCAATACGCCCTTCCGTTCCCATTAACGAACGCGCCGACGGCGCCGGAAACCCGATGCCGTCGTTTATTTGAATCGCGGATCGGTATGGGAATATTATAGCAATTTGCGGCGTCTTTTTCAAGGATGAAATCGATTCGGCACCCAATCTTTTCGGCATTCTTTCGGCATATCTCGGGCGTTCTCCGGCTTCGCGCGAAAGGAATCGAGAGGCGGATTCACAACGCATGCGCCATGCCGCGGGTTTTGGCGTACAATTCCTCAAACAATGCCCTGTATTTTTTGTATTTGTCGTGATTGTCCGCATTGGGCGCATACGACGCGCCCGGCGCGATGTATTTGCGCAATTCCGAGAAATTCGCGATGTACCCAACGCCGATCGCCGCCATCAGGGCGTCTCCGTATGAAGCGCCGAGCGCAACGCCGTCCGTAAGGAGATCGCAGCCGCAGATATCGGAAACGATCTGCATCCACACCCGGTTTTTTACGCCTCCTCCCACCGCATAGATATTGTTGATTTTAATTCCGTTTTCTGCGAAAATATCAAGATGCTGCGCAACGCCGTACCCGATCGACTCCAAGGCCGAACGATACAGATGATTTCTCGTATGGTGGATCGAAAGCCCGAAGATCGCTCCTTTCGCTTTCGGATCGTTGATTGGCGTGCGTTCTCCCGCGATATAGGGAAGCGTGATCAAGCCATCGGAGCCGGCGGGAATTTCATGAAGCTTCGACATCATGCTTTGATACGCGTTTGTCCCGCTTCTGTTTTCTTCTTCCAACGCGTCAATGAACACGTTGTCGCGATACCACCTCGTCAATGTCCCCGCGGCGTTTGTCCCGCCCATGACGCAATTGATGTTCGGAATGATAAATCCGCTGCTCCAAATGCGCCTGTCGCGAACGAGTTTCTCCGACAAAGCGATTAAAAAGAGAGAGGAACCGAACTGCAGCATCAAGTCGCCGACTTCCAAGACGCCCGTGCCGATCGCCTCGGCGCTTGAGTCGTCTCCTCCAACAATGACCGGAGTCCCCTCGGCCAGATGCGTTTCCTTCGCCGCGGAAGACGTGACGAAACCCGCGATATCCACGGTGTCGCGAATATCCGCCAGCTGATCGGCGCGGCAAAACATGGGCAAGTACGCGTCGTCGGGCATCAATGTTCCGGGATCGTAGAGAGGAGAAAAGCTCCCCAATCCCAAGAAGCGATCCAAGACGTATTCGCCCGTCAGTTTGGCTGTCAGATACGTCGACGCCGTGATCAGTTTGTGCGCCTTTTTATGGATTTCGGGTTCGTGATTTTTCAGCCAAAGCATCTTGGGAGGAATGTCGTTGGAGCAAAGAGGCCTCCCGTTAAAGGCGAGCACGCGCTCCAATCCGTAACAATCGTTCAGAAATCCGATTTCCTCCGTCGCGCGGGCGTCAATGCCGTACAGGATGGCTTTGCGCAGCGGTTTTGTGTCCTTGTCGACGGCGAGCAAATCCGCGCCCAAAGCGCTTGCGCCGACGGCGGCGATTGCCGTTTTGTCAACGGCGCTCTTTTCAAGCAAAGCTTTGGATATCTTACAGAAATCGCCCCACCAAACCGCTTCGGCGTCGTGCTCAAAATGATTGGGCGCGGGGTTTTCCATACCATGCTTTTCGGAATGCGTGGCAACGACATCGCCACGACCGTCGATGAGCGCGCCCTTGCTTTCGTATGTGCCTATGTCGATTCCGACAAAATAGGGAGACTTCATGGCCGCGCGCTCCTCAAACGCGATCTTCGCGATAGGCTTTCACGCGATCCATAAAACAACGGACGCGCGATTCATCGACCGCATTTTCGAATATGCCGTCGTACTTGAACGTCGTTCCGATAAAAGCGCCGTCCGAAACCGAAAGCTTCTCCGTCACATTGTCGCAGCGCACACCCGTATTGCAAAGAACCGGCGTCGTCCGCGCGACCATTCGCACGGAGGCTATGAGCTCCGAATCCGCTTCGTTGCCGGCCGACTTGCCCGAAACGCACAGGCCGTCGGGTTTGCACTTGACAATAATCGCCTGCGCGATGTCGGCAAGCGACCGGTTGCTTAAATCGCCGTCCGATTCCGAATTGATCATATAAAACATCTTCAAATCGTACAGGCGCAGCTCGTTTTTCCTGCGAATAAGCTTTGCGATATCGTTGTCCCGAATTCCCATTTCCCCCGCGTAAACGCCGGAGAAAATCGATCGCACAAAGCGCGCGTCCACCGCCGCCGCCAGTTCAATGGTGGCCGATGGGTCGCTGATGACGTGTACGCCGAAGGGTACCGCCATTTCTCGCCTCAATTCGGAAATCACGCGCGCCATCGCGCAGGGCGTGACGCAATCGACCTTGCGCTGATACGGCTGACTGTATTCGTTGCTGAAAAGTATTCCGTCGACCCCTCCCCCCTGAAGCGCGGCAAGATCCTTGCGAGCGTTGTTCAGCACGTGATCCATGCCTTTTTCATAATCGTAACCGGGGTCTCCCGGCAGCGCGCCGATGTGCAGCAACGCGATGATCGGTTTTTCGACGCCAAACAATTCTTTCATTCGGTTCATTACGCCTCCTTCGTCGTCAAAACAACATACTCAAAACCATAAACTCAGCGATTTTCCGGACTTCCGCTCCCATCGACGCGGGAACGATTGAAAAAAATCAACGCCGCTGCCGCGACAAACAGTATGGCGTTGAAGCGAAACACGTTTGAAATGCCCGTGAAATCCGCGACCGCGCCCGTCGACAGATTTATCGAAAAAGAGCCGGCGCTGATCATGGCAAACGAAAAAGGGAAAACGAGACTTTCCCGGGTTTGGCCGCTCGCAATTGAAATCATCAAGGGATATACGCACGAAACGATGAGCCCAAACACAACGATCGCGGCAAAAATAGTGTCTGTGTCGGAGACAAACGAAACGAGCAGCACAAAAAAACCCGAACCGACACTCAGGCATAATGCGGTTTTGGGTCGTTTAAACCGCTCGAACATCGAAATGAGAAATGTTCTGCCGACAAAAACGGAGAGATAATACGCGGCGGTATAGCAACCCGACACAAAAACGTTCATGCCGGGGCTTGTCGTGAGAATCGACATCATCCAGATATTTGAAGCGTTTTCCGCACCCGAAGACAGCGTCAAAGCAATGCAGCTGAGCATGAAGGCTCTGTTTCGGAACAAGCCGCCAAGCTGCGCAAATTCTATTTTCGGCGCCGCGTCCGCCCCCAGATCATCGATAAACAAAGAGATGAAAAACGGTATAAAGCAAACGGCGCCCACCAAAACAAACGCGGTCCGCCATCCGATGCCAAAATGCACAAAGCCGCTTCCCATCACGGCGCTGACCGCTCCCCCAACGCAAAAGACGCCGAACATCCGCGCCCTGACGATATGCGCGTCGTTTCCGCAATAGCGCGTCGCCAGCACGATCGCGGCACATTCAATGCCACCGTAGCACGCTCCGGAAAGAAGAAAAAACGCGATCAGCATGGCGAAATTCGCGGTCAACGCCAATCCCAGCGCACAGATCATTTGAGCCGCGAGATAGACGGACAGAGAAGCCCTTTGGCCGATCCATTGGCTGATCTTTCCCGAAAATCCGGTCGTGACAAAATACGCGATGGAGGCGGTTCCGAAAAGAAACCCGCTCTGCGTGAAAGTCAATCCGAAATCCGCTTTGATCGCGGGCAAAACAACGCTGCGCAACACAAAATGCAGGGAGTAGCCCAAGTAAGCCAGATAACCGATCACCGTAATATTTTTCGAGGTCGCCGGCAATGCACGAAAACACATGTTCAATTTCCCGCCTACTCACCGATTATCGTGAAATGGATCGTTCGCCGCGCGGGACCGTCAAACTCCATCAAAAAAATTTCTTGCGCGGCGCCAAGTCGGACTTCTCCGTCTACGATCGGAAATACGCAATGGTTTCCCGTAAGATGCGATTTCAGGTGTCCCGTGGGATTTCCGGCGGTCTGCCCGTATGTGGGAAGCATGCGCGCATGCAAGTAAGGATCGTTTTCCGGCACAAGGCGCGCCAGCATGTTTTGGATGTCGCTTTCGATGCATTCAAGGTGTTCGTTGACCGCGATTCCCGTCGTCGTATGATTTGTAATGACATATATGACGCCGTTTTGAACGTTGGCGCCCAAAAGCGCTTCGCGGGCGCATTCCGTGACGCGGATGCTTTGATTGTATCGTTCGGTTTGTATTGTTTTGAAAACATGGAAAATCATACTGTATCCTTTCCCTCGCATAGCCGGCTTTACTCCGCCAAAAACTCCGCCGCGTTTCCGCCCCGAATCAGTTCGACGGTGCTGTCCCTGAATCCCAATTGCGCAATCGCCGCCGACATGCGCATCTGTTCGAACCGCGGATAATCGCTGCCGAACAAAACTTGGCGCCGCAGACTGCGATCTATCCAAGTGCGGGGAATATCTTTCGTCAGAGAGGTTTCCAAAAATTCGCGCGCACTGTCAAAGTAAAGCATTGCGGTATCCGCGTATACGTTCGGGTATTTCAGCATGAGCATGGCGGTTTCCCGCAGCCACGGCCATCCAAAATGCGCAAGACAAAATCGCAATTTCGGGAAACGCGAGGCGGTTTCCTCAAAATGCGGCGGCCGCGCGTATTCGGAGAGACAGTCCGGTTCGAAAGAAAGCCCGCTGTGAAACAGGATGGGCTTGTCGTATGCGACGCACATCTCGTAAATCTTGTCCATGCGCCGATCCGCCGGATAAAATCGCTGTCTCCCCGGATGCAATTTGAGGCCGGAAAGACGCAGCTCCGCATACGCGTATTCCAACGATGCCAGATGATTCGGGTCGCTCGGGTCGATAGAGGCGAACGCGAAAAATCGATCGGGATACATATCCCGAATGGCCGCCACCTCCTCGTTCGAAACGGCGGGGCGACCGTCGGAAGCACTGTAATCCCGCGCAAGCAAACAGGATTTGTCGATTTCCGCGTTCCGCATCTGCAAAAACACCGTTTCGATGGGCTTCACGGCGCTTTGCAAAATATGCAACGAATGTCTCCGAAGCGCAACGAGTTCGGCGTCGCCGCATATGCGTTCATAGAAATCGGGATGCACATGTACGTCGATATTCATGAATCATTCTCCCTCGCGCACCATGGCGCAAATTGTGAAATTACTCCCGCGGCAATCTCCGCGCCTTCCGAAAGACAATCGGAAACGCTTTTTCCCGTCATGGCGCCATGCAAAAATCCGGCAATGAAGCCGTCGCCGGCGCCGACGGTGTTGACGATGTTTGCCGGAAAAGCGGGACACGCGGTGAATCGCGCCTCATGATAGCAAAGACTGCCGTTCGCGCCCATAGTGACCACAACCGTTTTTATTCCCTCTTTTGCCTTTTCAATCATGTATCGCTCGATAAAAGCGTCACGACCGTCCGCGTAAGAAAAGAATCCGTAATCGACATACGGCGCCGTGCTTGCGATTGCGGGATGACTCAGACGATCCGAATAATCGAAACCGATCCGCACTCCCATTTTTTTTAATCCGGGAAGCAAATGGTCGGCTTTTCCCCAAATCGTCGCATGCACGAAGTCGTGCGTCGCCGCAAAGCGAAAATCTTCTTCGTCGAAACGCATGTCGCCGAGCACGCCTTCAACATATTTCACGTGTACCCTGTCCGTCCCGTCCATTTCCATGTACGTGATTGCGGTAGGCCCGTCCGCAATATGAAAATGACTCAAATCCAAGCCGATTTTCCGCAGAGCGTCAAGCATGCGGCGCCCCATGGCGTCATTGCCCGCAGTGCTTATGAGCGCGGTGGGAACGCCCAGTTTGCGCATATGCACGGCGGTGTCGACGGCGTTTCCCGTGGGATAAGCAATGCCGATTTCCGAGTAAACATCAAAACAATTGTCTCCGATCGCCGCAAATTTCACGCTGATTTCCTTTACATGCGCCTTTGTTCGCTTCGTCTCGCCCGTTTTATCCATACGGATCATGCGGATGTTCCTATAATATCTGAAAACCTTCATGAAGTCAACCGAAATGACACAAAATATATTTCGAAACGATTTATAAATGTTTTGAAATATCTTCGTATTGTTAATTAAATTAGAAATATTTTAAAAAAACGATAAAAATAACTTGAATTTCGAAATCGATTTGCTATAATAATACCCATAGAGCTTTGAATCGTATTTCGAACAGAAAGATTATGAGAGCGGAGGCCTGTGCGATGTGCGTCGTTTTGCAACTGATCCATTTGGTGAAAACATATCAATCGTTTCGGGCCGTCGACGACATTTCTCTCGATTTGACAAAAGGCGAATTCCTGACATTGCTCGGGCCGTCCGGCTCCGGCAAAACCACAACGCTGAAAATGGTTGCGGGACTTGAGATTCCGAGCGAAGGCGAGATCTATGTAAACGGAGAGAACATCACGCCGCTGCCGCCCAACAAACGCGGTTTGGGCATGGTGTTTCAGAATTACGCGCTGTTCCCGCACATGACGGTGAAGGAAAACATTGCGTTCCCGCTTAAAATGAAACGCGCGCACAAAAAAGAAGAAATCGCGGCAAAGGTGGACGAAATGCTCGAATTGATCCGCCTTGACGGTTATCAAGAGCGATATCCGTCGCAGCTTTCGGGGGGACAGCAGCAGCGCATTGCCCTTGCGCGCGCGATGGTGTTTCATCCGCCGATCGTGCTGATGGATGAACCTCTTGGCGCTTTGGACAAAAAACTGCGCGCCGTAATGCAGTTTGAAATCAAACGCATCCAGAAAAAAATGAATATCACGACGATTTACGTCACGCACGATCAAGAAGAAGCGCTTACAATGTCCGATCGCATCGCCATCATGAACAACGGAAAAATCGAACAGCTCGGATCGCCGAAGGAGATTTACGAACATCCGGCCAACGCCTTCGTCGCGGATTTCATCGGAGAATCCAATTTTCTTCCCGTGGAAGCGAAGCGGAGGGCGGACGGCGGACAATATCTGTTGACGGTCAAATCGCAAATCGCTTCCGTGATTCCTTTCAAATCCTCGTCCGATTTACCGCAAATGGCCGACGCAAAACTCTTTGTGCGGCCGGAAAAGACGATCATCAACCCCGGCGCGGAGATCGGGGGTGCGCGCGTAACGGGCAGGATCACCGACGCCGTTTACCTTGGAGAGATGATACGCTACGTTCTCAGGATAGACGAACAATTTGAATTTATTGTAAAACAACAGACGTCGGACTCAAACGAAACCCTGCCCGTCGGAAGCACGGTGGCGCTGGGCTGGCCCGATGAGTGCGCCTGTCTGTTGTGATATTGCTTGGAAGAAGATGCATCCGCGAATAGGAAACGATGTTATTGGAAAAGGAGGAAAACTATGATGGAAAAGAGTCGTGGAAAGGTTCTTTTGCCGATCGTGATCGCAATGCTGCTCTTTGCGCTTGCGGCATGTAACCAAGGCGGCGACGCGGGCGGCGCATCCGCAAATGACGAATCGGCGGCCGGCGACGCGAATGCGTCCGATTTTGCCGGCCGCGAATTGATTTTCGGCGTCTGGGGCGGAAGTTCGGCGGAGGCGGCGCTCAAAGCGTACAAAGAACCTTTTGAAGCGTTGACCGGCGCGAACATCATACTCGAGGAATACGGCGACGATGTGACGGCAAAGGTCATCGCGCAGACGGAACAGGGTCTTGAAGGATATGACATCATTTCCGGTTGCGGCATTCTCGATCAAATCAACGTAATGCAGCAACGCGACGCATTGCTGCCGATCGATTACAGCCTGTTGCCAAACGCGGAGCACCTGTTGCCGAACGCGAAGGGTGAATACGCGATAGGACAATACGTCATCAGCACAAACCTGGCATGGAACAAAGACGTCTATGGGGATGATCCTCCGGACACGCTCGCAAAGTTTTACGATCCGGAGCATTACCCCGGCGCCCGCGCCATGATCGCTTTTTCTCCCACCGGCATTCTCGAACAGGCACTGATCGCGGACGGCGTATCGAAAGACGAGCTTTATCCGATCGATGTCGACCGCGCGTTCAAAGTGCTTGACAAGATCAAACCTTCCGTGACAAAATGGTGGAGTTCGGGAGCGGAAATCAAACAGGCGCTTGCGGACGGTGAAGTGGATTGTGGCATTTTCTGGGGCGGCTCCGTGATTGAGAGCATTGTAAAAGACGGCAACGCGAACATCGAAATCGCGCACGACGACGCTTTTTTGATCGTCGATTGTTTGGCCATCACGGCCGCTTGCAAAGACAAAGAACTCGCGCACGCCTTCCTGAACTACTGCATATCGGGCGAGGCGGAAGGGGTGTTTACCGAGATCAAGTTCTACGGGCCTTCTTCCACGCTCGCGAGCGATTTCATTTCGGAGGATCTGTTGTCCTACGTTACGGCCGCGCCGCAGAACATGGAAAAAGCCTTTTGGTGCGACGTGCCGTATTGGCAGGAAAATTTCGAATCGAACGCGGAACGATACATGACCTGGATTGCCAATTAACTTGCAACGCGCGGGAAGGCGGACGCGGAGCGCCGCCTTTCCGCGCGCCAAAAGGCGAGGAGAGGATTGATCGTGGGATCGGAATTGCGAACAAACGGGATATCGCACCGCGCATTGCGCAAACCGTGGCAAAGCGCGGCGTTGATGATTTTGCCCGCCCTTGCGTTGTTGCTTATTTTTTATTTCTATCCCATTTTGCGATTGATGCCGAAGAGTTTCATCGATTCGGACGGAAACGTCACAGGGGAATTTTTCGCAAGGATATTCACGAACGAGCTGTATATTGAAACCCTGCTCCGGACGCTCAAAATCGCGCTCCTGGCTACGGCGATCAATCTGCTGGCGGGATATCCCACGGCGTATTTGCTGTCGCGAATCCGGCAAAGGACGGCAAATCTGCTGATGGGCGTTATTCTGCTTTCTTTTTGGACAAGCCTTTTGGTGCGGACGTATTCTTGGATGGTGATTCTGCAGCGCACGGGCATTCTCAACAAGACCCTGGTCGCAATCGGCATTCTAAACGAACCGCGCACGTTTATGTATACGGAAGCGGCCATTCTGATCGGCATGACGAATATTTTGCTGCCATACATGATTCTTCCGATATACAGCGTGTTAAAGGGATTGGACCCGAATCTGAAATTTGCCGCGCGTTCGCTCGGCGCCACGGGTGCCGAAGCCTTCTTCAAGGTCACACTGCCTCTGTCCGCGCCGGGCGTGGCCTCGGGCGTGCTGTTGGTGTTTATCCAATCGCTGGGCTTCTATATCACGCCTCTTTTGCTCGGCGGCCCCGAAACGATGATGATTACGGGGTTGATCGACAAACAGATGTTCACGTATTTGAACTGGAATTTCGGCTCTGCGATCGGCATGGTATTGCTTTTGATCACAGTGATATTCCTGATGGGCTTTGAAAAACTGTTCGGCGTAGATAAGCTCTCGAAAGGTTTGATGTAGGAGACGTCCGATGAAAAGAGGAACTAAAATCAAATCATGGGACAAGCCGCCTGTCGCGCTTCACATCGTCACGTTTTGTGCGCTGCTTTTTCTCGTGCTGCCGATTCTGATCGTTGTGCCAATGTCATTTAACGGAGAAAACGTGCTGCGCTTTCCTCCGACCGATTTTTCGCTGAAATGGTACGAGGTTTTTTTCAGCAGTTCAAAATGGATAAACGCAACATTGGTCAGCATCAAAATCGCGCTCGGCGTCACGGGACTGTCCTGCGCGGTCGGCATTCTCGCATCCATCGGATTGTCCCAAAAGATCATGCGCGGGAGCAGAGGGCTGAAGCTTTTGTTGATGGCGCCAATCATGCTGCCCTCTGTCATCGTCGCGATTTCCATGTATCTCGTATTCGGACAATGGAAAATCGTCGGAACCTTTTCCGCGATCGTTTTGGCGCATACCTGCCTTGCGCTTCCATTTGTCGTAACGCTCATATCGGCGTCGCTGAGCGGATTGGATCCGCGGCTTTACGACGCGGCCCGAAGTCTGGGTGCCGGCCATTTTACGGCAATCGTCAAAGTGGTGTTGCCACTGATCAAACCCGCGATATTCAGCAGTATGTTGTTCTCGTTTATTACGTCTTTCGACGAATCCGTGTTGGTGCTGTTTATCACAAAGACGAAAACCCTGACTCTGCCGCGCATGATTTACGCCGAGCTTCGTTACAGCATAAGCCCCGCTCTCGCCGCGGTTTCTTCATTGCTGATCTTTGTCACCCTGTTCCTGTTTATTTTCAGCCGCGTATTGGCAAACATGAATCCGGAGACCGCGGCGCTGCGATCCGCGGAGAAAGCGAACGGAAAAGCGATGCGCTTGGGAGAAAAAGGAGTGAAAATATGCTGAAAGCAGTCGGGCTCGGCGACAACGTCGTCGACCAATACTTGCATCGCAACATCATGTATCCCGGCGGGAACGCCGTCAACGTGGCCGTTTACGCAAAGGAATTGGACGCCGCGGCCGCTTACGTCGGCGTGTTCGGCAACGACAGGGCGGGAAGGCACATCCATGACGTTTTGACGGAAATCGGTATCGATTTGACCCGGTGCCGAACGGAAAACGGGGAGAACGGGTATTCGGCGGTCGATCTGGTCGACGGCGACCGCACCTACATAGGCGGAAACGACGGAGGAGTCGGAAAAACGCACCCTCTGCGGCTCGATGCCGAAGATTTGGAGTACTTGACCGCATTCGACCTCATTCATACGAGCTGTTACAGCCATATTGAACCCGAATTGGAGAAATTGTCGAAGCTCCGCGCCTTGCTGTCCTTCGATTTTTCGGATCGCTTCACAGACGCGTACGCGGATAAGCTGTGTCCGTTCATCGACATCGGCTTGATATCCTGCGGAGCGGGTACGGACGAAGATGTCGCGAACGTCGCGAAAAAGGCGCACGCGGCGGGTTGCCGCATGGTTCTGTGCAGCAGAGGCAAAAGAGGCGCCACGCTTTCCATGGACGGACGCGCATATGCGCAGCCGGCCAAAAAAATCAAGGCGGTCGACACACTCGGCGCGGGCGACGCGTTTTTTACGGCATTCATTTTAAATTATCTGGGGAAAACGGAGGGCGCGCTTCGCGGCGACGCGGAGGAGACCATTGCGCAAAGTTTGCGAATCGCGGCGGATTTCGCGACAAAGATCTGCATGAGGGACGGCGCGTTCGGTTACGGAATCCCCTTACGGAAATAGACTTTACGGAAATTGCTTTGTTGGATGAATAAGAAAGGATTGCAACATGCTTGGTTTTGCCGAATCGGACTTTTGGAACATGGAAGAAGGCGCGTTGGCGCTGAGAGCTCGAATCGAAGAAGTCGTGGACGAAATATGCGAAGAAGGCTATGAGAATATTCTCTACATCGCGATCGGCGGCACTTGGGCGCACGCGCTTCAGATGAAAAGCATCATCGAATCGGTTTCAACGATCCCGTTTTATATCGTAAACGCGGGAGAATTCATTTACAAAAACACGCCGCGACTCAAAAAAAACTCTTTCGTTTTCATGGAATCCGTATCGGGAGACACGGAAGAAATCGTGCGGGCCGCCGAAATCGTAAAAAAATCCGGCTGCCGCAGTTTTGGATTCACGGACAAAGCGGAGACGCCTCTCTCGCGGCTTTTGGATACCTGCGTCTCTTTCGAGGGGGGCGTTTTCTACAAGCTTTTTTATACGTTTTTTCGATTTATGCACAATGCGGGCGACTTCCCCGATTATGAGAAATTATGCGATTCAATGAAAAAAATCCCTTCGGCTCTCTTTGCGGCAAAGCGGAAGTTCGACCCGGTTGCGGAATCCTTCGCCAAAGAATACGGCAACGAAAAATTCATTTACCT
This sequence comes from Eubacteriales Family XIII. Incertae Sedis bacterium, assembly GCA_031276515.1. Lineage (GTDB taxonomy): Bacteria > Bacillota > Clostridia > Peptostreptococcales > Anaerovoracaceae > JAITLA01. The sequence goes on along the minus strand of JAISMX010000126.1, from coordinate 9,037 downwards.
GATCGGCGCCGGCCACACGTTTGGCGGCGTTTACTCCTATGCGATGTGCGTACTCGAAGAAATGCAATGGATTCCGACAAAATCCATCGAAGGCGCCGAATTTTTCCACGGGACATTGGAAATCATTGACCGAGATGTACCCGTAATGATCTATAAGGGCGAAGATTTCAGCCGCGCCATCATGGAGCGGGTTGAGAATTTCTTGCATCGCGTGACGCGAAAGCTCTTTGTCGTCGACTTGGCGGATTTCAAGCCGGAAGGCGTGGATCCGGCATTGCGAGCCTTTCTCGATCCCTTTGTTTTACAGGCATTGAATGAACGCATCAGCAAACATTTGGAGTTTGAACGTCGTCATCCTTTGGATATTCGGCGCTATTACCGCAGATTGAAGTATTGATGAAGGAGAGCTCGTCATGAAGACATCGATTTTGTCCGCCTTGTTTTGCCGTTATTCGCTGGATCGAACGTTTGAAGCGGTATCGCGGATCGGGTACGACGGTTTGGATATTCACGGCGCTCGGCCGCACGCATATCCTTATGATATGGATGCCGCTCGCGTTCGCGAGGTTTTGGCTCTGAAAAAACGGTTTGGATTGGAACTTCCCATGTACACGCCGGAAATATTGGCATATCCTTACAATATACCGTCCGCGGATCGGATCGAGCGGGAAGAAACGCTGCGATATCTTGAAAAAGCGATCGAGGTTTGCGCGGCGATGGAGATTCCGCTGATGCAGATTACCTGCGGGCACGCGGGACACCATACGAAGCGCGCGGAAAATTTCCGGAACATCTACGCCGTGATGACGCCGCTCGTCAAAAAGGCGGAAGCTTGCGGCGTCACGCTGATCTTGGAAGCGCTCACGATCATGGAGAGCAATACCGTGGTGTTTGTGGATGATCTCGTCGAGGTTCTCGATTATTTCGACAGTCCGCATCTGAAAGCGATGATGGATACGGTTACGCCCATCGTTCATCGGGAAGCGTTTGCGGATCACTTTGAAAAGCTTGGCGACCGGTTGGCGTACATGCACTTTGTGGATTCAAACGGGCAGGATCAGAGCCATCTGCCGTTGAAGACGGGCGTGATCGATTTGCCGGCTCTGATCGATACGACTCGTCATTACGGATATGACGGTTGGTTCTGCATTGAAATCATCGGAAAATATATTCACGAGCCCGAAACGCACGCAGCGCGGGAACTGCGCGCGCTCAAATCGCTCCTCGTCGAGCGTCGCGTCAATCCGTCAGCAGTTTGATGCCGTGCTCCCGAAAATAAACCCGATACGCGTCGGGGAGTTCTTTGTTCGTGATGACCGTATCGGCGTACGTGAGATCCGCGACCGACATAAAAGCCCTCTCATTGATTTTTGTGGAATCGAAAACCACGATGATTTCTCGGGAGATTTCTTTCAATTTTTCCATGTAAAGAAATTCTCCCGGGTTTTCCACGGAAAAACCCGTTTCAAGGCTGACGCCGCTGATGCTCAAAAATACCTGCGCGATGCTCAATTCGCTCAACGCGCGCAGATACCAATCGCCCGCCACGGTGTGATCGTTTTGGCGTTTGAAAACGATGCCGCCGGGGATCATGACCGTGTTTTCGCTTTTCGCAAGCAAGATTGCGATGTTCAATCCGCTTGTGACGACATTCAGCTTTCGGTCCATGATTTTTTTGGCGATTTCTTGGCCCGTCAGTCCCGTGCTGATGAAAATCCACGCGTCCGTATTGATATAGTTTGCCGCCACCTCCGCGATCGAACGCAGTTTTTCCAATCGGAACGCAAGCGCGGGATTGTCCGCGGGTCTTGTATCGGCCGAAACCGCGGCGCGTTCGACCAGCACCGCGCCTCCGTGAGAGCGAACCAAAAATCCTTCATTCTCCAAAATTGAAAGATCCTGACGAATAGAGATGTTGGAGACATTGAATCGTTCGCTCAATTCCGCAACCTTCACGCGCTTCTTGTCAGCGATATATTCTTTTATTTGATTCAGCCGCATACGTCTGTTCATGACAGCATCCTCTTTCCGGCCGCTTTTTCATAACTTAGCAGACACTATCCCGGCCGCGCGGGCGGGGCTGTTCCGGCGTCCGGAAACAAGCCCGCCGCGCACGCGCCAAAACAAAAAACGCTTTGGGCCGCTCAGTAATTTGTCGCCCTGATCTGGGAATACGCCTGCGGATGATCGCACACGGGACACTTGGCGAAGGCTTTTTTGCTCGTGTAGACGTGTCCGCAGTTCGCGCAGATCCACACCGTTTCCTCGTCGCGCTCGAAAACCTTGTTCTCCTCGATGTTCCGCTTCAGCTTGCGATAGCGCTCTTCGTGATGCTTTTCGATGGCGCCGACCGCCCTGAAGCGCGCCGCGATGTCCGGGAAGCCTTCTTCCTCCGCTTCCTTCGCCATGCGCGCGTACATGTCCGTCCACTCGAAATTCTCGCCGTTCGCGGCGTCTTCAAGGTTTTCGGCCGTGCTCCCTATGCCGTGAAAGAGCTTGAACCACAGTTCGGCGTGCTCCTTTTCGTTCGCGGCGGTTTCCTCAAAGAAATTCGCGATCTGCACATAGCCGTCCTTTTTCGCTTGGGACGCGTAATAGGTGTACTTGTTCCTCGCCTGCGATTCGCCGGAAAACGCTTCCACCAGGTTCGCGTACGTCTTTGTTCCTTTCAATTCAGCCATTTTTCGATCCTCCTCAAATCTTGATGTCATTGGTTGCAAAATATCGATTTTTTATGAACATCGGAGGGAGCGGCGCATTCCTCGGCGCGCGGATGCGCGTCATTCGAATATGCTCCCGCCGATGAATTCCCTGAGTATTGAGTTGTTCACGATGGCGCCGTCGTTCTCGATGGTCTCGAAGAACTGGAGAAATCGCCTCAGGCGATAGGCCTCGCTGTATTCCTCGTCCGTTTCCTCTATCGTACCCAGCAGGGGCGCGGCGTACTTTTTCAACACGGCGATCTCATAGATGTGCGCGGAGTTGAACAGCACGTCGGCCTCTCCGCTGAACGGGAAGATGTTCCTGTCCTCGCCGGCGCGAACCGACGGCCAGGTCGCGATGGTTCTCTTGGCGTCGATGGAGCGGGTTCCGGCATCGCGAATCATGCGGCGCAGCAGACGCACGTCCGTCGTGGGTATGCGATTGTGCTCGTCGATGTTTAGGGCCGTCAGGGGGCTGATGTATATCTTGAACTTCTCTCCGTCGTCGATGCCGGCCGTCAGCCGGCCGTTCAGTCCGTGTATGCCCTCTATGACGATGGGTTGGCCCTTTCCGGCCTTCGTGACGCGCTCGCCGAAACACTTCTTGCCGGCGCGGAAGTCGTAGCGCGGAATATCCGCCGTTTCGCCGCGCAGCAAAGCGTTCATGTCGCTGTTGAAAAGCTCCATATCGAGCGCTTCTATGTCCTCGAAATTCTTCTCGCCGAACGCGTCCAAGGGGCAGTCGTCGCGATTTTTGAAATAATCGTCCGTGCCGAGCCTGAGCGGATCAAAGCCTATGACCTTGAGTTGTATGCAGAGCCTGTGCGCAAAGGTCGTCTTGCCGGAGGACGAAGGCCCGGCGATCAGGATCAGGCGCTTGTTTTCCTTCGCTATCCTATCCGCGATGCCGGCGATGCTTTTTTCGTGCAAGGCCTCCGAAAGCTGTATCATTTCAACCGCGCGGTCGCCGCGGACGCGCTCGTTCAGATCCGCGGCCATCGATATGCCCAGAAGCTCGCCCCAGCGGTTCGCTTCGCCGAAAGCCGCGTAGAGCTTGTCTTCGTCCGCATAGGGCGGAATTTCGTCGGGTTTTGAATAATGCGGGAATCGCAGCAGCACGCCTTCTCGATACGCGCGAAGCTCAAAATGCTCCACGTAACCCGTGGAGGGCAGCATCTGCCCGTAGAAATAATTGCGAAACCCGTCCAACGCGTAAAAGGCGACCCACTCGAAATCCGCGGCGCTTTCGAGAAGCCGCATCTTGCCCGTGCTGCCGTCCTCGCGCAGATACGCGAGGGCCGTCTCCCTGTCCACGATCTCCTTGACAAAGGGAAGGTCGAGCGCGACGAGTTCCCGCATGCGCCGCTCCACGGCCGCGAGTTCTTCTCCCGTCGCCGGCTTGGATTCGCGCTTGATCACCGTGTAAATGCCCTTGTTCAGCGAATTGCCGAGGAAGACGTCCGCCTTGCCGAGCACGTCGCGTATCGCTTTCAGATAGAGCAGGGAAAGGCTCCTCTGGTACATCAGGTTGACCGCGTTCACGCGCATGTCGAGCAGCGTGATGTCCTCGGGTTCGTCTATGGGCTTGTTCAATTCGCGAATCTGCTTGTTTACCTTTGCCGCAAGTATGCGGTAAGGCAAGCCCGGCCGGCACTCGGCCGCCAGCTCCGACAGTAACATACCTTTCCTCACGGATATTTTTTCAAACCGCGCTCTCATGTCCGTCCGCAATCTGATCTTTATTTCTTCCATGTGGGGTTCCCCTTTTGTCAAATGAGATGGGCAAAAATGGCGTGGGTTTGCGCAGTGACACTTCGTTAAAACGGCTGCCCTATCTCGTGTATGCGCATCATATTCGTGCCGCCGCTGATTCCGAGCGGCACACCGGCGGTTATGACGATGATGTCGCCTTCGTTCATGAGGTTCAGGCGCATGCAGTGCCGTATGACGTCGCGGAAGAATTCCTGCTGGTCGTCCAGGCGCTCCATGCGATAGGCGGTCACGCCCCAGACGAGAGAGAGCTGCCGCACCACGCGCTCGTTCAGCGAAAAAGCGATGATCTTGGATTTGGGCCTGTGCTTTGAAATCATCAGCGCGGTGTTGCCCGAGGACGTGGGCGTAACGATGGCTTTCGCGCGCAGACTGTCGGCGCTGTTCACCGTGCAGAAGCCGATCGCGCCCGTCACGTCGCGTCCGCCGCCGCTGCTGCTGCGCCTGTCTCGAGAGAGACGGCTGTGTCCTATGGCGCTCTCCGCCGCCACGGCGACGTCCACCATCATCTTCACGGCTTCAAGCGGGTATTTGCCGGAAGCCGTCTCGCCGGAGAGCATGATCACGTCCGTGCCGTCGAGGACGGCGTTGGCGACGTCGGCCACCTCCGCGCGCGTCGGTCTCGGGTTTCGAATCATCGAATCCAGCATCTGCGTGGCCGTGATTACGAATTTGCCGTGGCTGTTGCAGCGCTTGATGATCTCCTTTTGTATCAGGGGAACCTCCTCCGGCGGTATCTCCACGCCGAGGTCGCCCCGGGCGACCATGACGCCGTCGGAGGCCGCGATGATCTCGTCTATGTTGTCAACGCCCTCCCTGTTCTCGATCTTGGATATGATTTTGATCTGCTGTCCGCTCAGCACCGCGAGGAATTTGCGGATTTCCCGCACGTCGGAAGCCTTGCGAATGAACGAAGCCGCGATGAAGTCCACATCCTGCTCGATGCCGAACTCTATATCGTCCTTGTCGCGATCCGACATGGCGGGCAGATCCAAATGCACGCCGGGCAGATTGATGCTCTTGCGGTCTTTGACGACGCCGCCGTTCCGCACGGTGCAGCGCACGCGAACGCCGTCGCTCTCGTCCACGCTCAGACCTATGAGCCCGTCGTCTATCAGAATCCTGTCGCCGGGCTTCACGATGCGCGCAAGCGCCTCGTAGCTCGTGCAACAGCGTTCGGCGTTGCCGACGCAGTCCTCGGTCTCTATCGTAAACGTTTGGTCCTCTTTCAGCTCTGCGGCGCCGCCCTCGAAGATTCCCGTGCGGATCTCCGGTCCCTTCGTATCCAAAATGACGGCGACGGGCAATTCAAGCTCCGCGCGGAGCTCTTTGATCAGATCGATCTTTTCCTTGTGTTCGGGATACGAGCCGTGCGAAAAATTCAGCCGGGCGGCGTCCATGCCGGCCAGAATCATATCGCGAAGCGTCTCCTTGTCCGCGCTGGCGGGGCCGATCGTGCAGATCAGTTTTGTGCGTTTTTTATTCATGTCCGTGCTTCCTCCAAATGCGGGAGACGATCAGATGGAAAGGATTTCCGCCAGATCGTTTATATCGCCGTTATACTCCCGCGTCATCCGCAGCGCGTCCTCGAGGTCGTAGTGTACGATCTCCGTTCCGCGTATGCCGACGGCGCGGCTCCTCGAATCGTCGCGCAGGAGTTCGACCGCCTTGTAGCCCATGCGGCTCGCGAGCATCCTGTCCCTGCCGGTCGGCGAACCGCCGCGCTGGATGTAGGCGAGCACGACCACCTTCGTGTCGAGACCCGTCCGCTCGTGGATGATGTCCGCCAATTCCTGCGTGCTGACGGCCACGCCCTCCGCCTTGATGATGATGCTGTGCAGCTTGCCTCTGTTTTTGCCCTGTATCAGCTTGCGGCAGATCGCGTTGATATTGGGTTCGGCCTCGGGAATCAGCACCGTTTCGGCGCCGCCGCAGAGACCGGCGTAGAGGGCGATGTCGCCGCAGCTCCTGCCCATCACCTCTATGACCGTGCTGCGCTCGTGCGAGGACGAGGTGTCTCGGATGTTGCTGATGGCCTGCAGCACGGTGTTGACCGAGGTGTCAAAGCCGATCGTGAAATCCGTGTAGGGAAGATCGTTGTCTATGGTGCCGGGCAGACCGATCACGGTCACCCCGGCCTTCGATATGTCGAGACCGCCTTTCAGAGAACCGTCGCCGCCGATCACCACAAGCCCCTCGATCTCGAAGTTTTCCAGCATGTCCACGGCGCGCTTGAAGCCTTCGGGTTCCATGAAATGCGCGCTGCGGGCCGTGCGCAGCATGGTGCCGCCGCGCTGGATGATGTCCGAAACCGATGATACCGAAAGCTCTTTGATGTCGCCCGCGATCAAGCCCTCGTAGCCGCGCTCTATTCCGTATATTTCCATATTGTTGTAGATGGCGCCGCGCACGACGGCGCGGATGGCCGCGTTCATGCCGGGCGAGTCGCCGCCGCTGGTCAGTACGCCGATTCGTTTCATGGTCAAAATCCTCCTTTTGCTTCTCTCTACACCGCGGTCTTCGCCGCCGTTTCACGCTCCTTGCGGCGGTAGAATTCCTCCGCCACGTCCACGGGTGTGATCTTTTCCGCTATGATCTTCGGGGTTTCCTCGTCCTTGAAGCTCAGTTTTCCGCGCAGCACCACGACGGCATCCTCAAAGATGGCCTGCGCGCAGCGCTCGTACACGCTCGGAAAGACGATCGCCTCCACCGTGCCGTACAGATCCTCGATGTCCAAAAACGCCATGATTTTGCCGCTTTTCGTAATCTGCGTCTTCTTGCGGTTGATGATCGCCACCATCAGCGTTTTCATGTTGTCGCGCACGTTCGGATTCTCCTTAAAGGCGACGATTTCCTCCGTCGTTATGTCCGACACCTTATCGATGATCTCGCGGCGATCCGACAGCGGATGCCCCGTCAGGTAGATGCCCAGCATCTCCTTTTCGCGAGCCATGCGCTCCTGCTTGGAAAAATCCTCTACGAGCGGAAGGTTGTTGCTCGCGGCGGCGCCGCGCATCTCCTCGCCGTTGAGTCCAAACAGCGACAGTTGGCCCTCGACCGTCTTGCGCGCGCTCGCCTGCGCCGATTCCATGAGCTTCTCGTAGACCGCGATGTGCGCCGCGCGATTGGGATGCAGGCAGTCCAGCGCGCCGGCCAGAATCAAGCTCTCGACGGCCTTTTTGTTGATTTCGTTGATGTTTATGTTGTCTATGAATTCAAAAATGGACGTCGGTGCGCCCTTCTCCGCTCTCGCGCGCAGGATCGCGTCGATGGCGCCTTCGCCCACGTTCTTGACGCCGAGCAGCCCGAAGCGTATCTTGCCGTCCTTGACGCTGAACTTCTTTTCGCTCTCGTTGATGTCGGGCGGCAGCACCTCAACGCCCATCTCCGCGCAGTTTCGCACGTATTTCGCGACCTGCGCCGCGTCGCCCATCATGCTCGTCATGAGCGCGGCCATGAACTCCACGGGATAATAGACCTTGAGATAGGCCGTGCGGTACGTGAGCACCGCGTAGGCCGCCGCGTGAGACTTGTTGAAGGCGTATTCCGCGAAGCTGATCATCTGCCGGAATATCTCCCGCGCCGCGGTCTCGGGCACGCCCCTGCGCACGCAGCCCTCCACCGTCACATCGCCGTCCGCATCCGTCTCGCCGAAGATGAACTTTTCCTCCTCGCGCAGCATGACATCCATCTTCTTCTTGCTCATGGCGCGCCGCACCAAATCGCTCCGACCGTAGGTGTAGCCGGCCAGGTCGCGCACGATCTGCATCACCTGCTCCTGATAGACGATGCAGCCGTAGGTGACGGACAGAATCGGGACAAGGCTCTCATGGACGTATTGTACTTTTTTGAGATTCTTTTTGTTCCTGAGATAATCGGGGATGGACGCCATGGGGCCGGGGCGGTAGAGGGCGATGCCCGCGACGATGTCCTCGAAGCAGTCCGGCCTGAGTTCCTTCATGAACCGGATCATGCCCGAGCTTTCCAACTGAAAAACGCCCTGCGTGTTGCCGCTCGCTATCAGCTCGAACACCTTGGGGTCGTCCTGTCTCAAACGCGAAAAATCGATGGAAACGCCGTGATTTCGCTCGATGAAGGCCAGCGCGTCGCGGATGACGGTGAGGTTGCGCAGACCGAGAAAGTCCATTTTAAGAAGGCCGAGCTCCTCTATGGTTCCCATGGGGAACTGCGTGCTGACGCCCTTGTCGGAATTGTAGAGCGGCACGTATTCGTCGATGCTGCGCTTCGAGATCACGACGCCGGCCGCGTGCGTGGAGGCGTGCCGCGGCATGCCCTCGAGCGCCTTTGCCGTGTCGATCAGCTTCCGCACCCGCTCGTCGCCGCCATAGGCGCTCTGCAGCTCGGGACTCGTCCTGAGGGCCGTGTCGAGCGTCATCTTGAGGTCGAAGGGAATCATCTTGGCGATCGCGTCCGCCTCCGCGTAGCTCATGTCCAGCGCGCGGCCGACGTCGCGCACGACGGCCTTGGCCTTCATGGTGCCGAAGGTGATGATCTGCGCGACCTTGTCGGCGCCGTACTTCTCTATGACGTAGTCGATCACCTCG
>JAISMX010000121.1 GCA_031276515.1 Eubacteriales Family XIII. Incertae Sedis bacterium | reverse complement strand
TGTATGAATCCGCTGCCGTCGTGAACCGGCGAGCACAGGATCTCGTCCGCGCCGAGCATGTCCACGCAGATCGCCGCGCCGACGATATCGACGATGGAGTCCAGCGCGCCGACCTCGTGAAACACGACCTCCTCGACCGGCATATCGTGGACGGCGGCCTCCGCCTCCGCTATCGCCGAGAATATGGCGACGGCGCTTCGCTTTACGGCGTCGTTTAAGCCGCTGCTCTCGATCAGGGCGCGGATGGATTTGAAGCTGCGGTGCTCCGCGCCTTCCTCCGTGCCGCGGGCATGCGCATGCTCGCGGGCGCGCGCGTGGTCGTGCGTATGCGCGTGAACGTGCGCGTGGCCGTGATCGTGCCTGTGGCCGCCCTCGCCGTCGTGGGAGTGGTCGGCGCCCCCGTGCGCGTGCGCGTGGGTGTAGGCGTCCTCTTCGCCGGCGCCGTCTATGCGCACGTCGAGATTCACGCCGGTGATGCCGTTCATCTGCGCTTTGTTTATGGCGAGCGAAAAGCCGGAAACGCCCAGCTTGTCCAGCTCCGCGCGCAGTCCGGCCGCGTCCGCGCCCAGATGAATCAGCGCGCCGAGCGTCATATCGCCGCTTATGCCCGCGACGCAATCAAAATACAATACGCGTTTCATGTTCTTCTCCGTTCCGGCCCTCGGGCCGCCGAAATCACGGGAATGCCGCCGCCGATTTCCTTGGCCGGGCTCATTCCCCCTCCGCGCGCGGCGCCGCCATTCTGTCGATCATCGCCGCCAGATAGCCCGCGCCGAAGCCGTTGTCGATGTTCAGCACGCTCACGCCGAGCGAGCAGCCGTTGAGCATGGCGAACAGCGCCGCCAGCCCGCCAAGGCTCGCGCCGTAGCCGACGCTCGTCGGCACCGCGAACACGGGTTTGTCCACGAGACCGCCCACGACGCTCGCGAGCGCGCCCTCCATGCCGGCCACGGCCACGATGGCGTTCATGGCGCGGATGTCGGGGATGCGGTCGAGGAGCCGGTGCAGGCCCGCCACGCCGACGTCGTACACGCGCAAAACCGCGCTGCCGTAGAATTCGGCGGTGAGGGCCGCTTCCTCCGCGACGGGCATGTCCGCGGCGCCGGCCGAAACGACGGCCACGCCCGCGCCCCCGCGCCGCGCCGTATCGCGCCGCAGCAGAATCATGCGCGCCGTCGGTTCGTGGCGCGCGTCCGGCAGTCTGCGCTTGACGGCCTCGTACATCTCCTCGGAGGCCCGCGTGCACAGCACGTTCGCGTTCGTCGAAGCCAGCTCCTCCATGATTCGAGCCGCCTGCTCCGGCGTCTTGCCGCCGCCGAACACGACCTCGGCCGCGCCGCAGCGAAGCGCGCGGTGACGATCCACGTTCGCGAAGCCCATGTCCCGGTACGGCAGATCCTTGAGCGTTTCCGCAGCCTCGGCGGGGCTCTTTTCGCCCGCGGCCACCGCGTTCAGCAAGCGTTCAATAAATTCTCTGTCCATGCTTACATGATATTTTATAATGAAAACTTTGTCAAGAATACATTTATGTAAAATTTAAGATAAAATATATAGTTATTGTAATTATATGAGGGGTCGCGCGGCGGCAAAACGCCGGCAGAAGCTGCGGCGGTGCAGGGGAGAGAGACCCTCGATCTCAATGGCCGCGAGATGCGCCCTCGTTCCATAGCCCTTGTTCCGGTCGAAGGAGTAGGCGGGATAGCTTCTGTGATACGAGCGCATGAGCCGGTCGCGCGCAACCTTCGCCACAATCGATGCGGCCGCTATGGAAACGCTCCTTTCGTCGCCCTTGATCAGCGCCGTCTGCGGCGCATCGAGACCGGGGATGCGCAGGGCGTCCACGAGGATGTGCTCTATCGTCGCGGGCGCTCCGCAGGCGTCCGCGACGGCCGCCGCGAGCACGCGCGCGGCTTCCTCGACGGCCAGCCGCATGGCCAGCTTCGTGGCCTCCAAAATGTTGATTTCGTCTATCGTGCGGTTGTCCGCGAAACCCAGCCCAAAGGCGAGCGCCTCCGCGCGTATGATCTCGTCGAGCGCTTCCCTGCGCTTTTCGGACAGCTTCTTTGAATCGTCCACCCCGAGAACCGAAAAATCCGGCGGCAGCACGACGGCGGCGGCCGTCACGGGGCCGGCCAAGGGGCCGCGCCCCACCTCGTCGACGCCGGCTATGCGCAGGACGCCGCGCGCGCGGAGGGCGTCTTCGAATTCGCGCATTTCGGCGGCCCGCCGCGCAAGACGCGATTCCCTCTCACCCTTGGTCATTGCAATTCCTTATCGCTCGATTCCCGCGCGGCGCGCGTTCGAGCGTGATGCGGCCAAGGCGTCCCGCGCGAAACTCGTCGAGCAGGGTTTTCGCGGCTCGCTCCGAATCCGCGCGCCGCCCGTGCAGCAAAAAGCCCCGGTTCAGCGCTATGGCCTCGAGGATGGCGGGTGCGCCGTCCTCCGCGCGAGCTTCGCGAAGCTCGCCGTCGCAAACCTCGGCCTCGGCCGGCGCCGCGCCCGCGCGGCGCCGCGAGAGAACGCCCGCGCAGCGCCGCACAAGCTCCGCGTCCAAGCGATAGCGCGCCGCAAGGAAGCCCGCATGCTCCGGCACGGCGAGCAGGGTTTGAACGAGCGCGCGCGCCAATTCCTCCGTATCGAGAATTTCATCCCGTATGGAACCGCAAAAGGCCAGCTTGAGCCCGATATCCCTGTCCTCGAACTTGGGCCAAAGTATGCCGGGCGTGTCCAAGAGCCGCATGCCGTTTTCAAGGGCAATCCACTGTTTGCCCCGCGTGACGCCGGGGCGGTCTCCCGTTTTGGCGCTCTTTCTGCCGGCCAGCCGGTTGATCAGCGAGGACTTGCCGACGTTCGGCACGCCGACCGCCATAAGCCTGAGCGGTCCGGTGCGCGCGCCGCTTGCGCTCCTCTCGTCCCAAAAGGCGGACAGCGCCCGCAGCATAGCCTTAACGCCTTCGCCGCTTACGCCGTTCAGAAGCCATGCGCCCGTGCCTTCGGCGCGGAAATGCTCCAACCACCGCGCGTTCTCCGCTTCCTCGGCGAGGTCGCTCTTGTTCAGCAGCAAAAGGCGCTTCTTGCCGCGCGCCGGCGCGTCCAAGATCGGATTCCTGCCGGACGCGGGAATGCGCGCGTCCACGAGCTCGAGCACGACGTCCACGAGTTTCAGATTCTCGTGAATCAACTCTCGCGTTTTTTTCATGTGGCCCGGGTACCAGTTGATGTTGTCCATGCCGCCCGCTTTCATTTCCGAAAATCGCAACAAAACAAAAATAAGGAACCCGCGAAAGGTTCCCGATTTTGATCGACCAAAACGATTTCTAATTCCTGACTTCCTTGGTCTTGAGCCGCGCCGCCTTGCCGGTTCGCTTGCGCATGTAGTTCAGCTTGGCCCTGCGGACGTCGCTGCGCCGCACGAGCTCGATCTTGTCGATTCGCGGCGAGTGCATCGGGAAAGTCTTTTCGACGCCGACGCCGGAAGCGATTCGCCTGACCGTGAAGGTTTGGCTGACGCCGCCGTTCTGCTTTTTCAGGACAAAGCCTTCGAATATCTGGATTCTTTCCCGGCTGCCTTCCACGATCTTGATGTGAACCTTTACGGTATCGCCGACGTTGAAATCGGGGATATCGCTTCTTAAATACTCTTGAGAAATTGCGCTTATAACATCCATGTTATACCTCCTTCGCGCTTCGCGCCGGCCAAAAAATCCTGCGCAATCGCTTGCTTTTTTTCACCCGGCTTCGGGATTAAAAAAGCACAACCGCCGCGCTGTCCGCTCTCGGGCGTTCGCGAGGGGGTATCGCCCATTGTGCGGAAGCCAAATGCCGCACACTCCCATCGGAGGATCGCCCATAACAACGCAATTGTCAGTCTACCACACCCGCAGCGCGATTTCAAGGAATTTTTGAGATTCTTCCAAAACTTCCAAAAGCGATTCCGGACCCGATTCCAAACGATTTTTCGGCGGAGACTAAAGTTTCCGGTCCGCCGGTCGATAAAAGTATCCGTGAGGACTGCAACCGGAGAGGAAGGTACGACATGGATTTTTACGGAATAGCGGCCATGAGCATGTCGCTCAGCCAAATGAAAATCGCGCAATCGATCGATTACACAATGATGCGAAAGGTCATGGATTTGCAGGAGCAATCCGTCGAACAGATGCTCAGCATAGCGGAGAGCGCGGGGGCAAGCGCCCCCGCACCGCCTTCGGAGCATATTTTGGACGTGCTCGTGTAAGGGCCGGCGGGAAGCCGGAGCCCGTTGACAGGCGCCGGGTGTGACCGCTCAAACGCCGCGACCGCGCGCTCAGCGCATCGCGTCGAGCAGCTTCTTCTCGTTCAGCGCGTCGGCGTATTCCGAATCCATCTCGCGTATGGCGGCCGGAAACTCGTACTTGGCGAGCCGTTCGACGAAGGGATCGGGATCGAAGGATTCCGGCCCGTGAACGCCCTTCAGATTCCAGATGCCCTTGTCTATCAGCTCGAGCATGATCACGGGGCCGACGGCGGTCTGCGCGACGACGGAGTTCGTCGTGTATTTCTTGATGCATTCTTGGTTGTCGGACAATTGATAGATGAACACGGAACGCCGCTTGCCGTCCTTCGTACCCGTGACCCACGTGCCGCCGCAGCCCTTGCCGACCATCCGATCCGAGGAATCGACGGGGCTCGGAACGACCTTCACAAGAAAGTCTCGCGGCGCGATCTCCGCGTCTCCCACCCTGATTTTCTTATTTTTGTCCGTCATTCCCACGGATTCGAGATTCAGAAGCAGTCGCCGCATGTCGCGCGACACGCCGTATTTGAACGTGACCCTGTTGCAGTCTATGACGCGCGGCACGAGGAGCACCTCCTCATGCTCGACGTTCACGACCTCCACATCGCCTATGCCGCCCGGAAAATAGAATATTTCCGGCTCCGAGAAGCGCTCCGTCGTGAACCAGCCCCTGCCTTTTTCCCAGACGACGGGCGGGTTCAGGCATTCCTCTATCGTCGTCCAGACCGAAAACCCGAAGTCGCCGCCGCCGGAATAGTTGTCGCCGTCGCGCACGTTGACCTCGTCGATGGAATCGAAGAGATGCACGGCGGCGAATTTCGCGAAGACGTCCGCCATGCCGGGCTCCACGCCCGAGCCGGCTATGGCCAGCAGGCCGGCCTTCTCCCAGGCCTCATGCCGCTCGAATTGGTAATCGCCGAGCTTGATGTGCGCGCATTCGAAGGGCTTTTCCGGATGCGGCTTCGAGAGCGTCATGGCGCAGTCCATATAGCCCGCGCCGGCCTCGAAGCAAGCGTCGAAGATGGTTTCGTTGAAGGCCGGCTCGACCGCGTTCAGAACGAAGTTCGCGCCGTGCTTTTGGATCGCGGCCTTGATGCTCGCGGGATCGCGGGCGTCGACCGTTTCCGCGACGAAGCGCGGATCGCCGAGCAGCTTTTCGACCGCTCCGGCCCGCGCCGCGTTATAGTCCGCGACGACGACCTTTTCCGCCCATTCGCCCTCTTTTCCGGCGCGTTTGATGATCATTGCGGCGGACGTTCCAACGCCGCCGGCGCCGATGATCAGCAATTTCATGATATGAATCCCTCCCCTTTGTTTGTTTTGACGGCGCGCCCGCGAAAGCGTCGCAGCGATTCGACGCTCCGAGAAGCTTCGTCCAAATACAATGTCCCTGCGTCTATTTTACGTTGCGCCGCGCGAACAGTCAAGCGGAGAAGTTTTCCAATTGGCAAGATGAGACGATCAGACGGCGTTCGGTGTCCGCGGACCGGACACCGCCCGTTTCAAAGCGTTTGGAACGCGGTTTCGAGCCTGTTCAGGGCCTCGGAAAGCAGGGATCTGGGGCAGGCGACGTTCATCCGCTGAAAGCCCGCGCCGTCCGCGCCGAACATCGTGCCGCCGTCGAGCCAGAGCTTCGCGCCTTCGGTGATCCTCGCGTCGAGCGCCTCTTGCGTGAGACCGTATCCGCGAAAATCCAACCAGAGCAGATAGGTCCCCTGCGTTTCGACGAGCCGCATGCGCGGCAATCGCTCCTCCGCGAATCGGCGCGCGAAGCGGATGTTTTCCGCGAGGTAGATTTTCAATTCGTCGAGCCAGGCCTCGCCCTTGGCGTACGCGCTGTGCGCGGCGACGAGCCCCAAGGCGTTCAGCTGGCTGTATCCGGACTTGTCCATCTCCGCTTTCATCCTGCGGCGCAGCTCCGGATTCTTGATGATGACGTTGGAGACCTGCAAGCCCGCGAGATTGAAGGATTTGCTCGGCGCGGTGGCGACGACGGCGTTTTCGTCGAGCAGCCCGAAACAGGTGTGTTCGCGCCCGTCCCAAACGAAATCGCAGTGGATTTCGTCCGACACGACGAGCGTGCCGTGCGCCTCGCATATCGCGCGGATTCGCGAAAGCTCCTCCTTCGTCCACACCCGCCCGACGGGATTGTGCGGGCTGCACAGCAGGAACAGCTTCGCGCGGCTCTCGGCGAGCTTTCGCTCGAAGTCCAAAAAGTCGACGGAGTACGCGCCGTTCTCGTAGACGAGCGGATTCGCGACGATCCTTCGCCCGTTGGCGCGGACGACCTCGTAAAAGGGGTAGTAGACGGGCGTTTGAATCAGCACGCCGTCGCCCGGCTCGGTAAAGGCCTTGACCGCCAAGGCGAGCGCGAACACGACGCCCGGCGTTTTCAGCACGTCGCGCCTGCCGAACGAATAGCCGAAGCGCTCGCCGAAACGCTTTGACAGCACATCGTAGTAATCCCGGTTTGTTTCCGTATAGCCGAATATGCCGTGGCCAACCGCCTTTTGGATGTCCGCCAAAACCTCGGGGGGCGCGGGGAAATCCATGTCCGCGACCCACATCGGCAGCAATCCGTCCGGCTTGCCGCGCTCCCGCGCGAAGTCCCATTTCAGCGAATTCGTGTTGCGCCGGTCGATTGTCGCGTCAAAATCATATTTCATGCAGCGCCGCCTTCAAATCCGCCACAAGGTCGTCCGCGGCCTCTATGCCGACCGACAATCGCAGCAGCCGCTCGTCTATGCCCAGGGCTTCCCGCGTCTCCGCGGGTACGTCGGCGTGTGTTTGCAGTATCGGGTAGGTGATCAGCGACTCCACGCCACCCAAACTCTCTGCGTACAGTATCGTTTTCACGTTGCCGAGGATTTTCCGCGCCGTTTCCGCACTGTTCACCCTGAAGGAAATCACGCCGCTCTCGCCGGGATACATCACCGCTTCGACATCGTTTTGCGCTTCGAGCCACGCGGCGATTCTGCGGGCGTTCTCGGTTATGCGTTCCATGCGGATGGCGAGCGTCTTTATGCCGCGCAGAATCAGGAACGAATCCCACGGAGCGAGGCAGGCGCCCACCGTTTTGTACAGAAAGCGCAGCCTTTCGGACAGCTCGGCGTTTGCCGTCACGAGAAAGCCCGCGAGCGTGTCGTTGTGGCCCCCGAGGTATTTCGTTCCGCTGTGAAGCACGACGTCCGCGCCGAGTTCGATGGGGCGCTGATAGATCGGCGTGAGGAAGGTGTTGTCCACGATCAGCAGCAGGCCGCGCTCCTTGCAGATCGCCGAAATCGCGGCGACGTCCGTAACCAGCATCGTGGGGTTGGTCGGCGTTTCCACGAAAATCGCCTTCGTGTTTTCGCGTATGCGCCCTCGGACGTTTTCCGCGTCGCCGGTATCGAGATAGTCCACGGCGATGCCGTGCCGCCCGATCACATTGTCGAACAGCCGCACCGAGCCGCCGTACAGGTCGCCGGACGCGAGGATGCCGTCGCCGGGCGCGAACAGCTCGCAAAGCGTCGCCATCGCCGCCATGCCCGTCGCGAACGCCATCGCGTCGTCGCCGCCCTCCAATGCCGCGACCAGATTTTCCAGCGCCTCCCGCGTTGGGTTTTGCAGGCGCGAATAGTCGTAACCCGTGCTTTGCCCCACGCCGGGATGGGCGAAGGTCGCCGACTGGTACACGGGAACGCTTATCGCGCCCGTCGTATTGTTTTTGTCTTCTGCGCCGCGTACGCAGAGCGTGCCGATGCGCATCCGGTTCACGCGGGAATTCCTGTTATTCATATTATCTGAACTTCACCGCCGTGCCGTACGCGATCACTTCGGCGGCGCTTTGCATTACCGCCGACGTCGCATACCTTATGTTTACGATACCGTCGGCTCCGAGTTTTTCCGCGTCGCCCACCATCCTTTTGGTGGCCAAGTCCCTCGCGTCGTTCATCATTTCGGTATAGGCTTTCAATTCGCCGCCCACCAAGGATTTTAAGGATTGGGTTATGTCTTTGACGAAAATTTTCGTTTGAATGGTGCTGCCCTTTACCAGCCCAAGCGTTTCCAACTCTTTTCCGGAAATGTAATCGGTATTCACCAAGATCATCTTCTCCTCCTCCGTCCAATTGTATTGATTTGTTCAAGCAAAAGCCGCCGCCGAGCGATATCAATCAAAACCACTCGAACGCCGCTCTTTGCACCAATCATATTATATCCTTTGTCCGTTATTGTCAACCTATGGAAACCGGATGTTTAATATAATTTTTAAGAGGTATACTACTAAATATCTATTTGTTTGTGAGCGGATCAAAACCCAAAATCGAGCAAAAATCGGTTCAGCAGCTCCGGCCAGCCTTCGGTCAGCGGAACGCCCTCGGCGAGACCCAGCGCGTGATCTCCGTGCGGGAAGACATGCAGGCTGTAAGCGATGCCATGTTCCGTCAGGGCCGCGGCGAGGTCGAGCGAGTTTTGCACGGAAACGCGTCCGTCGCGGGCGGTATGCCACAGGAAGGCGGGCGGCGTGTCCGCGCTTACGTTTTGGATGGGATCCATGCCGCGAAGCTCTTCGGGCAGCGGGTCGTTCTTTCCCGCCAACTTCTCCGTGAATTCCCGCGATATGCGCGCGAGGCTGTTCACGCCGTAGCAGGACGCGAAGATGTCGGGGCGGGAGGAAAGCCGCTCCGCCGCGTCCTCCGCCTTGGGATCGCCCGCGTCCGCGCGCGTGGCCGCCAG
>JAISMX010000108.1 GCA_031276515.1 Eubacteriales Family XIII. Incertae Sedis bacterium | reverse complement strand
GTTAGTTTTGCTCAGATCGGGTTCTGCCGACCCATTTGCCTTTTTCCCGCAGCTTCAGCTGCGTTGGAAAAACGGACAGCGAAGCGAAGCGGAGGAATGCGGCGGAGCCGCATGTTGGCTCCCGGAGCGTACATAAGACGTACGTGAGGAAGGCAATATGGGGCGGCAGGTTCCGAGATGGACAAAAATGGCGTGGCGTTCGAGTAGTAACTTTTCTTAGCGGATTTTTTGCGGCATTCCTCCCGTCCTTTACACCGGCTTAACGAATTTTTCCATATACTGTACTTAATTGTGCGCGCGCAAACGCGACCGGCGCGCACCGTTTCTTCCATCATCCCGCCGCTTTGCAAAGGAGTCGAACATGAACGCTGAAGAACTGCTGAAGGACGTACTCGCCAAGGACGAAGTTCCCGAATGGACCGCCACGCCAAAGCCTTATTCCATTTTTAACGATGAAAACAAGAAATCGACGATGCTCTTTTGGACAATCGCCGCGGTGCTTCTGTTGGCTCTGAACATCGCTTACATCGCGTTCTGCGTCTTGGACGAGGCTGCGGAATTCATGGCGGGCGTACTCGTCGTCACCGTGGGGGTTCCCCTTTTCCTGTTTATAAATCCCATCAGGGATGAGAAGCACATCGCGAAGCAGCTGCTGGTGATCACGAACAAAAGGGCCATCGTCTTTCACAAATCGAACAAGGAGCTGTCCCTTCCGTTTGAGTCTATCGGCGCCGTAAACATCGAAACCTCGACGGACGCGGAATGCAGCCACATCAGGGTCGGCGCCTCCGTCGCGGACGCGCCGGCGAGAAAACTTCGCGGCTTCGCCATCATGGGCAAACGCGACGACGACGACAAATGCATCGGCTTCGTGTTCTATCACGTTGACGCGCGCGAAGGCAAGCTCGCGTACGATATCCTGCGAGAAAAGATCGCAAGGCGAAGCGACGCGGTATAACGGCATAACGGCGCGGGAGGACCGTCGCAAGCGACGGACAAATTATGTACAACGCGCTCATTCCGTGTTATAGTATATGCGGACGCAAGCGGTTTGAGCGCAAAGGGCCGCCGACGCATTGCTTATATGAAAAAATATCTTTCGTTGAACGCAAAGGATTCATTGATCACGGCGGCCGCCGGAGCGACCGCTTTCGCGATTTGCGCTTTTTTGCGCGTGTTCAGCGACGCGGACATCTCCATTCCCCTGATCTTCGTCCTGACCGTCCTGATCGTGTCCAGGCTGACGGAGGGGTACTTTTACGGCATCTTCACCTCCCTCGTGGCGGTTTTCGGCGTCAACTACGTGTTCACCTACCCGTATTTCGCGTTCAATTTCACGATATCGGGCTATCCCATCACCTTTCTCAGCATGTTCGTCGTGTCCGTCATCACGAGCGCGCTCACGACGCAGGTCAAGCGGCAGGAGAAGCTGCGCCTCGAATCGGAAAAGGAGAAGCTGCACGCGAATTTTCTGCGCGCGATCTCGCACGATTTGCGGACGCCGCTCACGTCCATCATCGGCTCCGCGTCCGTGATTCTGGAAAATGAGGACTCCTTTACCGCCGAACAGCGGCGCATGCTGCTCAAGGAAATACTGGACGAGGCCGCGTGGCTCATCCGAATGGTGGAAAACCTGCTGTCCGTCACGCGCATGCGGGGCGAAACCGCAATCAACAAGACGCTCGAGCTGGCGGAAGAACTGATCGGAGAGGCCTCGCAAAAATTCAAGAAGCGCTATCCCGACATAGCGCTTTGCGTCTCGATTCCCGACGAGCCGATCTTCATTCCGATGGACATCATGCTCATCGAACAGGTCATCATGAACCTGCTGGAAAACGCCGCCGTCCACGGAGGAAAGCCAACGCGCGTGGAGCTCTCGCTCGCCGTAAGAGGAGACCGGGCGCTGTTCTCGGTCGAAAACGACGGCGACGACATCGACCCGGAAATCATGGAGCGGCTGCGGGAGACCGATTTCTTCTTCACCGAGGCCGCCGCGGACGGCAAGCGCGCCGGCGGCAAGCGGAACATGGGCATAGGCTTGTCGCTCTGTTCATCGATCGTGCGGGCGCACGGCGGAAGCGTTTCCGCCGAAGCCGGGTCGCGCGGAGGCGCCTGCTTTCGATTTTCCCTGCCTATGGAGGGGCATTCGTCAAATGTCTCATAAGGACAGAATTTTGATCGTGGACGACGAAAACGGCATCTGCCGCTTTCTCTCGACGGTACTCAGCGTGAACAATTACGATGTGCTCGTCGCGCGGACGGGCGCGGACGCCTGCATGATGATCACCTCCTCCATGCCCGATCTCGTGCTTCTCGACCTCGGCCTGCCCGACATGGACGGGCTTCACATCATAAGAACGGTGCGAGAATGGACGGAGCTTCCCATCATCGTCGTCTCCGCGCAGACGCACGAAAGGGACAAGGTGGCGGCGCTCGACGCCGGCGCCGACGACTACGTCACGAAACCCTTCAGCTCCTCGGAATTGCTCGCGCGGATCAGAGTCTCCATTCGCCGCTCAGGAACGCGCGGCGAAGGAACGACGGCCGGAACCGGCAGCTATCGCATAGACGAGCTGCTGATCGATTACGACAAGCACAGAGTCCTCGTCGCGGGCGAAAACGCCCATCTCACGCGCAACGAATTCAAGATCGTGGCGCTGCTCGGCAGGAACGCCAGCAAGGTGCTCACGCACGCGCACATCCTGAAGGAAATCTGGGGAACGAGCTTCATGGGCGACAACCGCATCCTGCGCGTGAACATGGCGAACATACGGCGCAAGATCGAAAAGAATCCGACGGAGCCCAGATACATCTTCACGGAAATCGGCGTGGGATATTGGCTTCGCGAGGCGGAATGAGATTGAATTTGTAAATTTGCAATTTGTAAATTTGTGCGACCTGTGTGCGTACACCGGTTGACAAATCTTCGGTTTCGGCCTATACTGGTATCAGTAACGAAGAAATGAGGCGGATATCTATGCTTAATGACGCAAGAATCACCGTCCGCGTCGGGAGTGACTTCAAGGCACGGGTCGAGAAGACCGCCGAGGCACTTGGGATGAACCTGACGACGGCGATCACGATGTTCCTGTTCCAGATGGAGCGCGACAAGGCCCTGCCGTTCAGGCCGTCCATCACGACGGCCCGGAGCGGTATCGCCGGCCTGTCTCAAGGCGAGCTCAACGCGGCGGTAAAGGGCGCGGTCAAGGCCGACCGTGAGCGCGACGCGGCGCGCGGACTGCCGGAAGCGCGGTATGACGCCGCGGTAAACCGGGCGTTCCTTGCCTATCCCGACGGGCGGAGGGAATACGTTGACGGAAACGAGTGACCGCCCCGTCGTGCTTGCGTTTGCGGGGCCGAACGGCTCCGGCAAGAGCACGATCACGGCGGGCGTCACGATTGTCGGAGCGTATGTCAACGCCGACAACATTAAAAAACAGCTTGGCGTTTCCGATATGGACGCGGCGAAGTTGGCCGAGGCGCAACGGCGCACCCTGCTCGAAAACGGCGCAAACTTCACTTTCGAGACGGTTCTCTCCACCGATAGGAACCTGTCCCTGCTGAAAGAAGCGGCGGCGCGCGACTATGACGTGCAATGCCTGTACGTGCTGACGCGAAGCGCGGATATAAATGTCGCGCGCGTGAGAAAACGCGTGCTGGGCGGCGGTCATGACGTGCCGGAGGATAAAATCAGGGAGCGTTACCATCGGGCGCTCGCCCTGCTTCCGGAGCTTGTGCGGGTCTGCGATTTCTTTGCGACGTATGACAATTCTCGCGACGAGCCTGACCTGATATTTCGAAAAGAGGGTGGCGCGTGGGAGTTGTTCCCGAACGAATTATGGCCCCTTGACGAGTTGAAAGCGCTTTTGGGGGTCGGCCGGCGTCCGCGATGACGATAACTCGCTGACAGGCGTGGGGCGGACGGGTGCGCCCGTCCGCAATACCTCCGTCGTCGCTGATCACAAGACCTTCTTTATTGTCACGAGAGACGGTTTCCGCTTATCCGCGCTTGCGATTTCCTCTCCGCTTTTGCCCGGCGCACACGAAGTCATTGGTAAATATCAAATTTCTATGATTTTTCTTGACTTATAAATCAGAATTTGATATGATGCATACATCCGGGCGCGAGGAGGCAGGAACGCCATGAAACGCAAAATCACCGAAGATTTGCTCCGCTGGAAGAACAGGCCGTCCGGGCGCATGCCGCTTTTGGTGTACGGCGCGCGACAGGTAGGCAAAACCCATATCATACGCGAATTCGGCAAGCGTCACTACAAAAACGTCGCCTATTTCAACTTTGAAACCAATCAAACGGTCGCTTCCTATTTCGCCGAGAACATCGTGCCGGAGCGTATTTTGCGCTTTTTGGAAGCGGAATCGCGGGAGCGGATCGTTCCGGGCGACACGCTCATCCTCTTTGACGAGATTCAGTCCTGCGAACGCGCGTTGACTTCGCTGAAGTACTTCAATGAGCTGACGCCGGAATACCATATCCTCTGCGCGGGCAGCCTGCTCGGCGTCGCCATAAATCGCGAACAATACTCGTTTCCCGTCGGCAATGTGGATTCCGTGATGCTGTTCCCATTGGATTTTGAGGAATTTCTTTGGGCCCTTGACGAAGAACGGCTCTGCGCGGAAATCAGACGCGGATTTGACGCGGATGAAGCCCTGCCCGACGCCTTGCACAAAAAGGCGCTCGATTTGTACAAGCAATACTTGATTGTAGGCGGAATGCCTCGGGCCATTTTGGAATACGCGGAAACCTCCGGTTTGCTGACCGTGCCGGACGTACAGAACAAGATCATCAACGACTACATCGCGGACATGGCAAAGTACGCAAGCAACGCGGAAAGCGTGAAAATCCGGGCGGCCTACAATTCCATCCCGGTTCAACTCGCGAAGGAAAACAAAAAGTTCCAATACAAGTTGGCGCGAAAGGGCGGCACGGCGGTCATCTTCGGCGCGGCGATCGAGTGGTTGGCCTTTGCGGGCATCGTGTTGAAATGCGAGCGCTTGGAACATGGCTTCCTGCCGATTTCCGTTTACCGCGACCTGTCCTCTTTCAAGCTGTATATGAGCGATGTGGGCCTGTTGACGATGAAAAGCGGCATTCCGCCGCAAATCGTGCTATCCGCCAGCGAGATCGAAAACGGCTTCCTCGGCGCCATCGCCGAAAACTATGTGGCGCAAGCTCTGGCAAGCAATCGCCACGATCTTTTTTACTGGACGAACGACGGAACGGCGGAGCTCGATTTCGTCTTGCAACAAAGCGGGGACATCATCGCGGTCGAAGTGAAAACCGGCACGCACACAAAATCAAAAAGTCTGCGTATGTTCGAGGCGAAATACAAACCCGCCCGTTCGATTCGCGTTTCATCCAAGAATTTTGGATTTGAGAACGGCGTCAAATCCGTTCCGCTGTACGCCGTGTTCTGCGTCTGATCCCTCTTTTTTCCGCAAAAACGATTGAACCGCGCCGCCGCATGTGATAAAGTGAAGAAAGCGAAATCGCGCACAACACGGAGGACATTTCATGCAAGACAAAGCCCTCGGCCTCATCCGCGTCGCGGCGATCACGCCGAGAATCGAGCTCGCGGATCCGAAACACAACGCCCTTGAAATCCTGCGCTGCGCGCGGGAGGCCGACGCGGCGGGCGCCGGCGTCGCCCTTTTTCCGGAGCTGTGTCTGACCGGCTACACCTGCGGCGACCTGTTCCATCAGGAAGCGCTGTACCGAAGCCAGATGGAAGCCTTGGAGACGCTCGTCCGCGCGAGTGCCGACCTGCGAACCGCCCTCATCGCCGGCGCTTTCCTGCGCGTCGAAAATCACCTGTACAACTGCGCGCTCTTCATCCAACAAGGCCGCATCCTCGGCGCAGTTCCCAAATTTTTCCTGCCAAATGCGGAGGAATTCTACGAGGCGCGCTGGTTCGCGTCCGGCGCCGCGCTCGCGGGCCGCGTCCGGCGGGTCTCCGTGCTCGGCGAGGCGGTACCCTTCGGTAGTCTGCTGTTCCGCGACGACGAAGCGGGGCTCGCGTTCGGCATGGAGCTGTGCGAGGATCTGTGGGCGCCCGTCTCCCCCGGCGCTCTGCTGTCGCTGCACGGCGCGCTGATCCTCTTCAACCCTTCGGCCAGCAACGAGCTCGTCGGCAAATCGGCCTTCCGGCGCGCGCTCGTGCTGCAGGAGAGCGCGAAAAACATCTGCGGCTACGCGTACGCCTCCGCCGGCGTGTACGAATCCACGACCGACCTCGTGTTCGGCGGCCACGACATCATCGCGGAGAACGGCGCAGCGCTGGCGGAGAGCCGCCTTTTCGCGCGCGAGAGCGCCATGATTCTGGGCGACGTCGACTACGAAAAATTGAAATTCGAGCGCAGCCGGACGAAATCCATGGCCGACTGCGCGGCGATGTTCGCGGACAAAAGCGACTGCGAAACGGTTTCCGTCCTCCCGCTGCGCGTGCTGACCGAAGCCGACGCGCTCCTGCGCGCCTACCCCAAAACGCCCTTCGTTCCCGACGCGCCCGAAGTCGTCGACGCGCGCTGCCGCGAGATCTTCAGCATCCAGACGGCGGGCCTGGCCCGTAGGCTGGAGCACGCCGGCCGCGCGACCAAGACCGTGGTCGGAGTTTCCGGCGGGCTGGACTCGACGCTGGCCCTGCTCGTGTGCGCCGAAACCCTGAAGCTGCTCGGGCGGCCGCGCTCCGACATGATCGCCGTCACCATGCCGGGCTTCGGCACAACGGACGAAACCCACGCGAACGCCGACGCGCTCATGCGGCTGCTCGGCGCCGACGCGCGCGAGATTCCCATCGGCGATTCCGTGCTGCGGCACTTCGCCGACATCGGCCACGATCCCGCCGTCCACGACCGCACCTACGAAAACGCGCAGGCGCGGGAGCGCACGCAAATCCTCATGGACCTGGCGAACCGGGAGGGCGGCCTCGTCGTCGGCACGGGCGACCTGTCCGAAATCGCGCTCGGCTGGTCCACCTACAACGGCGACCACATGTCGATGTACGGCGTCAACGCCGGCATACCCAAGACGCTCGTCCGCTTCGTGATCGCCTGGGTCATGGAGCACCGCCTTTCGGACGGCGAGGAAGCGGCGCCGGGCGACGCCGGCGCGCGCCTCAAGAGCACGTTGCGGCGCATCCTCGACACGCCAATATCGCCCGAGCTGCTGCCGCCCGGCGCCGACGGGCGCATCGCGCAAAAAACGGAGGACGCGATCGGGCCTTACATCCTCCACGATTTCTTCCTGTATTATACGATGCGCTTCGGCATGCGACCCGAAAAGCTGCTCGCCATCGCCGCGCGCGCTTTCGACGGCGACTACGACCGCGAAACGATCAAGAAGCGGCTCGCCGTGTTCTACGAGAGGTTCTTCTCGCAGCAGTTCAAGCGCAGCTGCATGCCGGACGGACCCAAGGTCGGCACCGTCAGCCTGTCGCCGCGCGGCGACTGGCGCATGCCCAGCGACGCCTCGGCGCGGCTGTGGCTCGAGAGCCTAGTGTCTTGCGTCACCTAATCGTTGTGATAAACCAGCGAGGATTTTTTTCGCCCGGCGAGGCGCAAAACGTAGGCGAACCCGAAGGTTCGGCGAGGCTTTGCAACAAAGCCCGGCGGAAAAAAGACCGGCGGTTTACAAAGTTTTAGGTGACGC
>JAISMX010000104.1 GCA_031276515.1 Eubacteriales Family XIII. Incertae Sedis bacterium | reverse complement strand
GAAGAAATACTTGCCCTCGTTCGCCAGATTGTACACCCATTCCGTCTTGTCGACGTAGGCGTATCCCTCCGTTATGAGGTTCTCAAAGGTCTGTATGCCTATGGGCATCTTGCGCATCTCCATCACCGCCTTTCGGGAATTCGCGCGCTGAAGTCTCTTTCTTTACCATAATAATACCGGCAAGAGTGGGAAAAAGCAATATTTATCCGACTCTTCACAATTCATCTTGACCGCCGCCGCCATCCGGCTTATGATATTGGCATTGAAGCAAATCCGTTTAAAAGCGAAAGGAAGCAAGCACATGGACAATCGCCCCATAGGATTCTTCGATTCGGGACTCGGCGGTCTCACCTGCGTCCCCTATCTCATGGAGGCTCTGCCGCGGGAACGCATCGTGTATTTCGGCGACACCGCCAGAACCCCCTACGGCTCGAAGGCGATCTCCACCATACGCTCGTTTTCCTTTGAAATCTCGGATTTCCTGGTCGAAAACGACGTGAAGATGATCGTGATCGCCTGCAACACGGTCAGTTCCGTCTGCCTTGAGGATCTGCGCAAGCGGCGTCCCTCGATTCCCATCCTCGGCATCATCAGCCCCGCCGCCCACGCGACGGCAAAGCTCTGCGGACCAAAGAACCGCATCGGCATCATCGGCACCAAGGCCACGATACACAGCAACGCTTACCGCGACAAAATACTCGGCTACAACAAGGAACTCGACATCTCGCAGGTGGCCTGCCCCGCCCTCGTGCCGCTCATAGAGGAGGGTATCATCGAACACGAAATCATGGACCTTTCCATACGCCACTATCTGGATCAATTCATAGAATACAACGGCATAGACACCCTTGTGCTCGGCTGCACGCATTATCCGCTGATACGCAGAAACATCCAAAGACTCTATCCGGGCTTGCGCATTGTCGACCCCTCGCGTGAACTCTTGCGGAGCATACACGACGCTTTGGAGCGGCACGATATGTTCGCCGAGACCGCGCGCGCTGAGAACACCTTTTACGCGAGCGATTTGTCGGAGAGCTTCGTGAACATGATACGGCGCATCTTTGAATCGGCAAACCCGGACATCGTGTTCAAGACCGTAAGCACGGACGCGCTGCGCGGACGGCGGGGAGGCGGAAGCGATGGAAATTGACGAGCTGTTAAAGCTGATCGAGATCGAAAATCCCGAGGAATTCGGCTTCTTCGAGTATTACGCGGAACTCGTGGAGAATGAGAGGGACATCCCCTTTGAGCCGCTGCGAGAATTGTTCTCGGGCGTCGACAAGAGGGTTTTGGCGGAATTGACGGAAGGCTATTTCGAGGAAGCGCTCACGGGCGTCCCGGACGATCAAACCGAGTTCTACGCGCTGCTCGATTCCATCGGGCGCAATATGACGCGCCTCGCGCGCCGCGCCGAAAATCGAGGCCTCGACCTGTTCACCGAGGAATTTTTGCGCTTCAGGCAGTGGTACGTGTTCGACGACGACGTGCGCTGCGAAAACAAGGACAGCCGGGCGCAAAGCGAGACGAGCGTCTGCGAAGCGCTGACGCTTTCCCGTCTCGAAAGGCTCGGCGGCCCCGATCATTTCTTCGATTTCGGCGATTGCATGCGGTATCCTCTTGCGGCTTCCGTCCACTCCTTCGACGATCTCGCGTACGACGAGACGTATGAGGACGAAATCGAGGACGAATCGGCCGAATCCGAAGACTATTAGAGCCCGGCAACGGGCTTTAGAGATATTTCTCCACGTATTCCACATCGGAGGGCGTGTCCGCATAGACGCTTCCCCGCTTCTGTCTGGTTTCCCGGCCCTTGCCCGTCACGAGCACGACCGTCCGCGCGTCCGCCTCCGCGAGGGCCGCGCGTATGGCTTCCTCGCGATCCGGCACGATGCGGCAAGGCTTGCCGAAGGGCGCCGCGTGGGCGGCGATCTCGCGGCAGATATCCTCGACCCCCTCTTCTCCGGCGTCCTCCTCCGTCAGATAGATGAAATCCGCGCATTCGCCGGCCAGTGCGCCGAGCTCACGCCTGCGGCCCAAGGCCTTTCCGCCGGGACAGCCGAACACGATGCCGACCCGCCTACCCGCGTATTCGCGCCGCACCGAGGCGAACAGCGTCTCAAAACTCAACTTGTTGTGCGCGTAGTCCACGATGACGATCTTGCCGTCCGCGCCCGCGAACACCTCCATCCGGCCGGCGACGCGCGCGGCCCGAAGCCCCGCCCGCATGTGCGGCACGGGTACGCCCAAAACATGGGAAACGGCTATGGCCGCGAGCGCGTTTTCGACGTTGAAGAAGCCCGACATGGCGATTTCAAAATCCGCGCCGGAAAGCTCGGGTATGCGGCTTTCCACGCGGAAGGCCGGACCTCGGCCCGAGGGCGCGACGTCCGCGGCGCGTATGTCGGCGCCCGGCGAAAGCCCAAAGGTGACAAGACGCGGGCAAACCGCGGCGGCCTCCAGTATCCGCTCCGCCTCCGCCGCGTCCGCGTTGACGCAGGCCGCGTCGCACTGACGAAATATCCTGAGCTTTGAGGAAAAATAATCCTCAAAATCCGAATGCTCGATGTCGCTGATGTGATCCTCTCCCACGTTCAGAAAGCAGACCGCGTCGAAGCGCAGGCCCAGCGTTCTGCCGTACTTGAGCCCCTGGCTCGACACCTCCATGACCGCGTACTCCATGCCGCTGTCGACGGCGTTCTTGAAATGCGCGTGCATCTCCAAGGTCTCCGGCGTCGTGAGATGCGATTCCTCGCGGATCACGCCGTCGAAATTCTCGATGCCGGAGAGGATGGCGGCCGGCTTCGCATGCCGGGCGGCCTGCATGTCGTCCAGAATGGATTTGATGTAGAAGGCGGTGGTGGACTTGCCCTTGGTACCCGTCACGCCCGCCAATTTCAGGGCGCGCCACGCTTCTCCGGAGTGGGCGGAAGCCAAAGCCGCGAGGGCCGCGCGCACGTCGGAAACGATCAGAGCCGGCGCGCCCGCGCCCGCGTACTCCGTCTCGCCGACGTAGGCGACGGCGCCGGCGGCTACGGCGCGCAACAGGTATTCCTCGGAGAAGCGCGCCCCCTTGCAGATGAACAGCGCGCCCGCGCGCGCTTCCCGCGAATCGTAGCACAGGCTCGTGACGGCGCGCGCGTCCGCGCCGTCCGCCGGCGAAACGCGGACGAGCAGGCCCTCGTCCATGAGCAGCTTTGCGCAATCGCGCAGCGTACGCGGCGCTTCCTTCGCGCTTCCTTTTATATTTTCATTCATAATTTACCATATATATGTTACGGTTAAGAAAAAATGGCGTGGGGTTTGAGTAGTTACCTTACACCCATTCCCCGCCGGCGAAGACGATGACGCGCTTAGCCAGCGTCAGCATGGCATCGACGTAAAAATCGGGCAGATTGAATTTTTCCTTGATCACCGACAGTTCCGTGCAGCCCAGGATCGCGGCATCGCAGCCCGCGCGCGCGAGCGCGCGCTCAACCGCGAGAAAGTCCTCGCGCTCGATGCGGCCGCCGCCCTTGACGCCGTCGTATATGAGACGCATGACGAGACCCTGCGTCTCCTCGTCCGGCAGCCAGGGTTCCAACCCGTGCGCTTCCAGCGCGCGCGCGTAGAAACCCGCCCGCAGCGTGCCGTCCGTGGCGAGCACCGCGACGCGCGCCGGCTCGCCCTCGAAGCGCTCCGCGCATTCGAGCGCGGCTTCCGTCACCATGTTGATCAGGGGGACGCCTATGCCCGCCTGCAGCTCGTCCGCGAGCGCGTGCGAGGTGTTGCAGGTGATCGCGATGGCGCCGGCGCCGCAGCTCTCCAGCATCCGCGCGTCCGTTAGCAGCAATTTCAGCAATTCCGCGCGCCGCCCCGCGCGCAGCGCCTCGGTGCGATCCGGCATCGAAGCGTGGCTGAGCAGAATCATGTCCACGTGATCCTGGTCGCGCCGCGCCTTCGTGTGCTCCACGGTCATGCGGTAGAAAAGCGCGCTCGCGGCGGGTCCCATGCCGCCGATCACGCCGATTTTTTTACCGTTTTTCATGTGATTTCTTTCCGTAATACTTGCGAAATTTGAAAAAATGACTCAGCAAATTTTTGCCGACGACGAGCCGGCGCCTCAGACCGCCGTCCGCCGCGCAGAGAAGCGGATTCACGCAGCGGCCTTCGCGCATGAGACGCTTCATCTCCGCGTGATACGGGGTTCGCGGCACGAAGGAGAAAGCCACGCGCTTCGGAACGACCATCCAAAGAGAACGGGCCGTCACGAACTTGGGTTGCAGATCCCGCTCGAAGATGAGATCCTCGACGAGATAGCGCGCGATGTTCTCGCCGGCGCCCGTCACGTAGTAGTTGCTTCTTCCCTGCCGCGCGTTCAGTTCAAACACCTTGAATTTGCCGTCTCTGCGGTCATACTTGAGATCGAAATTCGAGAAACCCGTGTAGCCCAAATTCTCGAGCAGCTTCGCCAGCTGCGCCTGCACGGTTTCGTTGCGCTCCGTGAGAATCACGGCGTGGTTGCCTATGCCGTGCGGTGTGTGCTCCTCGAGCAATACATGACCCATGCAGGACAGGCGCACGCGGCCGTTGCGGTCGGAATAGTCGGTGACCACGCGCATGAAGCTGTCGTCGCCCGGGATGAAGTTCTGTATGATGTTGGAATCCGCATAGCCGGAGGCGTATATGCGCGCGAGGACGCCGTCGACCTCCTCGCGCGTCGCCACCTTGAACACCTTGTTCTGACCCGCGAAGGGATGCTCCCAATACGCGACGCCGTTCGAGGGCTTGACGATGAAAGGACCGTCGAAGGGCAGCGCGTACTCGCGGCCCATATCCGCGCGATGCACGAAGCTGTCCGGGTAATCGACGCCGCTTTTGCGGCACAGCTCGTAAAATCGCTCCTTGTGCGTGAGCGTGTCGAACAACGCGAGATCTATGCCGGGCGCGATCACGTTTTTCTCGTAGGCACCCCTGTTCGCGCTTATGCTGCGGACATAGGCGTCGCCGCAGCCGATCGCGAGGATTTTGCGGTCGCTGTGCGCGCGCGCGAAATCGTTGACGAGCGCAAGCAGCACATCTCGCCTGTCGGCGTCGCGCACGCTCTCGTAATCCACGATTCGGCTGTGCGCGCAGGGGCCGGAAAGCGCCTTTCCGAACGCCTTGGCGCGCAGACCGTACTGCTCGTAAAAGGCTCGCGCCACGCTGTACACGTTGATGTCGGAGGCAAAGAGCAGGGGAATAAAGCCGTGTCCGCCCATGCCTATTCGCTTCCCGAATCGCGGTCGTTTTCGCCGGGCGCGCCGACCGCGGCCGCGTTAAAACCGTCACGAGGCGGAGAAAGCCGTCTGCGGCCCGTAAGGATATCGTGGAATATCGCTTGGGCCGTCAGCATATACATATAGACCGGCGCAAACACGATATAAACGATGAAGGAGAGTACCTGCGATACGACCGCCACCGGATAATCGGAAAACGCCGACGAGAATCCCGGCAGAGAAACGGGAAACACGGCGACCGGAACCATAACGATAAAGAAAACGAGGGCGGTCAAGCAAATCCAGCCGAAAAAGCTGAGTCCCAAGCAAAACAACTTCCATTTATTCCCAATCATTAAAGCGCGGCTCTCTTTGAGCGCGTATCGAAGGCCGATGCGCGGATTGTCCGCAAGCAGCAAAAAAGCCTGCGAATACGCGAAAGAGGCGATTATGCCCGGTATGACAAACAGCAAACTCCAGAGGAACACGAAGATCGAAAACAGCAAAAACAGCCCGAACGCCCTGAAAAAGTTGTTGAAGCCGTCGAGTATCATGCCGGGGCCGTGCTTCGCGCCTCGGATGAGAGAGAGCGTGAAAACGGAAAGGCCCAAAAGCAGGGGACCTTCTATGATCGCAATGTACAGCATGATCATCGTCTGCGCGCGCAATTCGCGCGCGGTAAGCGCATAGGTCGCAAAGATGTCGACGCTTCCGCCAAACAGAAGTTCTATCAACGCCGTTGGCGCCGAAATCAAAAAAGCGAAGAGTATGTACGCGAAGATCGCCGTTTTCCAGCGTCCCCGCAGTTCCATCCGCGCCATGCGCCTGATGCTGCTCGCCGGTTCCGTTATTCTGATGTTTTGTTCCATAAAAGCCTCTCATTCCGCGCCGGGCGGAGCTTCATTTGCTTTCGCGCAAATGCGCCGCCACCTTTGTGTCTTCGCGCTTGATGTGATTCACCAGCCATCCGCCGATGTGCGTGTTGACCTTGCCGACGAGAGCTATCGTCGGCCCCTCTTCTTTCAGCTGCGCCCCCAACTCGGCGACGACGCGCTTGAAGCCGTCGTGCAGCTTCTTGTGATTCGGATAATCCGGATAGCGATGCCGCTGCTGCAATTCTTCCTCATCGCCGAAATGCTTCGCCGTATAGCTTTCGACGAAATCTATCGTATCCACGAGGACGCTGCGGCCCTTGCCTCCGGAACACGCGTCCATGAGGTTCGCGATGGCCTCGATCAATTGCTTGTGCTGCGAATCTATCAGCTCGTTCCCCGTTTCGAGGTCCGGCGTCCACGTGAAAGATTCGGCGCCGTGCTGCTGTTGCGGCGCCGCGGCATGAGACGCGGCGCGGGAGGAAGAAAGCGCGGGTTTTGTCTGCGGCGCCGGAGGCGCAAACGTCCGCGCCGGAGACGCGGAGACGCTCCGCGCGGCAAGAGGCAGCGCGCGGCCTTTGGCCCCCGCGCCCGCCTTGAGCGTGAACCTGCCGATCAGGCCGCTGAGCACCGCCGATTGGCTGCTCAACTCCTCCGAAGCCGCGGCGCTCTCCTCCGCCGTGGCGGTGTTCATGCGGACGACCTGCGTGATCTGTCCGACGTTCGCGTCGATCTGCTTCACGATATCGGATTGTCTGCTCATGTCGCGCGCGATCTTTTCGATGATCTTGCTCGAATCGATGACGCCGTCCACGATCTCCACCAGAGACTCGCTCGTCTTACCCGCGATATCGACGCCCAATTCCGCCTTGTTCACGGAATTTTCGATCAGGTTGCTCGTGTTCTTCGCGGCCTCCGCGCTCTTGGCCGCGAGGTTGCGCACCTCCTCGGCGACGACCGCGAAGCCCTTGCCGTACTGCCCCGCGCGCGCCGCTTCGACGGCGGCGTTGAGCGCGAGGATGTTCGTCTGGAACGCGATGTCGTCGATGATCTTGATCACGCTGTTGATGCTGTGAGACGCCTCGCTGATCTCGCGCACGGCTTCCATCATCTCGTTCATGCGATCCGTCCCCTGTTCCGCCTTTACTTTGATGCCGGCTCCGAGTTCCGAAAGGTTGTTCGCGGAAGCGGCCACCTCATCGATGGACTCGGTGACTTCCGAAATGGACGCCGAAAGCTGTTCCACGGAATCCGATTGGTCCGCCGCCCCTTGCGCGAGACTCTGCGCGCCGTCCGCAATCTGCTGCGAGCCGTCCGACACCTGATCGGCCGAAAGGTTGATTTCACCGAACATCTCGTTGAGATTGGCCAGCATTCCGCGCAGGGAACGGCCTATCGTGTCGCTGTCGCTCAGGGTTTTGATATCGACGCTCAGGTCGCGATCCGCGATGGAGCGGAGCGCCTTGTCGTAGTAGATGAGATGTTCCATCATCTTTGTGAAGGCGGAGAGGGATTGCCCGACCTCGTCCTTTTGCGCGGCGGCGGCGCGAACCGTTTCCCATTCCGCGTCCGAAAGCGCCAAATTGCCGCTTTCGCCGACACGCTTCAGGAAATGCATCATCATGGTGAGCGGCCTGAGCGCGCGGCCCATCGTGATGTTGACCGCCAGTGCGATGATCGCGCCCACGATCGCGAAAATCGCGACCATGAGTATCAGAAGCGTGATGTACGCCTTGTTGGCTTCGCTTTCCGGCGCCACTATGGAGACGTAGAAACCGCTGTCCGCCAAACCAAGCTTGACGGATTTCGTCGCGACCACGCTCGACTTGCCGTTCACCGCGGACAGGGCTTTGGAATAGCGCACCTCGCCGCCTTCGGGCAGCTCATACGCAAGGCCGGCGGCCGCGGCGTCCTTGCCCACGTCGCCGAGATTCGGGCCGTAGAGCAGCTTGCCCGTTTCGGTCGTAACGACGATGTACCCCGTCTCGTATATCTTTTCGCTCGACAAGGCCTCGTATATGCTGTTCAGATACATATCGACCGTCAGAACGCCCAACACCTTGCCGCCGTCGTCGATCATGGGCTGGCTCGCCGTGATCATGAAGTCCGTTTTGTCGTTGAGCGTGTACAGATAGGGGTCGGAGAACACCGCCGCCTTGCGCTCCTTGGGCAGCGTGTAGTATTCCTGGACGAATTCCTGTTCGCCCTCCTCCTCAACCTTGGGCCGGTAGGCCGTCTTGCCCTTGTCGCGATAATAGTAATAGGAAATTCTTCCGCTTTTTTCCGTTCCATAGTTCGTGCCGACATACGCGGCATCCAAGCCGTCGTAAGCGTTCGGCTCCATCATGAAAGCCGTACCCTCGGAGATATCGTACTCGTCAAAGGCGCGAAGCAGCAAGCGCTGCAAGGCGACCCTGTCCGTGTCGCCGGACGCGACCTGCGCCTCAACGACGCTGGCCAAGCCGGACAGGAAAGAAACGGGGTTTTCGAATTGACTTTGGATCATGTTGGCGTACTCGCCCGCCTGTTTTTTGAAAGTGTCCTCCGTAATGTCGCCAAACGCGGCTCGCAGGTAAAAAAACAAGATCAGCAATATCGCAAGCATCCCGACCAAGAAACACAAAATGGTCATACGGGTAATTTTGGCTTTCATTGAACGCCTCCATCGCAACGGGTAGATTACAGGGAATCGAAGGCGGTTAAATTCACAGGGGCCGCCTCTCGGTTATTATATCATGATCCGCGTGAAATAGTAAAATGGTTTTTTTGCAATAAATAGTACGTGTTTTGTCGCCGAAAATATGCTATCATGGTAACTATGAACGCGCGCGCGGGCAAACCGCCGCGCGCGTGAAAAAGGGGGATGAAACACAATGCGCAGACTCAACATCGGCCACACGGCAAACACGGCGGCGCTGTTCGCGACGGCCCGTCCGAAGGTGGATTTGGCACTTTCGGACCTGACCGACGTCGCGGCGGCCGTCGTTTCTCACAAGGACGGGGAGATCATGCGGAGGATCATCGACTCCCGCATGGGCATTCCCATCTTCGCATTCGTCGCCGACGAGAGCGACATCGG
>JAISMX010000049.1 GCA_031276515.1 Eubacteriales Family XIII. Incertae Sedis bacterium | reverse complement strand
AGCACCCGCTCGCCGACGCGCTGCGCCTCGGGCCTCGGCGTCGGCAGGCCGCCGGCCGCCTCGGGGCAGACGGGCACCAACCGGCCCTCCGCCTTCCAGCGCAGGAAGCGGGGATCGGTCTCGGGAATGTCGGCGCCGTCGTATCGGACGGCGCGCCCGCCGTACAGGCATTGGCTGACGAGAATCTTTTTCATGCCGCGCTCCTTTTGGCGGTGGCAGAAACAGAAAACCGAATATGCCCACCTGCCTTGAACACATCCTATTTGGCGGTGAACGCCATCGTTATATCAAGCAGTACCGAGCCGGATTGCGTTAACAAGCCGTTTGTGGCAGTGGATGCAATAGCCACCTCGCCGCTGCGCATCAGGCGCAGTTCCCCGGACGCTTCATCATAAGCCGCCGCAAACGCGGGACCTCCGGCGGTGAGCGTCAGCGTTCCGTCGGCATATTCCCAGCCGGAGTAATCGAGCAGGTTGAGTTCTTCGACAGAGAAGGGCAATTCGTCCGTCGCGTCCACCAGCGCACGCAAATCGATATTCGAGGACATTCCCATATCCTCTTTGAATATCAAATCTCGCCCATACTCGAAGCCCTCGGATATGCTCATGGTGCCGTCGATGGTGTAGATGCCGTTATCCTCCTCCGGGGTATAGAAGGTAATGGCGGTGAGCAGCCATTCTCCAAAAAATGCCTTTTTGCCAAAATCGTCGGCCGCAGAGTCAACACCGGCGGGGGGCTCTGTGTCCTCCGCCTCTATGGACAGGGCCTCCAACGTGGAGAGGTCGATGGCGATTTCCTCATCGTCGCCGGTGTGGAATATCGTGCCGCCGGCAGGCAGAGCGGCGCCCTTGGGCAACGCAAATCCAAAGGTAATCCGCGCCGCGTAACCGGGCGCGTCATCCACCGCAACGAAATTGATATTGTCGGTACCCTGCGTTGCGCCATTCATATCCAGCGTCACATCCACAAGGCTGCTATAGTCGCCGTCGGAAATAACGATGGGCGCGACGCCCTCCTTTTGCACAAATCAGAGTCCAACGCCGGTTTGCGTGTCCAACCCTTATTGAGAAGAATATCAAATTATTTTTGATTCGTCCAGTATTATTTTGTCATTGATAGTTACTGCTTTTCTCTTGAATTTGGGGTTTTACGAAAACCATCCGTGCCGGGCGGCTTGGATGAATTGCCGGAGTTTTGCCGATGAGGGCCTTCAATCGTTGGTTTTTTCCGCCGGGCTTTGTTGCAAAGCCTCACCGAACCTTCGGGTTCGCCTACGTTTTGCGCCTCGCCGGGCGAAAAAATCCTCGCCGGTTTATCACAACGATTAGGTGACGCAGGACACTGGAATAATTCGCTTGTTGTATTAGAATAGCCGCTCTTTGCAAAAATATTTTTTGAAATCGCAAAAATACGGTTGATTTATTCATAGAGGTGTGTTATGCTTGGCACCGGATGCCTTATGGTGCGTTCGACGGTGAATTTGGCTTGTTTATGAATGAGAAACAACAAGCAAACCGCTGTTACCGAAATCCGTGTGCTTGAACGGAACATTTCCTGTGAGGGAATGCTTGAATATGTTGTTAAGCCATCGATTGTAATTCGATGGAGTGTTGCAATGTCTTTTGAATGAGGTTAAGAGATGAATATTACCTATAAAAAACTTTGGAAGCTCTTAATTGACAAAAATATGAACAAACGTGACTTAAAACGAGTTTCGGGAGTGAGTACGACTTCCATTGCCAAACTCAGCAAAGGTGAGAACATTACGACCGATGTGCTGCTGAAAATCTGCAAAGCACTGAACTGTGGGATATACGACATTATGGATATGGAACAAAACGAACCCGCTGACAAACAATCGGACGCATAGCGGCTATGCAAGGAGTGAATTGCTTGGAGAATCAAAATTTTGAATGGAAAGAAACTTGGCGCGACGAGTACGTCAAAGTGATATGCGGCTTCGCCAATGCGGACGGCGGAACATTGGAAATCGGCAGACGCGACGATGGCGAAGTCATCGGGGTTGCCAACATCAAAAAATTGTTGGAGGACTTGCCGAACAAAATCCGAAGTGCGACCGGCGTTATTCCCGCCGCAAGGCAATCGCCAGTGCGCGCCTGACGGCGCAAGACTTGGAGATTGCGGATGAAATGCTTCTGCGTAATCTACGACTCGTCGAGGGCGATTATCTCAAACGCGCCGCATTGCTCCTATTCCATCAAGACCCTGAAAATTGGGTTCCGGGTGCGTATATAAAAATCGGGTTTTTTGAAAACGCCGCCGACATACTTTATCAAGACGAAATCCACGGCCCGCTTATCACGATGGCGGATAAGGTCGAAGATTTGGTGTACCTGAAATACTTCAAAGGGATGATCAGCTATGAAGGGCTTCAGCGTGTGGAAACCTATCCAATTCCCCGCCAAGCGTTCAGGGAAGCGGTTTTGAACGCTATAATGCACCGCGATTACAGCACGGGGAATCCGATACACATTCACATCTACCCGAACAGGGTACTGATATACAATGACGGCAGACTGCCGGAAAACTGGACTGTGGAAAAACTGTTCTCGGCTCACACGTCAATGCCGCACAACCCTCTGATAGCGGGCGCGTTCTTCCGTTCGGGGCAGATTGAGGCTTGGGGGCGAGGAATAGAGAAAATCACCGAATCTTGCAGATCTTGGGGCAAGCCGGAACCTTTCTACGAGATTCACTCAAACGACGTGATGATAGGCTTTAACACCGAATCGCAGTTCGGTGAAAAGTTCGGTGAAAAGTTCGGTGAAAACCAGACGCAAATCAAAGTTATGGAAGTTATGCTCCGAAACCCAAAAGTGAGCGCGAAGGCAATAGGCGTTGAACTTGGTATTACCACCCGCGGAGTTGAAAAAGTTATCCGCACACTCAAAGAGGCGGGCTTGATTGAGCGCGTCGGCGCGGCAAAAGGCGGGCATTGGGTGGTTAAATAGCCGCATGGCAGAAATCTGAAAGGAGGAACGAGTCGATGTCTTGGTGCAAAGGCTGCCGACGCGAGACGGCGAAAGATAAATGCGAGCTTTGCGGAACTGAAACCGAGCGAGAAGTTCCTCTTGTCCTTTCAGCGGCGTTAAGCCGCACCGGCAACCGTTCCAATCGCCGCAGACGGGTTGGCTGCCATGCTGTAATTGCGGAGTTTTTCAAACTCCCTTTATAACATATACCTTCGTGAAAATTACAAAAATAAAAGGCCAACGGCTTGATTCATCCGCCGCATTGAGAGATAATATACGGTAGAGAGCGGAGGCGATTTGATGATACCGGAATACAATTCATGTTAAACCAATTTTCGAGAACCGCGCTGCAGCTCGGCGAGGAGAATATGCGCAGGCTGCGCGCGGCCCGCGTGGCGGTCTTTGGCGTCGGCGGGGTCGGCGGATACTGCGTCGAGGCGCTGGCCCGCACGGGCGTCGGCGCCATCGATCTGTTCGACGACGACCGCATCTGCCTGACGAACCTGAACAGGCAGATCATCGCGACGCGCAAAACGGTGGGGCTTTTCAAGGTGGACGTCATGCGGGAGCGGATACTGGAAATCAATCCCGACGCCGAGGTCGGCGCGCACAGGATATTTTACGTGCCGGACACGGCCGAAGCCGTCGATTTGTCGGGCTACGATTACATCGTGGACGCCGTGGACACTATGAGCGCGAAGTTGGAGCTCGTGTGCAGGGCGCACGCGCTCGGCCGGCCCGTCATCAGCTGCATGGGCGCCGCCAACAAGCTCGACGCGTCGGCCTTCCGCGTGGCGGACATCCGCGAAACCTCCGTCTGCCCGATGGCGCGCATCATGCGCAAGGAACTCAGAAACAGGGGAATCCCGGCGCTGAAGGTGGTGTATTCCAAGGAAGCGCCCATGCCGCCCATCGAGGACGCGGAGGCCGACTGCCGCCTGCACTGCATCTGTCCGCCCGGCGTCACGAGAACCTGCCTGAGCCGGCGGCAAGTGCCGGCCAGCAACGCCTTCGTTCCGGCCGTCGCCGGGCTGATTCTGGCCGGAGAGGTGGTGCGGGATCTGGTCGCGTCGCCGCAATCCTTTTCCACGTAAAGTCTTGATATGGATCTGTTTGTAAAAAATTTATAAATGGAGCCTAACCCGGTGGAGGTAAATGTATGCGCGACAGGGATATCTATAAACAACTTATGGCGGTATTGCACGAGGGGGAACGGGCGGCCGTCGTGTCCCGCTTCGAGGCGGGTGGCGTCGCCAAGCGGCTCGTGCGCGCGAGCGACGCGAAAGAATGGGCTTCTCTCGCCGCCGCGGACGGTCCGCTCGCTTTCGCGCGGGAGGGCGACGCGCTCACGCTCACGGAATACTACACGCCCAAACCGCGGCTTTTGGTGCTCGGCGGCGGACACATCGCGCTCGCGCTGTCGGCCATGGGCGCCATGATCGATTTTGACGTGGTCGTGTTCGACGACCGGCCGATTTTCGCCAACAAGGAACGCTTTCCGCAGGCGCACGACGTCATATGCGACAGCTTCGCGAATGCGATGGAACGCCTGAAGATCAGACGAAGCGATTACGTTGTCATCGTCACGCGAGGCCATACGCACGACACGCTCTGCTTGCAGGGCGTCCTGCGCGGCACGCTCCCGCATTACATCGGCATGATCGGCTCGCGGCGACGCGTGGCCATCGTTCGGAAGCAGCTCGCGGACGAAGGCTTTCCGCTCGAAGACCTCGCAAAGGTCTACTCGCCCATCGGCCTGCGCATCGGCGCCGTCACGCCGCAGGAAATCGCGATCGCCATATTGGCCGAAATCGT
>JAISMX010000017.1 GCA_031276515.1 Eubacteriales Family XIII. Incertae Sedis bacterium | reverse complement strand
TCCTCGGGCCGCAGATCCGTTGAGCAGGGGAGATTCAGCACGGTTTTCTCGTAGCGCGGGGCCAGCCGAATCCGATGCCGGCGCGCTTTTTTGTAAGGCTTCTGCCTGTGACAGAGCCGCCAGACGGGCCGGCATTGCACGCCGCGCGCGTTCAGGGCCGCAAGCAGCGCGTCGCGGGACATGCCAAAGGCCGCTTCTTCCACTTCGAGGGCGTAGAACCAGTGATTGGCGCGAATGTCGGCGCGAAACGGCAGCAGGCGCAAGCCCTCCGCGCCCGCGAGGCGCTCCGCGTAGCGCGCGAGGTTCTCCGTCTTGATCGCGATGAAGCGCTCCAATTCCTTGATCTGGCTCACGCCCAGGGCGGCCTGTAGGTTCAGCATGCGGTAGTTGTAGCCGACGTCGCCGTGGATGAAGCGCAAGCCGTCGTCCTTGGCCGTCGTGGTCAGGTAGCGGGCGCGCGCGAGGCGCGCGCGCGACGCGGCGCCGCGTCCGCCGGCGAGGATCATGCCGCCGCCGCCCGTCGTGATGATCTTGTTGGCGTTGAACGAGTACACGCCCATGTCGCCCACCGTGCCGGCATATCTGCCCTTGTAACGCCCGGCGGCGTAGCGGCTGCCTATCGCCTCGGTCGCGTCCTCTAAAACCTTCAGCCCGTACGCGCGCGCAACGCGCAGGATGCCCTCCATATCGGCCAGATCGCCGAACACGTGCACGACCACGACGGCGGCGACGCGCCGCCCCGTGACCCTGTCGAACAGCCGGCCGCGCGCGTCGCGGCGGCATTCGTTCGCGCAAAAATCCTCTAACTTGGCCGCGTCCATGCAGAAGTGCTCGTCGCAGTCCATGAAGATCGGCTCGGCGCCCAGATAGCGCACGGGGTTCACGGCGGCGATGAAGGTCAGCGTCGGTGCGATGACCGCGTCGCCCGCTCCCACGCCGAGGATGCGCAGCGCGGTGTGCAAGCCGGCCGTGCCGCTCTGGCAGGCGACGGCGTCCTCCACGCCCGCGCAGGCCGCCACGGCCGCCTCGAACTCGGATATGAAGCGCCCCCCCGTGGACACCCAACCCGTTTCCACGCATTCGCGCAGGTTTTCCACGATGTCGGCGCCGAGGTTCGGCTTGCTCAGCGGTATCTCTCTCATCAGCCCTTGAATTCCTCCACCGTGGCTTCGCCCTCTTGCGATATGCCCTCTCGCGACAGAACGGCCTTGACGGTTTTCGCGAATATGCGAAAATCGAGCCGAGCGGACAGCTCGTTAACGTATTCGACGTCGAAGCGGAACTTTTCCTCCCACTCGATGGCGTTGCGGCCGTTGACCTGCGCCAGGCCCGTCAAGCCGGGCCTGACCTCGTGACGCCGCGCCTGTTCCTCGGAATAGAGCGGCAGGTATCGGACGAGCAGCGGACGCGGGCCGATGAAGCTCATGTCACCCTTCAGGATGTTCCACAGCTCCGGCAGCTCGTCGAGCGAGCTGCGCCTGAGCATCGCGCCGAAGGGCGTCAGGCGCTCCGCGTCCGGCAGCAAGGCGCCGGCTTCGTCCCGCGCGTCCGTCATGCTGCGGACTTTGTACAGAGTGAAGACGCGCGCGTCCTTCCCGGGTCTCTGCTGGCGAAAGATCGCGGGCCTTCCGAGCTTGCGCCGCACGAGAAGCCACAGCGCGAGAAAAAGGGGCGAAAGCAGCGGCAGCGCGATGAGGGCCAGCAGGACGTCGAGCAATCTCTTGACGAATGCGCGGTAAAGCATGGCTCAGTCCCGCTCGTAAAACAATTCTATATTGAACATTATTATCCTTTTCATTCCCCGCCTCACGTCGCGGCCCGCTCCAATCACGCGCGCTCGCGCGCGGACAGCAGCAGATTGATCGCGACGCCCACGCCGAGAAGCCCGTAAAACAGCGGCATCACCGACACGGAGCTGTCGTCCACGAAGGCCGACACAAGGAAGCCGAGGATGCCAAAGAATATGCCCGCGCCCGCGACCTGCAAGAAATCGTCGTACTTCGACCGAAAGTAGAGCCGGAAACTGCGGACGATGTAGAACAGAAAGAGCGCCAACAGGGCGAGCACCGAGATCATCCCCGTGCCTATCGCCGCGCCGAGATACAGGTTGTGCGGCTTGTCCACGATCATGTTGATGTTCCAGCCCGCGTTGTGCTTGCCTACGTAGTCCTCGTGGGGAAAATAGATGCAGTAGGTGTCCGCGCCATGGCCGAGCAGGAGCGTGTCGCGCAGCAGCGGGAGGGTTCTCGACCAGATATAGCCGCGGCCGCTGCCAAAGCCCGGATTGTCCTCCCAGCCGATGTGCGGGACATTGCGCAGCTTCACGCGCTTGCCGACCTCGTTGTGGTAGAACGTACCCTCGTCCGTCAGCGCAAAAGGCCATATCTGCGAATCGCCCGCCAAGCTGATCATGCAGTAGAAGACGATTTCGCCGCTGACCTCGTTCTCCACGGAGGCGGGAATCAGCGTCAGCGCCGCGAACCTAAGATCGTCGATTAAGATGGCGGGGTTTGAAGCGTCGGCGCTGTCGTCGAATTGTATGAGGTCTTCCTTGGTCGCCAGTTCCTTGCCGTCCGCGTCCCTGACCGCGATATCGAAGGGATCGTCCTTGTTCATCGTTATCGTCGCCTCGTTGCCGTTCACGCTTACGACAATGTCGGCGCCGTCGTTGACGAAGTAGTCGAGCACGGCCTTTTCGGGCGCGGGGCCGTCCGCTGCCCGGCCGGTACCCGCGACTTGACCGGAAACCGGCGCCGCCTCCTCAGGCTTGGCGGCCTCCGTGTCGTCCACGGCTTGCGCGCCGCCGGCGCCGGTCTCCGCCGTGGCGGCAATCGCCGCTTCGGTTATGTTGAGCGCGCTCTTGACCGCGCCGCTGAGCTCCGGATACCACCTGTCGTAAGTGAAACCCGCGACGACGACCGTGATGACGAGCAAGGCCGCGACGGACTTCCACCACTTCAAAATGCGCTTGTTCAGGACGACGACCGCCGTAAGCACGACGAAGAACATGCCGAGAAAACCGCCGGAGGAAGCCGAACCGATCAAATTCATGATGAGCAGCGTAAAGAGAACGCCCCAAGCGATCTTCTTGCGCATATTGTTCTCGTGTATAAAGATCATGCCAAAGAGCGGAATCAGCAGGGTCAGGTAGAAAGAAACGTAGTTGATGTTGTATACTGTTTGGTAAATTTCTCCTTTTTTAAATGCAAATTCCAGTATTTGCCGCCCTTCCGCCGCAAGCCTGTCCATCAGCTGCCACGTCGTGAGGTCGCTGTTTTCGATGGGTTCGTTCGGCACGATGAGCTTTTGCCCAATTGCCGTCTGCAAGAAGTCGTGGCCGAAATACTGGCTGAGGCCCAGCAGCGCGAGCAAGCCGCTCACGACCGCCACCGGATAGACAATCCACTTCACATTGCGCTCGGAATTGACGGAATTTATAATGTAAAACAGCATGACCATATAGCAGAGCAGGACGTAGGTGCCTTCGAAGCGCTCGTTCCAACCGTGCCACGCGAAGA
This sequence comes from Eubacteriales Family XIII. Incertae Sedis bacterium, assembly GCA_031276515.1. Taxonomy (GTDB): domain Bacteria; phylum Bacillota; class Clostridia; order Peptostreptococcales; family Anaerovoracaceae; genus JAITLA01. The sequence goes on along the minus strand of JAISMX010000017.1, from coordinate 647 downwards.
ATTTTTCGGACGAGGCGAGATAGGAGAAGAGCACCGTGAGCGCGTAAGCTATCATAGGGAAATACAGGACGCTTCGCTTCACGGCGAAGGACTGCGTGCAGAGTCGGAAAAGCAGCGCGAGCAGTGCCAAAACCGTGCAAATCACGATCAGGTTCACCTTGATGTGGCTGAAAAATTCTGTCTGATCCTCGGTTCCGACGCTCCAGAAGAAGCGCGCCATGTCCCGCTTATATGTGTAATACCGCACAGGCATGATCACCACCGCCGTGAAAAGCATGGCAGGGATGATCTGAAAGCCGCTCATGTGTTCGTCCGCTCCGCCGGCGTGGCTCATGGACCATATGTGACTCGGATCCCTGCGAGGGGTCCTCTTGGGTTTTTTCATCTTGCTCTCGCTCCTTGAATTGTATGGCGCAAACGGGTGCCGCGCGCCGCGGTTTCGCCGCGAGGCGATTTATTTGTCGACATGGATATTATAGTGCATATTCGAGCCGCGCGCAAGCGGGTATGCGGGAAAGGGCGCGGCTCGCGCTCGGAAGCGCTTGAAAGCGCCGGGCAAACATTGTATAATCAGTACAGAAAGCGCAATCGTACATACGAGAAACACCGGCGTGAGAGGGTAAAATGAACAAGGTATATACGATAGA
>JAISMX010000015.1 GCA_031276515.1 Eubacteriales Family XIII. Incertae Sedis bacterium | reverse complement strand
TTGATGAATCAGCACTTGGTTCAGCACGCTGCCGAGCACGTACTTGTACCCTTCCGAGGATACGGCGGCCTCCACGGCCTCCGAGATGGCGCAGCCGAGACTGCCCGTCGTGTTCGGGTCGTCCGCCAATATTTTCCTGCCTATGTTCGTCGTGTCGGAGGGCGACGGCGTGACCGACGCGCCGTAGGTTTCCATGACGGTCTTGCGGTACGGCTTCTGCTCCGCCGAAACCTTCACCATGTACACGCGGCAATCCAAGTCGAAGTAGCCGCAGGCCATGGAGAGCGCCGTACCCCACTGCCCCGCGCCCGTTTCGGTCGTGACGCCCTTGAGCCCTTGCGCCTTCGCGTAATACGCCTGCGCGATCGCGGAATTGAGCTTGTGGCTGCCGGAGGTGTTGCCGCCCTCGTACTTGTAGTAGATCCGCGCGGGAGTCTTCAGAGCCTGTTCGAGGAAGCGCGCGCGCACGAGCGGAGACGGGCGGTACATCCTGTAAAACTCCAGCACGGGCGCGGGAATCTCGATGAAGCTGTCCTTGTCGTTCAATTCCTGCTTGACGAGCTCGTCGCAGAACACGGGGCTGAGGTCGTCCGCCGTCACGGGCTTGTGCGTGCCGGGGTGCAGAATCGGCCGGTGCGCCGTCTTCATCTCCGCGCGGACATTGTACCACGCCTTGGGAATTTCCTCTTCACTCAGATAAATCTTATAGGGGATGCTGTCCTTCTTGCTCATTTTTTCCTTCCTTTCTTCCTCTGCCCGGCCCGTCCGAAATCGAGCGCCGCCGAGCGAATCGCGCCGCCGGTCTTCCGCCGACGGCAACCGCAAACGATGAAAGGGTTTCTCTGCCGGAACCGCGCGCCGCAAACAAAACAACAAAAAACGCCCGTCCTCTGTTACAAGGACAGGCGTGTATGCCTGCGGTGCCACCTTGTTTGACGCGCGCCGGCGCGTCCGCTCTGCAGAGTGCCATCACACCCTTAACCCGATCACGCGGGTCAGGCGTCGCCGCTACTCGGCGGAGCGTCGAATCTCCGGCCTTTCGCTTTGCCCTCGGAGGCCCATTTGTTCGCGGCTGCGTCCGTTCGGCTCCCACCGCCCCGAACTCGCTGTAAGACCGCTTCGCGATTTTACTTCCTCGTCATAGGTTTGAAGCAATCATAGCACCCGGCCGCGCGTTTGTCAATTGTATCTTTATTACAATTTTGTTACGCATCAGTATTTATCGCCGGAAAGCGAAATCACCCCTTCCGTTCGCTCCCCATTCCTCGCCGCGCCCATGCCCATATTCTCGGACGCAAACGCGGACATGCCGGAAGCCGCGTTCGCAACCGCATCCGGATCCACCTTAAAGCGGCTCACGATGCCGTTGAGCATGGCGGACTGCGAGGACATCTCCTCGGAAGACGCCGCCGTTTCCTGCGCCGTGGCGGAATTGGCCTGCACGACCGAGGACAGCTGCATGATCGCCGTGTTGATCTCCGCCATGGAACCGCTCTGTTGCGTGGAACCGCCGTACAGCTTCTCCACGGACGCGGCGTTCTTGTCGGAGATGGCGCCGACGGCCCGCAGACTGTCGTTCACCTTGGCCACGATGGCGTTGCCGTCGGAGACGCTGCGCAGACTGCTCTCGATCAACTCCGCCGTTTCCTTGGCCGCACCGGCCGATTTGGACGCGAGATTGCGCACCTCATCCGAAACGACGGCGAAACCCTTTCCGTGCTGACCCGCGCGCGCGGCCTCCACGGCCGCGTTCAGCGCCAAAATATTCGTTTGGAAAGCGATCTCGTCTATCACCTTGATGACGTTGGATATGTGCTGCGATTTTTCGTCTATGTCCTGCATGGCGCGCAGCATGCGATCCATGGCGCTCGTGCAATCGGCCATCATGCGGCCGGATTCCCGCACGTCCTGCAATACCTCCGTCGCCATCTTCGTGTTTTCCTCCGCCATGCGGTGAACCTCAGTCACCGTGGCCGTGAATTCCTCGATGGTCGCGGCCTGTTCGCCGGCGCCGGTCGCCAAATTCGTCGACGCCTGGGCGATCTGCGACGCACCGGAGGAAACCTGCGACGCGGACATGCTGATCTCGCCGAACATGGTGTTGAGATTTTCGAGCATGTGCTTCATGGCGACGCCGCAGGTGTCCCTTTCGCTCAGGGTGCGCACCTTTACGGTAAGATCCCGGTCGGCCACCGCGCCGAGACACTTGCCGTAATACAAAAACTGATCCAGCATCTTGACGAAGGCCGCTATGGATTGCGCGATCTCATCCTTGAACGCCGCCTCCTTCTTTATCCCGCGCATCAGCTCTTCGTCGAAGCTGAGATCGCCGGTTTCGCCGACCTGTTTCAGCAAATTCCGCATGAGAGCCAGAGGCTTCGTGATCATGGCGGAAATGTATATGGCCAGACAGATGGAGATGAGCACAACGGCGGCCAAGATGCAAACGATGGCCCGTATGCTGAAATATGAATGCTTCTGCAATTCATCGCTGTCCGCCAGCATGCTTTTGAAACGCGACTCCGTCATATCCTCCACGGTCGAGATGGATGTCTCCACCTTTTTCGCGCAGGACTCCAGCAGCGAATACAGTTTTTCGACGTCCGTCGATGTTCCCGCGGCGGACACATAGGCGTCCGCGGAGGCGGAATACTCCGTGTATTCGCTCTCGAATTCATTGTAGAGCTTCAGACCTTCGTCCGTCAGGAGCGTCGCGCGGTAGGCTTCCATGTTGGATGTCGTCGATTCCTTCAGGCTTTGATATTTTCCGATGCTCTCTTGAACGCCGGCGGAATCGCCGCGCAGGATGTAGATCATCATGGCTCGCAGCTCGGAGCGCTCGCTGTACAGCGAGGAACGCACGGTTCCGATGTGTTCCATCGAGCTCGTGCCCCGCGAAATCACCGCGGAGTAATCCCTTTCGATGTTATACGTAAACGTGGCGGAGATCGTCCCCATGATCAACGTCAAAAGCACGACAATGCCAAACGAGATCATCAGCTTCACGGAAATTTTTAGATTTTTCATCGTCGTCATTCCTTTCCAAATCGACGGCTCTTCCTTTTTTTGCAATCAAAAAACGCAGAAAGCGGCAAAGCCGTATACGGCGCGCCGCCTGCGTTTATTATACCATCTTGGAGCGGTACATTCAATTGCTTATGCGTTATTTGATTGCGTTTTGGAGCGATTTTCGGTATAATGGAGCATGAAATTTCCACGCGCAAGGCCGCATTGCCATGCGCGGACGAAACAAGCGCAAAGGAGCGAAGCCATGGACATCCACATCGTCCGCACGGGCGGAACCATAGGCGCCGCGCGCACGAACGACCCGCGCGGACGCGGACCTGCGCTCGCGCCCGCAAAACCCGGCGCCGCGCCGCTCGCCGTCCCGGCCGGGATACGCGTTTCCGAAAGCCGCCCCATGAACATATTGAGCGAAAACATGACCTTGACGCGCTGGCGGGAGCTGCTCTCGCACATCGGCGATCTCGCGCTCGACGGCAAGGACGGTCTGATCGTCACGCACGGCACGGACACGCTCGCGCACACCGCCTGTCTGCTCAGTCTGGCGCTTTCGCCGCCCAAACTCCCCGTCATGCTCGTTTCGGCAAACAGGCCGCCGGAAGACCCCGCGTCGAACGGCGGCAAGAACCTCGCCGCCGCGCTCGCGGCCATAGAAGAAAACATCCCGCCGGGCGTATACGCGACCTACGCGAACAGCGACGGCCGAACCTACCTGCACGCCGGAGCGGAGCTTCTGCAATGCCCCTGCGGAAGCGAAGACTTTTTCAGCGTCTTCTACGGGGGAGCGGCGGGCGATCCGCTCGCCGAAATCGTTGACGGAAAGCTCCGCTGCCGCAAGGCCCGGCCCGCGCCCCCTCCGGCCCGCGGCTTCGCGGAAGCCTTTGACGGGCGCTTCCGCAGGGTATTGGCCATAAGGCCCTACGTCGGTCTGCATTACGACGACTACGCGCTCGACAAGGCGGACGCCGTGCTGCACGGCCTGTATCACTCGCACACGGCGGCGGCCTTCGAGGAAGAAGGCGATGGGAGCGCGTCCATACTGTATCTCGCGAAGCGCTGCGCGCGCGCGGGCATTCCGCTCTGCGTCGCCCCCTTTCCGCCGGCTTTGGCGCGCGGCGAACGCGAAGGCGGCGTTCCATACGAAACAACGGCCCGCATGCTCGACGCGGGCATCGTTCCCATATCCGGCGTCACCTTCGAGATGGCGCTCGCAATGCTGACGCTCGGACTCGCGCCCGGCATCGGATGAGACGCATTCTTTTCGCGTCTTAAACGAAGGCATCCAAGGAGGATTCATCCTCGTCGAAAGCAATCCCGCTGAGCGCGGAGCCGCGAGGGATTGCCGTGAGCGGCGGGAAACGGGCGGACTCGGCCGGCGGGCGACCGGGGGCGGGAAACGGACGGACTCGGCCGCGCATGCGCGGCGGACGAACCGGAAGCGGCGTCCTTCGCCGCCCCGGACGGAGATCAGGCAAACAGATCCACGGCGCAGTTCGTGTACACCTTCTGCACGTCGTCGTTTTCCTCCAGCGTCTCTATCATGCGCGTCAGGTTTTTGACGTCGCCCTCCGCGGGCGTGGTTTCCATGGAAGGCACGTACTCGATATCCGCCTCGGCAAGCTCGTAATTCGCGTTTCGAAGGGCGTCGGCCACCGCGTCGAATGTCTCCTGCGAGGTTCTGATTTCAAAGCTGTCGTCATAGCCGATCATGTCGTCCATGCCGGCTTCGAGCGCCAGATCCATCAGAGCTTCCTCATCGATGGAATCGGTTTTCTCTATCAATATGACTCCCTTGCGCTCGAACATATAAGACACGCAACCCGGTACGCCGAGATTGCCGCCAAATCTGTCAAAGGTATGCTTAACGGCCGCGGTGGTGCGGTTCTTGTTGTCGGTCAACACATCCACGATGACGGCGACGCCGCCGGCGCCATAGCCCTCAAAGCTGCCGGGTTCATAGGATTCGCCCGCCAACTCGCCCGTACCCTTCTTGATCGCGCGCGAGATGTTGTCGTTCGGCATGTTGATGGATTTCGCCTTCTCTATGGCGTGCTTGAGACTTATGTTGTAATCGGGATCCCCGCCCGCCTTCGCGGCGACGGTGATCGCCCGCGCGTATTTCGTAAACACCGCCGCGCGCTTTGAATCCTGCGCCGCCTTGCGGCCCGCTATGGTTCCGTGTCTGCCCATGTTCATCTACCTCCATGATTTCCTGTGTTTTCAGGTATTATATCATGAATCGCCGCAAAAATCCGCTGTTGCTTTATTAAAATTTTATATTGCAAGCGGTTTTGTTATATGATAATATATCTTAGTTTCCTGAATGCCGATGGGGTATAGCCAAGCCGGTAAGGCAACGGACTTTGACTCCGTTATGCGTAGGTTCGAGTCCTGCTACCCCAGCCAGTTTGACCCAATAGCTCAGTTGGCAGAGCACTTGACTTTTAATCAAGGTGTCCGGAGTTCGACCCTCCGTTGGGTCACCACG
>JAISMX010000167.1 GCA_031276515.1 Eubacteriales Family XIII. Incertae Sedis bacterium | reverse complement strand
TTTTGGAGCTGGGCCACCATCAGCTGAAAGAAGTCGTCCATCGACAGGTTTTGCTCGGTCTTGCGGCTCGCGCCGCTCAGAGCGTTCATCGTTTGGATGAATTCACTTACATTGTTTACACTGTCTGCCATATCGATCTCCCCTCCTTTCTATGCCGTGAGATCCATGAGCCGCGCGTAACGCGCGGTACCCGGCGCCGCTTCCTCCGCCGGGATTCCGGCCGCGGCTTGTCCGCCGCCCGAAGATTTCTCTCCGCCGTCCTGCTCCGCGTCTTTCTCCCGGCCTCCGCTTGCGAGATCCATGAAGAAGGGCGTGCCTCGGTCGGCGTAGCCCTGCGCGAGTTGCTGTCCGACGAACGAATTGGCCGCGGCGCTCACGCTCTCGACCTGCACGTTTTGGAGCCCCAGCGCCTGCACGAGCTTGTCCGTCTGCCCCGCGAGCAGGGCCTGCGTCCGCGCGTTTTCCGCCGCGATGTCGATCATTAGCTTGCCCGCCTTCGTGAGCTTCATGCTGACGTCTATCCTGCCGAGTTCGGCCGGTTCCAACCGCATCGACAGCACGGTCGGGACGTTCTTGTTCGCCAGCGCCGCGAAGACTTCGCGCGCGATTTGGCCGTAGGGCGCCGGTTTTTCCGCGCTCTGCGCCTGTGCGGGCCGCGCGCCGGCTTCGAGCCCTCGCGCCGAGATCCCGTCCTGCGCGCTCGTTCCTCCGGCTTTGCCCGCTTCGCGCTCCGTTCCGCTCTCCCGCGCCGCGTTCACAAGCGTGTCCCGCGCGTCGGCCTTGGCCGCGAACGCGCCGTTCGCTTCGCCGGCGACGCCGCCCGGATCAAGCGCCGCGCCCGTCTCCGGAGCGTCCGCCGTCACAAGCGCGTCCGCGAGGAGTTCCGCGGTCTTTGCGGCATCCGGATTTCCCGACGCCGCAAGCAGTTCTTCGGCCGGAGTTCCGGCGACGATCGCAAGCAGCGACCCGCGCGCCGCGCCCGTTTCGTTCATTGCGGCCGCGAGGAGCGGCTTCATTGCGCCCGCAAGCGCCGGGGACAAGGTCGTACCGGCCGCTTCGGCATTGGCGCTCACCGTCTCCGCGCGCGCGATCTTCGCCGCGTCCAAGGACGCAAGCGTCTCCGCCAAGAGTTCCGCGGTCTCTGCCGCATCCGGATCTCCCGACGCCGCGAGCAGTTCTTCGGCCGGAGTTCCGGCGACGATCGCAAGCAGCGATCCGCGCGCCGCTTCCGCGCCCAAGGCATCCGTCGCTTTCGCCGAGGCAAAGGCGCCGCCGAGAAGCAGTCTCATGAGCAGAGCCGGATCGGCGCCCGCCGCGTCGCCCTCGGGCGCGCCCGGCGTCAAACCCGCCGTTCCGTCGAGTACCGCGCCGCCGTTTTGGAGCAGGGCCGCCGCGATCATGTTTTGGAACAGCGCCGCGTCGGCGCCCGTCGCGTTCGCCGCGTTCGCCGCGGTCTGCGCGCCCGTCGTTCCACCAATCAAATTCACATCCATATTTTTCACCTCCTTTCGCACATCGGCTTTTGTTCCGCGTTTCGGGTCTCGTCGTTCGGAAGCCGACAGAATGTTCCCGGTCGTTTTCGCCGGGCGCGGAAACCGAAACGCCGTTTCGATTCCCGCGTCCGCCGAAACCCCGATCAGAAGTGCGCCGCGCGCATCAGGCGCGATGTGTTTACATATTCTTCCACTTGCCGCTCATTTTCCTTGACCTCCGCATTGCGGTACTCGCTCAGCCGCGATTCCCTGAGCAGCTCCATCGATCTGGTTTCGAGGCGCAGCTCTTTGACCGTTTCGATCTGCTTCTCTATCCTCCGCTCGATTTGCGCCGCGAGCCGCTTCGCCTTGGCGATCTCCTCTTTCAGGAAATCCTCATAGCGGAGGTACATGCGGCAGAGCGCCGGCGTGACGCCTCTTTCGAGCTGCGCGGCCTGAAGTTCCGATCTGTTCGCGCGCACCGACTCCGCCATATCGCCCATGCGGCGATTCACCGCCGCGAGTTCCGCGTTCAGCGCCGCCAGCGCCAATATCTCGTTTTCGAGCAGCTTGGATTTGTAGTCCAGCAGTTTATCCAGTTTAAATTGGAATTTTTTCATGTTTTCAGCTCACCGTCCGCTTCATCAGCTCCACGCTGTCCTCATAGGACAGTTTTTCATCGACCTTCTGCCGCAGGAAGGCGTCTATGCCGGCGCGCTTGCCGATCGCCTCGTCCAGCACGGGGTTGGTGCCGCTCTTGTACGCGCCGATGCTGACGAGGTCGTGATTCGCTTCGTACACGGCCATCAGGTTGCGCATCGCGCCCGCGACGTCGATCTGCTCCTGCGGCACGATGTCGTTCATCAGTCTGCTCACGCTGCCAAGCACGTCTATGGCCGGATAGTGATTGCGCGCGGCTATGGCCCGCGACAGGATGATGTGGCCGTCTATGATGCCCCGCACCGTGTCGGATATGGGCTCGTTCACATCGTCGCCCTCGACCAATACGGTATAGATTCCGGTTATGGAGCCGTTCTCAAAATTGCCCGTGCGCTCGAGCAGCTTCGGCATCAGCGAATAGATCGACGGCGTGTAACCCCTCGCCACGGGCGGCTCGCCGGTCGCGAGTCCGATTTCCCGCTGCGCCATGGCGAAGCGCGTCAGCGAATCCATCATCAGGAGCACGTCCTTGCCCTTGTCCTTGAAGTATTCCGCTATCGCGGTGGCCGCCTGCGCGCAGCGCAGCCTCTGCATCGGCGGTCTGTCCGAGGTGGCGACGACGAGCACCGTCCGCGCCAGACCCTCCTCCCCGAGATCGCGCTCGAGGAACTCGCGCACCTCGCGCCCCCTCTCGCCGACGAGACCGATCACGTTGACGTCCGCCTTGACGTTTCGCGCGATCATGCCGAGCAGCGTGCTCTTGCCCACGCCGCTTCCCGAGAATATCCCCATGCGCTGGCCCTTGCCTATGGTCAGGAGGCCGTCTATCGCCTTCACGCCGAATTCGAGTATCTCCTTGATCCTGGGCCTGTCCAGCGGGTTCGATCCGGAGCTTTGTATATCGTACTCCGTTTCGTATTCTATCGGCGGGCCGCCGTCCATCGCTTGGCCCAGGGAATCCACCACGCGCCCCACCAAATCCTCGGAAACGCCTATCTTCAGCGAAGCGTGCGTCGTCTCCACGAGATTGCCGCCGCTGATGCCCTCCGGTTCCTCGTAGGGCATCAGCAGCACCTTGTTGCCGCGAAAACCCACGACCTCTGCCCCTATGTGGCGTTTCAGGCTTCTGTCGTCGTATATCCTGCACAAATCTCCTATCTTGCATTCGGGCCCGTTGGACTCGATCATCATGCCGATGACCTGATCTATCTTTCCAAACTGGCGGAAGGTTTCCGCGTTGCGGATCCTCCGCAGGTATTTGTTTGCATCCATCAAAGATCCTCTGTAAGCGATTCCCTCAGGAGTTTCATCTGCGACGGAACGCTCGCGTCCACGACGCCCGTCTCCGTTTCGAGCATGATGCTGTCCTCCTCCTTGACGAGCACGGTTTTCAGCCCGTCCGCGAAATGCTTGAGCTTCTTTGTTATGTTCCTGTCCAGGTGCAGCTCCAGCGTGTGCTGAAACTCCGAGAGATAGAGGCGCAGCACGCCTTCGTTTTCCCGCACGATCTCCGTGAGCATCTTGGAAACGGCGTTCATGTCCACGCGGCACTGCTGACGCATGATCTTCTCCGCCGCCTCCGCGGCGATCAGGATCAGATCCTTTTCTTCCCGCTGTATCGCTTCAAACCGCTCTCGGCGGATGCGTTCCGCCAAGGCCTCCATCTCATCCAGATATTCCGCGGCCGCCGCCTCGGCGGCCCTCCGGCCCTCTTCGGCGCCGCGCGCGTAGCCGGCTTCAAAGCCCGCGACCTCGGCGTCCTCTTTGATCGTCTCCGCGCGTTTCGAAGCCTCGCGGACGATGCCTTCGGCGTCTTCCCGCGCGGCGCGGACGAGGTCTTTCGCTTTTTCCGCCGCGTCGTCCAGCATGGTTCGCACGGCGTCCGCGGCGTCGTCGCGCGCCCCGGAAACGTTCTTTTCTCCTGCGGAGGACCTCAATGCCGCGAGAACCTCGGGCGGAATCTCGTATTGCAGATCCCTCTTGACCACCCTCGCCTTAGACAATCATATCATCCTTTCCGCCCTTGCTGATGACGATCTCGCCCTCTTCCTCCAGGCGTCTGATGATGGAGACGATCTTCTGCTGCGCCTCATCCACATCGCGCATCCTGATGTTGTGCAGGTATTCCAT
>JAISMX010000161.1 GCA_031276515.1 Eubacteriales Family XIII. Incertae Sedis bacterium | reverse complement strand
CGACCCGGGCTGCGACGCGTACTGGATTCCGATTCCGTATTTCGAATGCAAGCCCGACGGCTCGCTCGGCCCCATGCGTTACGAAGGAGCGGAGTGCTACGGCGACAAAACCGAATGCGCGGATTGGCGGGAATACGACATCGAAGCGCGGCGGCCCGACGCGATCTTCACCTTCAACCCCTACGACGGCGGCAACCTCGTGACGAGAGTCCATCCGGATTTTTACTGCGAGCGACTGCGCGATCTGACGGACGCGCTTGTATACATACCTTATTTTGCAACAACGGACGATGTGCCGGAGCACTTCTGCACGCTCGCGGGCTGCGTGTTCGCGCACAGGGTGATCGTGCAGTCGGAGAAAGTGCGCGAGACATACGTCCGCGTGTTCAAGAAAGCCTACGGCGACAGGTTTGGCCGGCCCGAGGACAAGTTCGTCGCACTCGGCAGCCCCAAATTCGACAAGGTCATCAACACCAAGCGCGAAGATTGCGCGCTGCCGGACGCTTGGCGCGAGCTGATCGGCGACAAAAAAGTCATATTCTACAACACGAGCATCGGCGCGCTCCTCGCGAGCAATGAGCAATATCTGAAGAAATTGCGCCACGTGCTGGACACGTTCAAGAACCGCGACGACATCGCGCTGTGGTGGCGGCCGCACCCGCTGAACGAAGCCACGTATGCGTCCATGCGTCCGCAACTGTTCCGCGAATACGAGCAAATCGTAGCGGATTACAGGCGCGAAGGGTTTGGGATATATGACGATACGGCGGATTTGCATAGGGCGATTGCTTTAAGCGACGCCTATTACGGCGATGTGAGTTCGGTTGTGGCGCTGTATTTGTGCACGGGAAAGCCCATGATGTTGCAGAACGCGGAATCGACCGCATGCGACGCGAAGCACAAGCTGCTCATTGAGGATATGTGCGACGACGGGGAATATTATTGGTTTGTGCCGCTGACGCTCAACGCGCTGTTCAGAATGGACAAAAACACTTGGAAACCGGAGTACATGGGCGGCTTTCCGGGGGAGAATCTCGGCCGGGTTTGGCGCTTGTATTCCTCCGTGACGGCTTACGGAGACAGGCTGATCTTCGCGCCGGGTTCCGCGAAGGAGATCGCCGAATACGACAAGAGGACGGGAGAATTCCGCAAGATACCCTTGCCCCCGCCGCCGGCAACGCATAAGAAGACACATGAAAAGGGCCTGCATACGCCGTATTTCGCGTTTGTCGCTTCCGTTCGATATCAAAGCGGGATATTTTTCATCCCCGGCTCATTTCCCGCGATCGTCCGCTATGACGCGGATACGGGCGCGTTCGATTGTTTCGAAGATTGGATCGAGCCTTTGTCGGCGTTATCGGATTACGGCTTCACGCCGAAGCCCGTGGGATATTTCTGGAGAAACGGATGCGTCGTCGGAACGAGCGCCATGGTTGCGTCGCCGAAAGGCAACGCCGTCTTGGAGTTTGACATGGAAAATTGCGCGTCGACCGTGCATGAAGTGGGGAGCGCGCGTTGCAAATACATGGGCATATGTTTTGACGGCGAAACGTGCTGGCTTGCGCCTCGGCACGACGGCCCCATCGTGCGCTGGAATCCGAAAACGATGGAGTGCAAAGAATATGACGACTTCCCTTCAAACGGGGAAAGGGCGAATTTCAGCTTTGCGGGTTGCGCGTATGCGGACGGCTTTGTGTGGATGCTTCCCAACTTGGCAAACACCGCGTTGAAGATAAATCCAGTAAGTGAGGAGATCGGCACGACCGAGGAATTTCGGGTCGAATGCGACGCGGACGTGAGCGACGGAGGTTTTCCAAATAAGTATGTAATGATAAAGAATATTGAAGGCGCCTTGTTTGCCCAAGCGGGAAGGAGCGGCGCGCTTGTCGAATATCGCCCCGGCACAAATGAACTTCGCAAGGAAATCGTGACCATTTCCGGCGAGGACGGAAAGGCGTTTGCCGAAATATTCTTTGCAATGAATGCGAGCGCCTTGAAAGAAGCGATGGATTGTGTTTTTTACGAGAGCGCCGACAGGTCGCTAAGCGCCTATGTGGAATACGCGGCGACGCACGAGACCTCGCGGTGCGCGAAAGTCCTGCGCGAAGCGCAGCCGGCGCTGTGCGATTCCATGACAAAAACCCGCGACGGTTCCTGCGGGCAAAGCATTTTCAATTATTGCAAAAATAGGGTGATTTGAATGCTCGGAGAGACGATTGCGCCAAAAATTTCGATCATCGTGCCCTGCCTGAACTCCGCGAAGTACATGCGCGAAGCCATGAACAGCCTTGTGAATCAAAGTCTGCGGGACATTGAAATCATCGTCGTGGACGCGGGTTCGACGGACGGAACTTTAGATATCTTGAGCGAATACGCCGGAAGCGATCCTCGCGTGAAGATATTGCGCTCCGACAAAAAGAGCACGGGGCGCCAATACAACATGGGCATGGAGGCCGCCGCGGGCGCGTACATAGGGTTTCTGGAATCCGACGATTATGCGGAAGCGGATATGTACGAAAGCCTGTACGCGGCGGCCAAGGGCAAAGGTGTCGATTACGTCAAAGCGAATTACGATATGTTCGCCGACTTTCCGGAAGGAAGAACGTTCCTTCCGTACGGGCCCGTTGCTCCGAACAAATCCCGGCTGTACGGGCGGGTCGTCGGGGCGAAGGAATTGGCGTGCCTGCTGCCGCGAGACTGTTACATTTGGAACGGCATATACAGAAGGGACTTTATAACGGGAAACGGGATTCGCTTCAACGACACTCCGGGCGCGGCCTTTCAGGACGCGGGCTTCGTCGTGCAAGCCCTGGCTTTGGCCGACGCGGCGCTGTACATCGATAAATCGCTGTACAGATACCGGCGGGACAATCCCGGCTCCTCGTTTATCGACAAAAACGCTTACGCCTTTGCGATGGACGAGTTCCTGTGCATCGACCGCTTCATGCAAGCGACGGCCCGAAACCTCGAACTCTTTGAGCCCTTGATTCTTCGCAAATACTTTGGCCTCTTCAACTACAATTTGAAGCGGTTTTTGTGCGGCGAAACGCATTCCGCGCGACTTGAGGAACGCGCGGCGCCGTTTCGGGAAGCGTTTCGGAGGAGATATGACGCTCTCGGCTTTGTCAAGCGCAGTCGTTCGGATCTGTGGCCGCCGCAGAACCTCCTGCTGTTCTTCGACGATTTTGAGCGATACTGTTCCTTCACGAGGCGACTGGCGCTGAGCGATTACGGCTTGCACGCGGATGCCGCCGCTTTTTTCCGGCGGCAAAAAGAGCTCGTGATTTGGGGGAGCGGGGAGAAGGCCGGCAGCGTGTATTGCTACCTGCGGCGCTCCGGGCTGCAAAACGTCGCGGCCTTCTGCGGAGATGCGTCGGAGCGCGCAAGCGGTAAGGTCATGGGCTTCGACATTCTGACGCCGGAAGCGGCGGTCGCCGCGCATCCCGGCGATATGTATCTCGTCACGGCGGCCAACGCGGACGAAGCGCGAAATCGGCTCATGGAATGCGGTGTCGCGGCGGATCGCATATGTTATTACGGCGCGGGGCTCGATCCGCACAGTTGTTTTGAGATACCCGCAGGCGTTCGATAAAATCAAAGAGGAGAACAAAATGCCAAAAGTATCCATAATCATCCCTTGTCTCAATTCGGTCAAATACATAAGGGAAACCATGGAAAGCGTTGTGAATCAAACGCTCAAGGAAATAGAGATCATCGTCGTTGACGCCGGCTCCACGGATGGTACGCTTGACATTCTGAACGAGTACGCGCGAGCCGATTCGCGCGTGCGGCTTTTGCATTCGGAAAAGAAAAGCATGGGATATCAATACAACATAGGAATGGATGCGGCATTGGGAGAGTACATTGGATTTGTGGAGACGGATGATTATACAGAGTTGGTGATGTATGAATATCTGTATGAAGCAATCACGGAAAGCAATGTCGATTATGCAAAAGCGCGTTTTAATATGTTTGTGGACTTACCGGATGAGCGCTTGGTTGTTTCTTACAGCCCACTACCGAGAAATAAAGCGCATATGCGCAATCGTGTGATGGCCGGCTGCGAGTTGGAAGAGCTGTCAGCATGCGATGTAAATATATGGAATGGAATTTATGGAAAAAAATTCATTCAAAAGAACAATATACGTTTTAGTGAAACGGCGGGCGCCGCTTTTCAGGATACGGGTTTTGTCGTGCAGACGATGATGCTTGCGGAAAAGGCCTTGTATATAGATCGCCCTTCTTATAGATACAGGCGTGACAATTCCGCCTCGTCAATTTATGACGGCAAAGCTTACAAATTCATGATGGATGAATTCATGTACGCCTATCCGATCATACAGGCGAAAAAGCGCGAAGCGAGCCTGATCGGGCAGAGAACGCTCGACAGGCATTTTGGGCTGTTCGGTTATTTTTTGGGTAGAAGTTTGCTTCGCGGAAAATCCGAAGATGGCCTGTTTGAGGAAGTAAGGCCGTTCAGAGAATTTATTCTCGACGCGTATCGCACACTCGATGAAGCGGAGAAAGCTTGGACGGACTTGCGGAATTCTCTTTTTTGGTCGCTGTTCGTGAATGATTTCGATTTGTATTGTGCGTTGACCGGAGAATCGGCGGAGCAGAGACTCAAAACATGCTTGGAATTTATTGGGATGTGTGAAAGGCAAGACAAAATTGTGATCTTCGGATGCGGCGATGCGGGAAGCGGCGCGTATTGCTACTCGCGGCGCGGCGGATTGAAAAACATTGTGGGTTTTTGCGACAACGACGATAAGCAATGGGGCAAAATCCATATGGGGCAGACGGTTTTTTCACCGAAAGAAGCCATGGAAAAGTACAAAGACGCTTTGTATGCGATTGCCATCACCGATCTTTCCCACGCGGAGAGTATAAGGAAGCAGTTGATCGGCGCCGGAATCCGGCCGGAAAGAATCTACCGCAGCCCGGTAATATATCCGCATGAATCTTTTGAAATACCGACCGTCTCCGGAGGAATATCTCTATGAGTAGGGATAAAACCATTCATATCGTTTATGCGCTTGATGACAACTATGCAGAGATGACATGCGTATCCATGGCATCCATGCTGGCAAACACAAAGAAACAAGTGCGATTTCATGTTCTTGAAAGCGATCTGTCAGCGGACAATAAAGAAATATTGAGCGGTTTGGGCAAACGCTTTAAACACGGAAATTGGGAGTTTCATCATATGAACCTTACGGAAGACGAGGGGTTTTTCCTTGGTCTTGACTCTTATGTAACCCGTGAAACATACTACAGACTGTATCTCGGCAATATTTTTCCTTATTTAGATAAAGTTATTTATATTGATGGGGATACTGTGATTGAAGGAGATATTTCAGAATTATGGAATATTTCACTTGACGATAAAATTGTTGCCATGGTTGCAGATGTTGTCACGAACGCATTTGATATCTCCAAACGATTGCTCGGAATTGAAGATCGGGACATATATTTCAATGCCGGTGTTGCGGTTTTTGATCTAAATAAGATAAGGGCTGTAGATTTGCTTGCGCAGGTGGAAGAAAAAGCGGAAAAATTATATCGTTTATTTATGGATGAAAAAGCACCTTGGTTTCATGATCAAGATATGCTGAACCATATTTTGTACCGAAGAATCAAACCTCTGCCGCCAAAATTCAATTTTCAAGTACATTCAGGGCTTTACACTGTGCCATGTTGCGACAATCCCTATTGTTACAGGTTGAAAAATTGGATGGAAGCGTACAAATATCCGATCATAATTCATTTTGTGAATAAACCCAAACCGTCAAAGATAACACGAACCTATATCTTGGGAATTTACTGGGAGAGATACTATGCCTATAAAGCCATGACGCCGTATGCCGACGTAGAATCGGATAAGCGTAAAATAAAAAAATATTATCGATTATTAAATTGTATGGATAAAACCATATTGGTTGCTGACGCATTTTTTAAGATCAAATGGCATGCGTTATTTGTAAATCTAGCTAATAATTTGAAACATCCCCCAAAGAACAAGAAACTTGCTCTTTGGGGCGCGGGAAATCATATACGTTGCATGATGATTGTCTTTGCCGCAAATGACGTATATGCCGACGCGATTGTCGATGGATTGCCCGAGAATCAAAATTCCAAGGTGTTTCACTATACCGTGCAAAGCCCGGAGATTCTGAAAGGAAGGAACGAAGAATATTTCGTGCTTCTGACCATGGAGCAATTGAAGCCGGCTTTGCTCGTATCGAAGATATTGGAAGATTACGGTTACAATGCGGACGAATACGCGCACGCGTACGCTCCCTTGTGGAAAGTTTTAAACGAGGAACTTTAATGGAAAATATTCTTGTATCGGTGGTCGTCGCGGTTTACAATGCCGAGCCATATCTCTGCAAATGCTTGGATACTGTTTTGGGGCAGACGTTGCGAGAGATAGAGGTGATCTGCGTCGACGACGGTTCTACGGATGAATCTTTGAGGATATTGAGAGAATATGAACAAAAGGATCAACGCGTTCGCGTCATCTCTCAGAAACACGCCGACGCGGGTGCCGGCCCGGCCAGAAACGCGGGTCTGGAGGTCGCAAGAGGGAAATACCTCTCATTTTTGGACGCCGATGATTTCTTTGATACGACGATGCTTGAAAAAACGGTGCGCAAAGCCGAGCAATGTCAAGCGGACATCGTATTGTTCGACGCGTATTCCTACGATCACAAGACCGGCGCCTTGACGGAACCGGCGTTTATCCTCAACAAGGCGTTTATTCCGAACCAAGACGTATTCACGTGGAAAGATGTGCCGGACAATATATTTCGAATATGCATCGGCGCCGCTTGGAATATGCTGTGCGGACGCGATTTTGTTTTCGACAACCGATTGCGCTTTCAAGCGGTGCATCACGCGGACGATATGGTTTTTGCCTTTTCTGCGCTGATCAAGGCGCGGCGGATAACGGTTTTAAACGAAAAATTGCTTTACTATAGGCAAAACAATGCGAGTAGCCAATCCCAAACCAAATCGCATTGGCCCGATACGGCCTATCTCGCTTTGCGCGAGGTGAAAGCGCGATTGTCGGAATACGGCATGTATGACGAGGTGCGGAGAAGCTTTGTCAACAGGGGCGCGGATTATCTGTGTTGGTATCTCGATACGATGGCGAGTTGGGAATCCTTCAGATTTCTTTGGCTTAAATTGAAAGATTCGTATTTTTCAGAGCTCGACATATCGGGGCACGCGTCGGATTATTTCTACGAGTCGGGCTTGTACGAATGGCGCGAGAGAATTATGCGGCAAGAACCCGAAGAATGGATTTTTGCGGAATATCTGAAATCGAAAAGTACAAATGCGAATATTTTGCACCACCCTCTTCCCGCGGAGCGAATACCGAAAGGAAGCCGGATCGCGCTGTACGGTGCCGGCACGGTGGGAAAAGCGTATTTTGCGCAATGCCTTTGCATGGAGCATTGCAAAATCGTTTTGTGGGCGGATCGTCGGGCCGAATCGCTGGGCTATCCGGTCGAACGACCGGAACGACTGCGCGAACTGCAATGCGATGCGGTGCTGATCGCGATCGCCGATCAAAAAACGGCTCGGCAAATCAGAGACTATTTAATCGATATCGGTATTGATTTAAAAAAAATCATATACGGAGCCGAGCTTTAAACGATTATTCGGACGGAGGCAAAAAAACGCGATGAAATCACCAAAACACATGCGGATTATTCAAATAGACATAACAAACGCCTGTGTACACGCCTGCTCAAATTGCACACGCTTTTGCGGACATCACAAAAAACCTTTTTTCATGAATTTCGATACGTTCAGGAAAGCGGTCGATTCCATGGAAGGCTATGTGGGCACGGTCGGCGTAATGGGCGGAGAACCCACGCTGCATCCGGAATTTGAGCGCTTTGCGGCGTACATCTCCGCCAAATTCCCAATGCCCCCGGAAGACGTAAATCATTTTCTGCGCCCGCAGAAGGAATTTATGAGAGCCAATCTGGACAGAGAACTTACGCACACCATAGGCTACGACAGTGGACTCGGAAAAAGGCAGACGCTGCTTGGCCTCGGCCTGTGGTCTTCCATGGGAATACCGTACAAAAGGCATTATGAGATCATTCAGGATGTGTTTCTTTATCAGGCGGTGAATGACCATACAAACGCAATGTATCATCAACCGGCCCTGATCACCAGAAAGGAGCTTGGGATCGGCGATGCGGAATGGCCGGAACTGCGGGATCGGTGTTGGATTCAAAACGAGTGGAGCGCCACAGTCACGCCCAAGGGCGCGTTTTTCTGCGAGATGGCCGGAGCGCTCGACATGCTCTTTGACGGTTCCGGCGGTTGGCGCATCGAACCGGGGTGGTGGAAAAGAGAGCCGGAGGAGTTTGGCGATCAGCTTCATTGGTGCGAGAGCTGCGGGATCGCCTGCCACACGTTCACGCGCGACGCGAGAGAGGAAACGGACGACGTGTCTCCGTCCATGTACGAACGATTGCGCGCGATAGACAGCCCGAGACTCAAGAAGGGCCGCGTACGCGTGATCAAGATCGACAACGGAGAAATCTCGGACGACAGCAAGGCGTCGGAGAAACGATACAGCGAAACCATGCCGTACACCGAAAGCTATGAGGCGCGATACAACAAAGAAAAGAGCGTTTTGTTTCCGCAGGGTTTTGTCAATATTGTGATCTGTGAATCGGAGCGTCCCGCAGGAGATTTGGAAGATATTGTTTTTCAAAATCTCAAGCAATTTAAAAAAATATACATGCTTTGTTCAAATGGGGACGCGTACCGGAAATTGAGCCGCAAATTTGCGAACGTTGCCGTTGTCGCGTTGGACGGCTGTGGATTCGGTGTCGGCGTCAATAAGATTTTAAATGAGATCACAGGCGACGAATTCATTGTATTGCAGAGCGACGAGATACGATTTTCCGACAAGCTCTGCGAGGACTTGGGGAAGCTTGTCATAAATCCGGGCGTATTGCACTATATTGACTTTTCCTCTCCGACTCGCCGCGACACAAAATATATTCGAAACGCGGATGCGCTTACGAAAGGTTTTGCCGCTATGATGAATAAAGGCGCCTTGTCCTTGCGAAAAATAGGATTCGACGGAGTCGCGAATGCGGTTGCTTTTAACGAAATTGTTAAAAAATGGGATCAAGTAAAGGTTATGGAACTTTCTCCTGAAATGGAATACGCGCCGCCGGAAACCACAATCGGTGTGGGTGTGCGCTACGCGATCTACGGAACCGGAAGCTCCGGCAACATCGCGGTCGCTCGAATTCGCGAAGCGGGTGCCGTATTTGTCTGTGCCGTGGATTCGTCGCAGGACAAATGGGGATGCGACTTTCACGGGGAAATCGTACAAAGTCCGAAATGGTTGGAGGAACACAAGGATTCGTTTGATCGCGTGGTCATAGCTTCGGTTTTTTACTATGCCGAGATAAAGAAGCGTTTAGTCGAGATGGGGATATCGTCCGACAGGTTAACGGTGCTTGGATAGCAGGAGTGTTGCGATATGCTGACGCATGAAAAGGAATTGATTGAAGCCATAAAAAAGCAAAACGAAATCATTGTCTTCGGCGCGGGCCTGTGCGGAACCGTGCTCGTGCGGTATTTGATCGCAAAAGGATACGCGGACAGAATATTCTGCGTAGCGGTGTCCGACACGCGCGGAAACCCCGAGGAGATCATGGGTGTTCCCGTCTGTTCGCTTATGGAATTAAAGGAACACGGAAGCAAGGCGTTTGCGCTGATCGCGGCTTTTCCCAAATTGCACGAAGAAATGCGCGGAACCCTGAAGGAACACGGGTTTCGGAACGTCGCGGCCTTGGGGAAAGTGTGCTACGCCGAAATCCGGCGTGTCTGTTTCGATTACTCTGCGGAAACCTATTCGGACACGCGAAAAATACAGGCCGAGATTCACAGAACGCATTGCGAAACAAACGAAAGAATAAACGATTTGGCTTATCGCATCGCCGAGCAACAGGAGATCGTCGCCATGAACACAGCGGCTTTTGAGGAGTACCTCAATCTCCACGCGGGCCGGGAAATTGTTCTTGTCGCGACGGGTTCGACGTTGAACGACTACAAGCCTATTGAAGGCGCCGTGCATGTCGGCGTGAATACGGCTTATCGATACGAGAAGGTATGCCTCGATTACCATTTTTCACAGGATTATCAACGTGAATATTTCTGCTTGGTTAATGGAAAGGAAAAATACGACGCGTACATAAATGGTATTATAAACATTAAATGCAAAAAATTTATAGGCCATTATTCACAGGATTCTCCTGTGAAATATATTGAAATCTCTCAAAGCGATTTTAATCAAATGGCTGCAACCCGATATTTTGTCGATAATGAACCGTCGGAGACGATTTATCCGGATATTCGTTTTCATCCTCTGATGTGCTTTTTCAGCATTGTATTTCCCGCCATGCACTTCGCGCTGTTCACCAATCCTCGCAGGATATATCTGGTCGGCTGCGATTTGATTGCGGAAGGAAAATACAAACACTTTGACGGCACTGAAGTTCGAGCGGAAGAATGGTTGTTGAATAATTACGAATTCATAAAGAACACAGCTTGGCCAAAGGTCAAAGAATTCGCGACCCGATGTTACCCCGACACGGAGATCGTATCCGTCAACCCCGTCGGCCTGAAAGGGCTTTTCCGCGACATTTACACGAAATGACGCCCATGCCGGGATTGCGACCCGGCGGTCGACCGACGACGGAGATTTTCGAAAAAAAGGAGCGACATGAGCGTACTGATCTGCGGCGGAGCGGGCTACATCGGCTCGCACTGCGCCCGAGAATTGAAAAAAGAAGGCTTCGACTGCCTCATATTCGACAATCTGTCGGAGGGACACCGCGCCGCCGTCGGCGATTTGCCGCTGATCGTGGGCGATCTCTTAGACGAGTCCGCGCTCGAAAGCGTCTTTGCGTCGCATGAGATCGACGCCGTGCTTCACTTCGCGGCCTTTGCGCTTGTGGGCGAAAGCGTGAAGCGTCCGCTCGAATATTACCGAAACAACGTGGTCGGAACGATCAACCTGCTGCGCGCCATGCAAAAGCGCGGCGTGAAGCGCATCGTGTTTTCGTCCACCTGCGCGGTTTACGGGGAACCCGCGCGCATGCCGATCGCGGAGGACGCGCCGGCGGCGCCCGTGAACCCCTACGGGGAAACCAAGCTCGCCGTCGAGCGCATGCTGGCCGCGTGCGACGCGGCCCACGGCATCAAATCCGTGTGTCTGCGCTACTTCAACGCGGCGGGCGCGGCGCCGGACGGCGACATCGGAGAAGATCACGCTCTTGAAACGCACCTGATCCCCCTGATCTTCAAAGTCGCGCTCGGCCTTGGGGAAAAGCTCACCGTGTACGGAAACGACCATCCGACGAAGGACGGCGGCTGCGTCAGGGACTACATACACGTCCTCGATCTGGCCGACGCGCACGCGAGGGCGCTGCGGCATCTGCTGGACGGCGGGGAAAGCCGCGCGTACAACCTCGGAACGGGGAAAGGCGCTTCGGTTTTCGAGGTGATCGAGACGGCAAGCCGGGTGTCGGGGAGAGACATCCCTTATGAAATCGCGGCGCGGCGCGCGGGAGACCCGGCCGTATTGATCGCCTCGGCGGACAAAATCCGGCGGGAGCTGGGCTGGAAGCCGCAGCGCGGAGAACTCGAAACGATATTGGCCGACGCTTGGCGCTGGCACCATACGCATCCGTCGGGTTACGGCGACGGCGGCGACGCGGGAAACGGAGGGAAAAAACCTTGAAATACGACTGGCTGATCGTGGGCGCGGGGCTGTTCGGGGCGGTGTTCGCGCGGGAGGCGACGGACGCCGGGAAGCGCTGCCTTGTCGTGGACAGGCGGCCCAACGTCGGCGGCAACGCGCACACCGAAGAGAGGGAAGGCATCCAAATCCACAGATACGGCCCGCACATATTTCACACGGACGACGAAGCCGTTTGGAAATACGTGAATCGCTTCGCGGAATTCAACGACTTCATCCACGCGCCCATCGCGAACCACAAGGGCGAATTGTACAACCTGCCCTTCAACATGAACACCTTCTCGAAGCTGTGGGGCGTGACGACGCCGGCGGAAGCCCGCGCGAAGATCGAAGCGCAGACGGCGCCGCACAGGAAAAAAGCGCCCGAAAACTTAGAGGAGCAGGCGCTCGCCCTCGTTGGCCGGGACATCTACGAAAAGCTGATCGAGGGCTACACGAAGAAACAGTGGGGGCGGCCTTGCGCGGAGCTTCCGGCTTTCATCATAAAGCGTCTGCCCCTGCGCTTCACCTTCGACAACAACTACTTCGACCATCCGCATCAGGGCATACCCGAGGACGGATACACGGAGATGGTCGCGCGCATGCTCGAAGGCGTCGACGTCGAATTGAACGCGGATTTTCTGAAAGACCGCGCCCGGCTGCGAAGGAGCGCCGCGCGCGTGCTGTTCACGGGGCCGATAGACGAATATCACGCGTATCGCTTCGGGGCGCTCGCGTATCGCGGCCTGCGCTTCGAGACGGAAGTCTTCGACACGGACAACCTGCAAGGCGTGGCGACGGTGAACTACACGGACGCGGAAACGCCGTTCACGCGCATCGTCGAACACAGACACTTCAATCCAAAAAAGGGCAATCCGGGCAGAACGGCGATCACGCGGGAATATCCCGAGGAATGGAAGCCGGGAGCGGAACCCCACTATCCCGTCAACGACGCGGCGAACAACGCGCTTTACGAGAAATACAAGGCGCTCGCGGAAAAAGACCCGGGCGTGGCGTTCGGCGGCAGACTCGGCTCGTACCGGTATTCGGACATGGACAAAATCGTGGCGGAGGCGTTGCGTTGCGCACGCGCAGAGTCGAGCTGGTGGTAGATACTGAAAGGAATGATCATAGACATGAAAAACACTCTGCTTGAACGCAAATCGGTGAGCGACGCACATATGGTGTACACTTTGCTTGCGGACGATATCTCCAAAGAAGTCTTTACGAACATGCTTGACTTTCACGTGAGCGGCGGCGAGGGGGGGGGTATGTTCAGAGTTAAGAGGAGATTTATTGATCGGTATAATACCATAGACAACAATATTGCCAGGATCATTTACATAGCCAACGGTATTAGTGAACATAGGGAACTACAGTACCCGCCGATTAACGGATCATTTGCGCTGTGCGAGGAAATTATGGATTTCGCGGGACGCTTTGAAGGCGCGCCAATCGTATATGGCGCGGGTGCGCAGGCGAGAAATGCATTACAAATATTGGAATTCAGCGGAATCGGAAACGTGGGCGGACAGAAAAATATACGATGTTTTTGGGACAATGACAAAAGAAAACAATACCATTTACTGTGTCGTGTCGAAATCCTGCCGCCGTTTGCGAACGACAGTGAGGATTCGCCGGTGTTCATCGCGACTTCGCTGTATTTTGACGAAGTATATAAGTTTCTCCTCGAGACAGGCATGGACGAAAGCAGGATTTTTCCGAAAAACTTCGCAGATGTTCCGTCATGGATTATGGAGGACGCATTCCGTTACTATGATTGGGATCAGTATTTTGATAAAGACTTAATAAAATTTGAAAACGACGGATATGGAGAAGTGTTTCTGGATTGCGGATCTTTAGATTTTTGGACCGCTATGAATTTTTTGAAACGCGCACCGAAAGCTAGAAAGATATATTCTTTTGAGGCTGATCCTGACAATATTGCCGTCATCGAAAATAGTATCAAAAAATCCGGATTCGCGAACGTGGAGCTTATTGAAGCGGCGGTTTACGACCGGAATGAAAAACTGCATTTTGTAAAAAACACCGTTGCCGGCGTGGGTGGCGGGCGTTTGGACATAAACGGTGCAAATGAAGTGAATGCCGTGAGGATAGATGATGTGGTCAGTGAACGAGTCACTTTTATAAAGATGGATATTGAAGGCGCGGAATTGGCGGCGCTCGCGGGCGCGGAAGAAATCATCAAAAGGGATAAGCCTCGTCTCGCGATAAGCGTCTATCACAAGCCCGACGATATCGTCGACATTCCGCTGTATATTCACGGAATCGTTCCCGAATACCGTCTCTACATGCGGCATCACGCTTCGTTTCATGAAGAAACGGTTTTATACGCGGTTATTTGACGGGAAACCAAGAAACGAGTCCGTGATCGAGCCGGCCACCGATCATGAGAGAGGAAAAAGAGAGAGATGAAAATCACAGTAATCGGAACGGGCTACGTGGGTCTCGTGACGGGGGCTTGCTTCGCGGAGATGGGGAACGACGTGCTCTGCGTCGATCTCGACAAAGAGAAGATCGAAGCGCTGAACGAGGGCGAGATGCCCATCTACGAGCCGGGCCTCGAAACGATGGTGAAGGAAAACGCGGCGCAGGGGCGGATCGGGTTCGCCATCGACGTTCCCGCGTCGGTCGCGTGGTGCGACGTCTGCTTCATCGCCGTCGGCACGCCTCGGCGCGAGGACGGAAGCGCGGATCTGCGCCACGTGCTGCGCGCCGCGGAGGACATAGGGAGAAGCATGACAAAGCCCATCTGCGTCGTGGACAAATCCACCGTGCCCGTGGGAACGGCGGCGAAGGTCAGGGCGAAGATCCGCGAAGAGCTCGCCAAGAGGGGCGTCGAGATTCCCTTTGCGGTCGTGTCGAACCCGGAGTTTCTGAAGGAGGGCAGCGCGGTGAGCGACTGCATGAAACCCGACCGCGTCGTGATAGGTTCGGACGACGCGGAGGCCGTCGCGCTGATGAAGGAACTGTACGCGCCCTTTGTCATGAACACCGAGAACTTCATCGTCATGGACGCGGCGGGCGCGGAGATGACCAAGTACGCGGCCAACGCCATGCTCGCCACGAAGATCTCGTTCATGAACGAGATCGCCAACATATGCGAGCGCGTGGGTGCGGACGTGAACAAGGTGCGCATCGGCATCGGCAGCGACCCGAGGATAGGATACCGGTTTATCTATCCAGGCTGCGGCTACGGGGGAAGCTGCTTTCCCAAGGACGTGGAGGCGCTGATCGGCACGGCGGAGGCGCAGGGCTACACGCCCGCGCTGCTGAAAGCCGTCGGCGAGGTCAACGAGAGGCAAAAGCGCGTGATTCCGCAGAAGATAAAGGAGCGATTCGGCGAGGATCTGCGGGGGCGCAAATTCGCGGTTTGGGGGCTTTCCTTCAAGCCCGATACGGACGACATGCGCGAATCGGCGTCCATAACCGTCATGGACGAGCTCGAGAAGGCCGGCGCCGAGATCGTCGCCTACGACCCGAGGGCGATGCGCGAGGCGAAACGTCTGCTCGGCGAAAACGAGAGAATACGCTACGCGAAAAGCAAATACGAGGCGATTCGCGGCGCGGACGCCATGATACTGATCACGGAATGGAAGGAATTCAGAAGCCCCGACTTCTACGAGATGCGGGAACACATGAAAACAAGAGTCGTGTTCGACGGGCGCAACCAGTACGACGCGAAAATCATGGAAAAACACGGATTCGAGTATTATCAGATAGGCGTGGGGCGGCCCTCGGGCGAAGGTTTCCCCGAAGCCTCGGATTTCAAGGAAAAGGAAGAAGCATGAAAAGGGTTCTTGTGACGGGAGGCGCGGGATTTGTCGGATCTTGCCTTTGCAAGCGACTGTTGGAAGAAGGCGATGAGGTGATCTGCGCGGACAATCTGTTCACGGGGAGAAAGAGGAACATAGCGGATCTCACGCAAAACGATCGCTTTGAGTTCGTTCGCCACGATGTCACCCTGCCGCTGTACGTCGAAGCGGACAGGATATACAATCTGGCCTGCCCCGCGAGTCCCGCGCGTTACCAATGCAATCCCATCAAGACGATCAAAACGAACGTGTTGGGTTCGATGAACATGCTGGGGCTTGCGAAGCGGACAGGAGCGCGGATATTGCAGGCGAGCACCAGCGAGGTGTACGGCGATCCCCTCGCGCATCCGCAGACGGAGGCGTATCGCGGCAACGTCAACCCGAACGGCGCGCGCGCGTGCTACGACGAGGGCAAGCGACTGGCGGAGACGCTGTTCTTCGACTACCGCAGAAGGCACGGCGTCGAGATCAAGGTGATGCGCATTTTCAACACCTACGGGCCGAACATGAACCCGGACGACGGTCGGGTCGTGTCCAATTTCATCGTGGAGGCGCTCAAGGGCGAGGATCTCACCGTGTACGGCGACGGCACGCAGACGAGGAGTTTTTGTCACGTGGACGATTTGGTGGAAGGCATGCTCGCGCTCATGGAAAGCCCCGCGGAGTTCACGGGGCCCGTGAACGTGGGAAACCCGGAGGAGTTCACCGTTCTGGAGCTCGCGGAGAAGGTCATCGAACAGACGGGGAGCCGCTCGAAAATCGCGTTTCTGCCGCTGCCGGAGGACGACCCCGCGCGGCGAAGGCCCGACATAAGTCTCGCGAAGAGCGCCCTCGGCTGGGAACCGAAGATTCGGCTCGACGAAGGGCTTCGAAACACCATAGAGTACTTCGAAGCGATCATGGATTAGCGTTCCGCAAACGGCGCGAAGCGCGTTTTGGAGGCAAAAGGAATTTTGGAAACAAAGGAAATTCTGCGAGAAATCGAACGAAGCGAAACGACGGCGATCTACGGGGCGCACGTCGTCGCGTTCGGCGTTTACACCGCGTTGCGCGCGCTTTACGGCGTCTCCGTGCGTTGTTTCTTGGTGACGAAAGCGGAGGGCAGCCCCGAGACCGTCGATGGCGTACCCGTGCTTCCTCTGCGAGAGGCGGGACTCGATCCCGCGCGCACCTTGGTTTTGATCGCGACGACGGAGCTGTTTCACGAGGAGATACAAAGAGAGCTTCGCGCGCTTGGCTTCGAACGAAGCATTCCCATCGGAACGCATGAAGAACACCTGTTCCTTTCGGCGTATTTTGAAAGCGTCGGGCGATTTTCGCGGAAGGCGGAACGCGCGCTTTTGCGGCGCGCGTCCTCGGTCGGCCCGACGCCCGATTCCGTCGGGGTTTACGCGGTGCGAAGCCAAGGGGACAAGCCGCTGAGGTCCGAGGCCCGGTTTTCGCATCCGGTCGTTCCGATTCTGGCGGGCGCGGCGCTTTCGGACGGGCCTCCGGCGGATCCGGTCAACGCGGAGGCCGGCGGAAGAACGCGGCTCGCCGCGCGTTCCGACGACACGGGCGAAAACATCTCCCGGAAAAACCGGCGATACTGCGAGCTGACCGCGACGTATTGGGTTTGGAAGAACGCGACGCAAGACGTAAAGGGGATATTCCACTACAGACGGCATTTGATTTTGCGTACCGGCGAGATCGACGCCCTGCTCGCGAAAGAGATCGACGCCGCGCTGCCCTTGCCCTATCTGTGCCGAAAGGACGCGAAGGCGCAGTTTGGGCGCTTCGTGCCCGAGGAGGCGTGGCGGCTCTTGGAGGAAGCGGCGCATGACGTTCATTCCCGGCAATGCGCCGAGATTTCGCGGATTCTGCGCGGACCGTTGCTCTACCCCTACAACATGCTTTGCGCGCGCGCGGAGGTATTCGACGCGTATTGCGAGTGGCTGTTTCCCGTCCTGTTTCGCATGGAAGAGCTTGGGCGAGGGCTTCCGGTCGTCGAGGAAACGCGGGCGCTCGCCTACGCGGGCGAGGCTCTTACGTCGGTTTATTTTCTGCTTCATGAATCCGCGTTGCGCGTAAGTCACGCGGAGAAGCGTATACTCGTTTGATCGGAGAATGCGATGAGCGTATTGTTTTCGGCCTCCATGATGTGCGCGAATTACGCGTGTCTGGAAAAGGAAATACGGGAACTGGAAGAAGGAAGCGTGGACGCCTTTCACATCGACATCATGGACGGCATGTTCGTGCCGAACTTTGGCATGGGCATCCACGATCTGCGCTACATCAGATCGGCTACGAAAAAGAGCGTGGAGGCGCATTTGATGGTGCGGGAACCCTTGCGCCATCTGAACATCTTCGTCGATTGCGGCGTGGACGCGCTCTACGTGCATCCCGAATCGGAATATCACCCTTCCACGACCTTGCAGGCCATCGTCGAGGCCGGCGTCACGCCCGGCATCGCGATCAATCCCGGCACGTCCGTCGAGAGCGTGCTCGAGCTCCTGCGCATCGTGAAGCGCGTGCTCGTGATGAGCGTGAACCCGGGGCACGCGGGGCAGATATATCTGCCCTACGTGGGCGAGAAGATCAAGAAGCTTTTGGACTTGAAGGATGAATATGGATTCGATGTATTTTGGGACGGAGCCTGCACGGCGGACAAGATCCGAACCTTCGCGCCTATGGGCATGAAGGGCTTCGTGCTCGGAACGGCGACGCTTTTCGGACACGGAAGAAGCTACGGGGAAATCCTCTCGGAACTTCGGCGCGGGGTTTCGGGATGAACGCGGCGCTGATTTTGGCGGGCGGCAAGGGCGAACGGCTGATCGGTCGCGACAAGCCGAAGCAATTCGTCGAAGTGGGCGGCGAGCCGCTCATCGCGCACGGTCTGCGAAGCTTCGAGGCCTGCGCCGAGATCGCCCGCATCGTCGTCGTCGCGGAGGATCGGTGGCGCGGTTTGATCTCGAAATGCGTCGAACGGAACGGAATATCGAAGTTCGTTCGCTTCGCGGACGCGGGCGCCGCAAGGCAGGAATCCGTGTTCTCGGGACTGTTGGCCATGGAAGATTTCATGCGCGCGGACGACCTCGCGGTCGTGCACGACGCGGCGCGGCCGGCGGTCACGGAGAGGCTCATACGCGCGTGCGTCGCCGAGGCCGCGCGCCGCGACGGGGCGACGCCCGTCCTGCCCGTGCGCGAAACGATCTACCGAAGCGAGGATGGGCGCGGCGTTTCCGGCCTACTCGACAGGGACGAACTCTTTGTCGGGCAGACGCCCGAGGCTTACAAATTCGAAAAGTATCTGGCCGCGCACAGAGAAGCGACGCGCGAAGAGCTTGCGCGAACGCGCGGCGGAAGCGAGATCGCCTTTCGCTTCGGCATGGACATCGGCCTGTTTCCGGGCGACGAGGCGAATTTCAAGATCACCGCGCGCGCGGATTTGGAGAGATTTGAGCGATCGCTCGAAAGGGGGCCGGAAGCGGAATGAAAGCGTGGGTGCTGTACGGCGCGGGGGATCTTCGCCTTGAGGACAGAGCCGTGCCGAAACCCGGCGCGGGCGAAGCGCTCGTGCGGGTGAAGGCGGCGGGCGTCTGCGGCTCGGACATTCCGCGTGTGTTCGAAACCGGCGCGCGCGCGGGATCCCTGATTCCCGGCCACGAATTCTCGGGCGTGGTGGAGGAAGCTCCGGGCGAGCTTTCGGCTTGGGCGGGCAAGAGGGTGAGCGCCTTTCCGCTGATACCGTGCATGCGCTGCGATTCCTGTCTGCGGGGCTTGTACGAAACCTGCTCCTCCTACGGCTACATCGGCTCGCGTCGGGACGGCGCCTTCGCGGAATACGTCGTCGTTCCGGCTTGGAATCTCGTGGAACTGCCGGAGGGGATGACGTTTGCGGCGGCGGCGATGCTGGAGCCGGCGGCGGTGGCGCTGCACGCGACCCGGCGGCTCGACCTTGCGGAGGCGAAAAGCGTCGCGGTGTTCGGCGCGGGGCCAGTGGGTCTGCTCATCGCCCTGTGGGCGCGGCTTCGCGGCGCGGAGAGGGTCTTCGTCGTGGGAACGAAGCCCGCGCAGGGCAATATGGCCGGAAAGCTCGGGTTTTCGGATTTTTGCGACGCAAACGCGGAGGACGCGATTGACCTGATATCGAAATTAACGGACGACGCGGGCGCGGACGCTTGCGTGGACGCCGCCGGAACCGTCCGCTCGGTGAGCGATTGCATAAGAGCCGCGCGGGCCGGCGGGCAAATCGTTCTCGTGGGCAATCCCCGCGCGGACATGCGTCTGGAAAAAGACGTTTACTGGAGGATATTGCGCAAGCAGCTTAAAATATTCGGCTCTTGGAATGCGGGCTTTCGCAGTGAAGAGGCAAGCGACTGGACGGAAACACCGGCGGCCGCGCAAAGCGGCGCGCTCCCGCTCGAAGCCTTGATCACGCACAGGTTTGCCCTCGCGGATTTGGCACGGGCCATGGATATGATGCGCCTGCGACAAACATATTTTTGCAAAGTCATAATTGAATAACATCGATTGCGGTATGAGTCCCCGTGCAAACCCGCACGGCGGCGCTCGTTTCACAATAAACGAAAGGATGAGGTTTTTAGAATGACGGACGGAAAGGAGATGATCGAAAAAAGAGAAATGAAAAACAAGAAAACCCTCCCCATCATCGGCGCGGTTGGGGCGGGCATTGCAATCGTCGCGCTGCTGATCGCCGTAGTGCTTCTGGCGACAAGGCCGGAACCGACAATCGTTACACCCGAAACGGGGGGACGCGGCACCGTGGTGACTCCCGAAAACGTCGACGAGATCAGGGAAAAAATCGAAGAACCCGTGCAGGACGGCTATTACAGAACGCGCATGAACGTTGACTGAGACTTTCCCACATCGCAAACCCCTTCGGAGAATGCGTATGTCGAGAATGCCCCTCAAAACACGCGCAATATACGGCTCTTTTGTTGTTATAAATATTACCATTAATGAGTCGGAATCGTTCGAACGGCAATACGCGGATTTGTTTGATGATTTTGCATTCTATCATGTTAGGGGGACAGGCTCAATGCATGAAAACCTAAAACTCAGCATTGGAGGATTTGCTGCGCAAAAATGGTGTACACTTCCGTTCAACACGATCAACATAGATTACGACGGAAGTCTGCTCGCATGCTGTGAGGACATCAACCACAAAATCCCCATATCGAATTTGAACAAAATCCCGTTGAAAGACGCTTGGTACTGTGATGCAATGAAACGTTTGCGTCAAGCGCATATGGACAGAAATCTCGCGGGAACCGTTTGCGAGGAATGTCTTGCGGGCGGCGGCGGTGTTGTGGAAGTTGTGAACGTATGAAAACCGTCGCCTTCGTCCCCATCAAACTGAACAACGAACGTCTGCCGGGCAAAAACATCCTGCCGCTCGGCGGAAAGCCG
>JAISMX010000132.1 GCA_031276515.1 Eubacteriales Family XIII. Incertae Sedis bacterium | reverse complement strand
ATGGCGACGTCGCCCTTGGGCGCCGGCGCGGTCCAATTGTGAATGTTTACGTTGCCGATCAGATTATACATGCCGGCGTATTGGATATAGTTGTCGGGCCATCTCCCCTCCAGCTCTTCCTCCTGCCCGCGCCGGATGCGGACCAGCACCGTGATCACCTCGGCGTAGGTCACGCTCTTGCCGGGCGCGAATTTTCCGGCGCCCACGCCCCGGATCCAGCTGTTCTCATGGGCGCGGTTGATGTAAGGCTTCGCCCAGCCGTAGCCGTCCATGTCCGTGAAATGATTCTCCTTGTCGGAAAGGTTCTGCTGGTGGGACGCCTTGACGACTATGCTCGCGAATTCGGCCCGCGTGATATTCTTGTCGGGATGAAACAGCCCGTCCGTGTCACCCGTGATCGCCTTCGCGTCCATCAGCGACTTCACCGCGCTGAGGTACTTCGTGTTCTGCACGTCGATCGGATATGTGGGCTTTGTGTCCCAAGAACTGTAATCGATGTCCGCCGCGGCCGCGCCGATTGCGCCGCTCACGACCAAAACCGACACGACAAGAAAGGCGCACACGCTTCTCCATGCTTTCAATTTTTCCACCTCCAAACATCTCTTGACGATTCGCGGCGCACGGACAAAGCCCCTTCCCAAGCGGAAGCGCGCCGCCGCACGGCGGCCGGGGCGAAACATTCCCGCGCCCCGGCATGCGGCTCGTTATATGGTATTATACCGGAAAGAGCAAGAGAGGTACATGCCGTTTTGCGGGGGTTGCGAAAGGAGGGGATTGCGAGGGTTACGGCCGCGACGCTTCCAAACGTTGCGCCACGGCCCGCAGAAACGCCTCCGTATCCGCCGCCCGCTTGTTCGGCAGGGTCGAGAGCGCGTACAGATCCCCCGTCATCGCGCCGGATTCGATCGTGTCGAGGCTCGCGCGCTCCAGCCTGTTCGCGAAATCGACGAGCTCAGGCGAGCCGTCCGTTTCGCCGCGCTTTCTGAGGGCGCCGCTCCACGCGAATATCGTCGCGACCGGGTTCGTGGACGTCGGTTCGCCGTTTTGATATTTGTAGTAATGCCGCTGCACCGTGCCGTGCGCCGCCTCGTATTCGAAAGCGCCCTTGGGCGAAACGAGCGCCGAGGTCATCATCGCGAGGCTGCCGTAGGCCGCCGCCACCATATCGGACATGACGTCCCCGTCGTAGTTCTTGCAGGCCCAGATGTAGCCGCCCTCCGAACGCATGACGCGCGCGACCAGATCGTCGATCAGCGTGTAGAAATACGTGATCCCCGCATTGGAAAACACTTCCCTGTACTCCGCGTCGAATATGCTCTCGAAGATGTCCCTGAAGCGGCGGTCGTAGGTCTTTGAAATGGTGTCCTTGGTGGAGAACCACAGGTCCTGCCTCGTATCGAGCGCATAAGAGAAGCAGGCCCGCGCGAACGAGGCGATGCTTTCGTCGGTGTTGTGCACGCCCCGGACGACGCCTCCGCCGCCGAATTCGTGTATCGTCACGCGCTCTTCCGGCGCGCCGCCGCCGGTCATGACCAACTCCGCGCGGCGCCCCGCACAGGCCGCCAACTCGACGTTCCTGTACACGTCGCCGTAGGCGTGGCGCGCGATGGTGATCGGTTTCGTCCAAGTCGGTATATAGGGGGCGATGCCCCGGACGAGTATGGGCGCGCGAAACACGGTTCCGTCCAGGATGGCGCGGATCGTGCCGTTCGGAGATTTCCATATTTGGGAAAGCCCGTATTCCTTCACGCGCTCCTCATTGGGCGTGATCGTCGCGCATTTGACCGCGACGCCGTGCCTGAGCGTCGCCTCCGCGGCTTCCGCCGTGACGCGATCCGACGTTTCCTCGCGCTTCGCGAGTCCCAGATCGTAGTATTCCGTATACAGCTCCACGTGCGGCGACAGCAGCAATTCCTTGACCCAACGCCAAATGACGCGCGTCATCTCATCCCCGTCCATCTCCACGACGGGATTTTTCATCTCTATCTTTCCGGACACACTCTCTCCTTCCGCTCAAACGACCTTTGCGTCTCTGTGACCATTATACCCTCGCCTCCTTGCTCTTTCAAGCGCGATCGCGCAGAATCGCGCAAAAACGCTCGGATTAAGGAGTGAATGTGGTTTTGCGGGGCGCGCCCGGGATCAAACCCAGGCCGAGGTCACGGCTTCCTCGCATTCCGCGCTCTTGATGGCGGCAAAGGACAAAGCGGCGTCGTACAGGAGCGCAAGCGCCAGCACGAACATGGCGACGGATTCGACGCAGTAGAACGGATACATGGGTATCAGCAGCACGTTGGTCTCGACGCCCTTGATGATCGCGGATTCGGCTTGCAGCGCGGCGGCGTAACCCACGGCGGCGGCCGCCGCCGTCGAAAGCAGACCCATGACGCCGAAAACGGAGAATTTGACGATGCGCGGCAGACGCCTTACGATCATGGCCATGTTGATGTGCGCCTTCTTCGACTGCCCGTAGGCGAAGGAGGCCATGACCGTGCAGAGCAGCAGGATTTCCGTTATTTCGTAAGCGCCGATGATGGGTCTCGCCAGCAGCTTGGTCAGAAGCACGTCCGCCACGTTCAGGAGCATGATCAGCAGCGCGCCCGCGTAGCTGACCAGAGCCACGGCGAAGGTCACGCGACCGACGATTTTTCCCGCTTTGATCATCATTTGCTCAACCTCCCATCATGCCCGGCAGAATCAGGACGATCTGCGGGAAAAAGTAGATCAGCGCGACGCCGGCGAGTATGGTGGCCACGAAGGGCAGGGCGCCTCTGTAAATGACTCCCATTGGTATGTCCTTGGCGATTCCGTGAATGATGAAGCAGTTCAGGCCGACGGGCGGCGCGATGGCGCCCAGCTCCATGACGAGAATCACGTAGATGCCGAACCATATGGGATCCACGCCGTAATTCTGCACGATGGGCAGGAAAATCGGCACGGTGAGGATGATCATGGGCAGCTCGTCCATGAGCATGCCGAGCACGATGTAGACGAGGGTCATCATGATGAGCACGACGCCGAAGGACACGTGCATGGATGCGATGAGGTCGGCCAGCTTAAAGGGTATCTTCGTGATCGCGAGGAAGTTGCAGAACACGCTGGCGCCGATCAGGATGAGAAAGGTCATGGAAAAGGTCGTGACCGTGTTCCGCATGGCTTCCGTAAAGCTTTTCCAATTGAGTTTGCCGTTTATCGCCGTCAAGACGATGGCGAGAAAGGCGCCCACGGCGGCGGATTGGTTGACGGAAAAGAAGCCCGAGAACATCCCGCCCAGCACCGCGCCGAACAGCACGACGACGCCCGCGAGACCCTTCAGCGACGCGAAGCGCTCCCGCCACGCGCATTTCGATGGCGGCGGCGCCATGGAGGGCTTGAGCTTCACCATGATCACCACGGTGATCACGCAGAGCGCGGCGAGCACGACGCCCGGCAGCACGCCGGCCGCGAACATCTTTCCTATGGAGGTCTCCGCCATGATGCAGTAGATGATCATGGGCGTGCTGGGCGGTATGAGTATGCCCAATGTGCCGCCCATCGCCACCGTTCCCGTGGAGAGCATATCCGCGTATTTGTATTTGCGCATCTCGGGCAGCGCTATGGCGCCCATCGTGGCGCAGGTGGCCGCGCAGGAGCCGCAGATGGCGCCGAATCCGGCGGAGGCGGCTATGGTGCCGCAGGCCAGGTTGCCCGGAAGCCGCGAGAGCCATTTGTTGGCCGCCTTGTAGAGGGCGCTCGAAAGGCCCGCCTGATACGCGAAGTTGCCCATCATGATGAACAGGACGATCACGATGAACGTGTAGGTGCCGGCCTGCGTGGCCGGCACCTTGCGCAGCAGCCCGATGGCGGCCGCGGGATTCACGATCATCGCGTAGCCCGCCGCGCCCACCAGAAGCAAGGCCAGACCGATGTTCATGCCCATGAAGATCAAAATCAGGAAAACGGCGATGCCGATGACGCCCAAAAGCGTTGCGGACATGATTTCTTCCTCTTTAATGCGCGATTGGGGAAAGCCCCTCGCCGCAAAATCGCGAGATTCGCGAGCGAGGGGCCGGTTGATTGCGTTACTCGCTGTAGCCCTTTAACGTCGCGATTGCGTCATCCAGAAAAGCCTTGGCGTCAAAGCCGTCTATCGCGATGGAAGCCGGCCAAGCGGCGATGATGTCAGCCGCCGCGTCTTGGAAGCCCGCCTTGTTTTCGTCGCTGACGGCGACCCATTCGCAGCCGGCGGCGGCTATGATCTCGCGAGATGCGGTCGCGGCCGCTTCAAAATCATTGGCGGCCTTCATGGAACCGGCCCTCTGCGTGGTCTCCTCAAAGATCGCCTTGTATTCGTCGGGGAGCGCATTCCATTTGTCCCAATTCATAACGAGGCCGAAGGCGCCGTTGTACATCGGCAGATCGGTGAAGTACTCCGTGACCTCTTGCAGATTGAAGTTCGTGATGCCGGCCGGCTCGAAGACGTAGGAGTCGATGTTGTTCTTTTCCAGGGCTTCATAGAGCTCCGGGGGCGCCATCGTGACGGGGCTTGCTTTCAGCGCGGTCACGTACTCTGTGATGGGGCCGGCGGGGAGGCGCATGGTGCGTCCCGCGAGGTCGTCCGCGGAGTCGATGGGGCTTTTGTTGCTCGCGAACAGCATGCCGGGGTTGCCGTAGAGGTTGAGCAGCTTGTAGTTCTTCCACTCGGCCTGCATCTCGTCGTATTTCTCGTAGAGATCCCACAGGGTCTCGGTCGTGCTGACCGCGTTGCCAAAGCCGATCATCGGAACGGTGGTCACGTCGGTGAGCGGGAATTGACCCTTGTAATAGGCCGTGTAGATCCAGCCTATGTCCACGCCGCCGGTCTCGACCATGTCGCCCACGTCCTGAGCGGTCGCCAGCGCGCTGCTCGGAAAGAGAGTGATCGTCACGTGTCCGTCCGTTTTCGCGTTGATCTCGTCCGCCCAAGCCTGCATGAATTTGCCGTTGTTGGACGTGTCGGGGTCGTGCAGCGACAGCGAGAACTCAAAGTCGGGCAGGTCGTCCGCCGACGTCTCGGCTTCCGCTTCGGTTCCGGTTTCGGTCTCGGCCTCGGCGTCGCCCTCGGGCTCCGTCGCGGGGCCGCCGCAGGCGGCCGTCGCGAAGATCATCGCCAAGATCAGCAGCAGAACGGGTAAAAATTTCAATCTTCCTTCCATCCTTTTTTCCATCTTTTTCTTCCTCCCTTTACACAATGCTTCCATTTGATTTGCGACGCAAAGCGATGACGCGCGAACCGTCGCGCGCGCGACCGGCGATTTGCATTCGTGGCAATATTATAAAGCATGGTACTATACCAATGTCAAGAGCCGTGAAAAAATCGCGTCTTGGAAAAGTTTTTCGAAAAGTTTTTTCCTTGCGGGGAAACGTGTTGATTGTTTTGCGTTTTTGCCGCACAATGAGACCGAGACGGCCGCATCAGCCCTCGAAGCGTTCGAGCACGGCGAGCGTTATGCGCTTGACAAGGCGGTTCACGGTTTCAAAGAACGTTTCGCTTCCGCGCCGCAGCGTTAGATAGCCGCTCCCGTACAAGGGATACGCGGCGAATTCTTCGTCGTCCGCGTCCAGCGCGCGAAGATCCGCGAACACGACGTCCCTTTCGCACAGGCAGGGGAGGCTGACGTCGAAGCTCTCCGTTTCGCGGCTGAACAAAATCCGCCACGGTTCGTCGAAGCGAATGTAATCGAAGGGCAGAGATTTGTATCGGCCCGAAAATTCGAGGAGGCGCCGGCCGAGTTTGATTTTCGTGACGAAGGCGAGGGAATCGCCGCGGCGCACGGGGAAGCCCACATGCGCCGCGACCCTGTGCGCGTCCAAATCGTCGAACACGCGCAGGATGCGCGCGAGCTGCCGCAGGTCGTCGCCGTTGTGCAGCAAGATGTACGCGAGGAGCTCCGGCGATTTCGTAGCCATGTATTCGTAATACAGACGGACGCTGTCCGCGCCCGAGATAAGGTCTTCTCTTCCGTCTCCAAGGCCCATATGGCGCTCCACCGTCTTCTGTTTCAGGTTCGGCAGCGCGCCGCCCGGCTCGTAATATCCGCGTATCACGCGGTACATGTCGACGCTCAGGCAATCGCCGAAGGCCGGCGGACGGCGGCGGCGCGCGAGACGGCCGTTCAGGAAGGGGATGTCGAAGCGGTCGCCGTTGTAGCTGAACAGCACGTCCGTCTCGGCCAGCGCTTCCGCGTACAGGGCGAGCAGCTCGCCCTCCTCGCGAATGTCTTCCGCGAAGAACTGCCGCACGCGGACGCCGTCCGCGCAGGGAGTCAGCAGTCCGCCGAGTATGAGCTTGGCCCTGCCCGCGTCAAGCCCCGTCGTCTCGATGTCGAACACGCCCGTGCGAACCTCGCCGTAATAGTAATCGAAGGTTTCCGATGAGTGGAACGCTTCCTCGTAAACCACGTCCGTCAAATGCATCGCTTTCCTCTCCAAGGCGTGTTTTTCAACGAAAAAAAGTGCCGCATAAACAAGATAAGCCGCAGGGGTGCAGCTTATCTTGTTCAAAAGGGGTATTGGGATTAGAGATTAATGAGGTTATTAGGGGGATAACCACGTCTTTTATTATATATACCCTTTTATCAAAAATCAAGTATTGATTGAAAATTTCCACAATAAAAATTAAGTGCCAAAAATCATCCGGGGTTTGAGCGCTTAACTTGCCAATATTAAAATAAGAAAAAATATGCGCGCTTTGTTGTATTTCACATCACATTTATTGTATAATACCAAAAGACGGCATTGCGGCGCGCGGCGTCCCATGCGTTTGCGCGCGAAGACGGGAGTGCGAATGAGCGGCAAAGAACTGTACGAAAATCCTTTGATTTCGAGATACGCGAGCCGCGAGATGGCGGCGATCTTCTCCGCCGACAAGAAGTTCTCCGTCTGGCGGAGGCTTTGGATCGCGCTGGCGGAAGCCGAACGAGAGCTCGGTCTGCCCATCGACGAGGAGCAGATCGCGGAGATGAAGCGCTTCGCGGACGACATAAACTACGAGGACGCCGAGCGGCGGGAGGCGGAAACGCGCCACGACGTCATGTCGCACGTCTATGCCTACGGTCTGCAATGCCCCAAGGCCAAGCCAATCATACATCTGGGCGCGACGAGCGCTTACGTGGGCGACAACACGGATATCCTCGTGATGCGCGAAGCCCTCGAACTGCTGCGGCGCAAGCTGCTCGGCCTCATGGAGACCCTTTCGCGCTTCGCCCTGCGCCACAGGCGTCTGCCGACGCTCGGCTTTACGCATTTTCAGGCCGCGCAGCTCACAACGGTCGGCAAGCGGGCCGCGCTGTGGCTGCAGGACTTTTATTTCGACTACATGGACATCGCGCACAGGCAGAGCCTGCTGCCCCTGCTCGGCGTCAAGGGTACGACGGGGACGCAGGCGAGCTTTTTGGAACTCTTCGACGGCGACGGCGAAAAGGTGAAAAAACTGGAAGCGCTCGTGGCCGCGAAGATGGGCGCGCAAAACACCGTGCCGCTGTCGGGCCAGACCTATTCGCGGAAGATTGACGCGCACGTGCTCGATCTCCTTTCGGGAATCGCACAGAGCGCCCACAAGATGACGAACGACATACGGCTTCTGCAGCACCTGAAAGAGGTGGAGGAACCTTTCGAGAGGGATCAGATCGGTTCGTCCGCCATGGCCTACAAGCGCAATCCCATGCGCAGCGAACGGGTCGCTTCGCTCGCGCGATACGTGATCCGGACGGCTTCCGCGGCCGCGGACACCACCGCCGCGCAGTGGTTCGAGCGAACGCTGGACGACTCGGCGGGGCGCAGGCTCTACATACCGCAGAGCTTCTTGGGAGCGGACGCGATACTCGACCTGTGCGGCAACATCTGCGAAGGACTGGTCGTGCGCGAACGCGTGATACACAATCGCATCATGAGCGAGCTGCCCTTCATCGCGACGGAGAACATCCTCATGGAGGCCGTGAAGCGGGGCGGCGACAGGCAGGAACTGCACGAAAAAATCCGCCGCCACTCCATGGAAGCCGGCGCGGCGGTCAAGGACGAGGGACTGCCGAACGACCTGCTCGAACGCATCGCGGGCGATCCCGCGTTCCGCATCTCCGAAGACGAGATCGGGCGTCTGCTCTCACCCGCGGATTACGTCGGCAGATCGGCGGAGCAGACGGAGGAATTCATACGCGACTTCATAGAACCCATTCTCGAAGCGAATCGCGATCACATAGCGAAGGCGGCAAGGCTCAGAGTGTAAGAACGAGCAAAAATTGCGTGGGGTTTGAATCGTCACAATTATAGGAATGAAAGCATGGAAAAATCAGCGGAACTATTACAAGTCAGCAAAAAGATCGTGATCAAAATCGGCAGCAGCGTGCTTTCCGACGAAACCGGATCCGTGAACCGCGGCACGCTGAAAAACATCGCGAATCAGGTTTGCCAATTGAAAAACTCCGGCAAACAGGTGATCATCGTATCTTCGGGCGCCGGCATCTGCGGCGTCGGCGCCATAAACAGATGGGATCGCCGCGACGACATCAACTACAAGCAAGCGCTCTGCGCCATAGGGCAGGTGGAGCTGATGCAGGCGTACAAGGAATACCTGTTGGAGCACGGACTCATCGTGGCCCAGATGCTGTTGACGGCGGAAGATTTCCGCGATTGCAATCGCAATCTGAACATACGCAACACGCTGTTCACGCTCGTGGACGAGGGCGTCGTACCCATCATCAACGAAAACGACAGCGTGAGCGTCGATGAAATCAAAATCGGCGACAACGACATGCTGGCCGCGCACACGGCCGTGCTGTGGAACGCGGACCTCTTGATACTGCTCAGCGACATCGACGGTCTCTACGACAAATCGCCCAAGGAGCACGACAACGCGCGCCTGATACGAGAGGTGTACGATTTGACCACGCTCGTCGGCAGCATAGAGGTCGGAGAGAAGAGTTCCTTCGGCACGGGCGGCATCATGACGAAGATCGCCGCCGCGAAGGAAACCGGCAAGCACAACATTCCCACCATCATCATGAACGGCCGCGTCGAGAACATCATCTTGAACGTCGCGAGCGACTGCGAGACGAACGCCACCACCTTCCTCGGCTTCGACATCATGTCGGGCAGATGAGACGGATCCGGAGGGCGTCCGCCGTCCGCATGAAAAGGAGCACACACTTGAAACTTGGATTCATCGGCGCCGGCAACATGGGCGGCGCCATCGTCAAGGGCTATATCGCCTCCGGCGCCGGCGACGCCAAATCCGTGGCGGTCTTCGACAAAGACGCGGAAAAGCTGACGGCCTTCGCGGCCGAAACCGGCGTAACCGCGGCGGAAAGCGTCCGGGCGCTCGCGCGCATGTCGGATGTGATCGTGCTCGCGGTGAAACCGAACAACTTCGAAGAGGTTTTGCCGGAGCTCGCCGCGGCGCCCTTGGGCGACCGGATCGCGATCTCCATGGCGGCCGGCGTGAGCATCGCGTACATTGAAGGATTTTTAGGAGATAATTCCAAAATAATACGCATCATGCCGAACACGCCCGCCATGGTCGGGGCGGGCATGACCGCCGTCAGCCGAAACGCCCGCGTGGACGACGCGGAATTCGAGAAGGCGCTCGGCATCTTCGCGTCGGTCGGCAGAGCGGAACCCGTGGACGAAGCGCTGATGCACGCGGTGACGGGCGTTTCGGGAAGCGGCCCGGCCTACGCGTACATGTTCATCGACGCCCTCGCGAAGGGCGCGGCGGCGGAAGGCATGGACGCGGCGCAGGCGCGGATATTCGCGGCCCAAGCAGTTCTCGGCGCGGCGAAGATGGTGCTTGAAACCGGCATCGA
Source organism: Eubacteriales Family XIII. Incertae Sedis bacterium (assembly GCA_031276515.1). Classification (GTDB taxonomy): domain Bacteria; phylum Bacillota; class Clostridia; order Peptostreptococcales; family Anaerovoracaceae; genus JAITLA01. The sequence goes on along the minus strand of JAISMX010000132.1, from coordinate 7,463 downwards.
TCCCCTCACCCTGCGGCAAAACGTCTGTTCCCCCGGCGGCACCACGATAGAAGCCGTGAACGTCCTTTTGCGCAACGGCTTTGAGGACAACGTGATCGAGGCGATGCGAGCGTGCATCGACAAATCGAAGCGGCTCGCCAAGTAGGAGAGAAAGAGCACAGCATGATTGTAGAAGAAAACACCCTATCCACGGAGCGCATTTACGAAGGCGCCATCATAAACCTGCGGCGCGACAAGGTGACGGTGCGAGACGGCAAAACCTCGTATCGCGAAATCGTCGAACACAACGGCGGCGTCGCCGTCGCGGCCCTCACGGACGATGGCAAGCTGCTCATGGTTCGGCAGTTCCGCAAATCCGCGGAGGCGGCCATGCTCGAAGTTCCCGCCGGCAAAACGGAGCGCGGCGAAACGGATCTGCGCGCGGTCGCGACGCGGGAGTTAAAGGAAGAAACCGGATACACGGCGGCGCGGCTCGAACACCTGATGGCTTTCTATACATCCATAGGCTACTCGACCGAAAAGCTTCATCTATATCTGGCGACGGGCCTTACGCCGGGCGAAACGGATTTTGACGAGCACGAGGCCATAGAAAACCGCGCGCACACACCCGACGAATTGCTCGACATGATCGCAAGCGGCGAGATCGCGGATGCCAAAACGATCATCGCGATTCAGGCGGTGAAGCTGCGGCAATTGGCGGGAACGCTGTGATTCCAATGGAATCATCGTTATAAAGTCTCCTCGCGCCGTCTGCGCGGCGCGGCGGTTGCGGATGCGGAAGGTTTCTATTCCATGAAAAAAATCACCCCCAAAAGCGAAGGCTTCAAGGAATATCTGTCTACGACGAAGAAGCTCGCCCCCACTTCCGTGGAAGCGTACACGCGCGACACGGACGAATTTTTCGCATTTTTGTCGGGACGGGGCGTCCTCGCGCCGAACGACGCGGTGCGGGCCGACATCGCCGCCTATCTCCTGCACTTGAAGCGCGACGGCAGATCCGCCGCGACGGTAAGCCGCAAGATGGCTTCGATACGCGCGTTCTACAGATACATGTTCTTGGAGGGGCATTGCAAGGAAAACCCCGCCGTAGAAATAAAGCTGCCGCGAATCGTGAAGAAGGACATAGAATATTTGAGTCTCGATGAGGTGGAAGCGCTGCTCGGTCTGCCGGATGACAGCGTGAAGGGCATTCGCGACCGCGCGATCCTCGAACTCATGTATGCGACGGGTTTGCGCGTCAGCGAGGCGGTGGAGGCCGACACGGAGCACGTCAACCTTCGGATGGGTTTCATCACCTGCACGGGCGAGCACGGAAAAGCGCGCATCATACCCCTCGGCCGCCCCGCGCGCGCCGCGCTCGAAAACTATATATTCGAAGGAAGGACCAAACTGCTCAGGGGGAAGCCCGCCAAGGACAAGGCTCTATTTTTGAACTATTCGGGCGAACGCATGACAAGGCAGGGCATGTGGAGGCTGATACGCGAATACGCGATGGCGACGGGCATCGAAAGAAAGATCACGCCGCAGACGCTGCGCAATTCCTTTGCCGTACACATGGTACAGAACGGCGCCGATTTGAAATCGCTGCAGGAGCTTTTGGGTCACGAGGATCCGACGGCCACGCAGGTCTATCTGTGCGTCTCCAAAAATCGCATCAAGGACGTCTACGACTACGCGCATCCGCGGGCGTAGCAAAAGGGATTTTCCATGTTTTCAAAAACTTTACGATGGGCTTGGGTCGAAGTCGATCTGAACAAGCTCGCTTTTAATATGCGTCTCATCAAGCAAAAGGCAAAGACCGCCCGCGTCATCGCGGTCGTCAAGGCCGACGCCTACGGACACGGCGCCGCGGCCGTCTCCAAGGTTCTTTTGGAAAACGGCGCGGACATCTTGGCCGCCGGCACGCCGCAGGAGGCCGTCGTCCTGCGGGAAGCCGGCTTCGTCTGCCCCATCCTCGTGCTGGGACTGACGCCCAACGACTGCTGTGACATATTGACGGAATACGATCTCATTCCCGTCACTTCGTCTTACGAAAACGCCCGCGCCATCGCGAAGGCCGCCGAGACCGCCGGCGTTCAAAAGGGCGTGTTCGTGGCCGTGGACACGGGCATGGGGCGCATAGGCGTGCCGGCAAACGAAAGCGGCGTCGCCGAAACGGCGCGCATTCACGCGCTTCAAAACCTGCGCGTTCACGGGATTTTCGGCCACTTCGCCACAGCCGACGAGAGGGACAAGCGTTACGCCCTCGAACAGGCGGAGCGCTTCAATCGATTTTGCGAAGGTCTCAGGGCGTCGGGCGTTGATCCCGGCATGCGCACGCACGCGAACAGCGCCGCCCTCATGGAATTGCCCGAGACGATCTTTGACGCGGTGCGCCCGGGCATAATACTCTACGGATGTCACCCTTCCGCGCGGACGAGCGCGGAGGATTTTCCCCTGCAACCCGTCATGTCCGTCAAAGCAAAGATCGCATTCTTGAAAAAGACGCCGAGCGGGACGCCCATCAGCTACGGACGCGCGTTCACGACCCAACGAGAAAGCCTGATCGGTACGCTGCCCCTCGGCTACGCCGACGGGCTGCCGCGGCTCCTCACGGGCAAGGGGCGCGTACTCGTGCGCGGCGTCCACGCGCCCATCGTGGGGACGATCTGCATGGATCAGTGCATGATCGACGTGACCGACATACCGGGCGCGGCGCTTGGAGACGAAGCGGTCGTCATGGGCGTCCAGGGCGAAAATCGCGTTCCCGCCGAGGAAATAGGCGAAAAAACGGGTACGATCCATTATGAGGTGCTCTGCGGCTTCGGCAAACGTCTGCCCAAGGTCTACGTCGAGGGAGGTCTCCGTGATAGATAAAAAGCAAAAACGCATCCTGATCCTCGCGCTGTTCGCGGGGGAACTGATGATGAAAAGCGGCGCGGAGGTGTATCGCGTGGAGGATACGATCACGCGCATCTGCCGCGCCTGCGGAATCCCCTATGTGGAGTGTTTCGCGACGACCACGGGCATCTTCCTGTCCATCGACAGGGGCGACTCGGACGGGGACATGCACACCTTCATAAAGCGCATACACGGAACATCCATCGATCTGGCCGGAATCTCCGCGCTCAACGAATTCTCGCGCACTTTTACGTCCACGGACATGAGCGTGGACGAGGGTTTCGAGCGCCTGCGCGAAATCGAGCGCGTCAAACCCTACGGCTTGCCATTGAACGCCCTGGGCGCCTGTCTCATAGGGGCGACGCTCTGCCCCTGCTTTGGCGGGCGCGCGCTCGACTCGCTTTTTTGCGCCTTGGTCACCGTCTTGGCTTATTTGGTCTCCATCGGCATCGGCAGACTGCATCTGAACGCCTTCACCAATACCTTCATTTGCTGCTTCGTTTGCGCCTTGCTCGCCGCCTTGGGGCGCGAGTTCGGCTTTGTCTCCGGCGTGGCGCCCGTCATCATCGGCGCGATCACGCTTTTCATGCCGGGGGTCGCCATCACGAACGCGGCGCGCGACCTCCTTTCCGGGGACATGCTCTCCGGCGTGGCGCGCTCCGCCGAGGCCTTCGTCACCGCGGTGGCCATCGCGGGGGGCGTGGGCGTCGCGCTGAAGCTCTGGTCCATGGCGCGGGGCGGTTTTCCGGAGGATACGGTCATTCGCTATCCGCTCTACGCTTTTTTTGTATTCGCGTTTTTCACCACGCTCGGATTCTGTTTTCAGTTTCACGTGCCGAGAAAGCATTGGGCGACGGCATCCTTCGCCGGCGCCTGCGGCTTTTGGCTCTACGAGTGCGGTCTGCTGATTCTCGGTTATTCGGCGCCCTTTTCCGGCTTTCTCGGCGCGGGTCTCGTCGCGCTGCTCGCGGAGATCTGTTCGCGAGCCGGCAAGGACGCCGCGACGCTTTTCATCATACCCGGCATCATACCGCTCGTGCCGGGAACCGGCATGTACGCGACCATGCTCTACCTGTTGCAAAACGATTTCGCGAACGCGGCGGAGACGGGCGTCCGCACGCTGCTGGTCGCGGGCTGCATCGCCGTGGGCCTGATCACCGTCGCCTCGCTCACGCGCATGGCGGTGGCCGCGCGATCGAAGGCCGCGGGCCTTTTTCGCGGCCCGCGCTGACGGGACGCGGAGCGCGGACGTGAAGCGCGGAGTTTGAATTTTAATCGAAACCATTCAAACGGAGGCATCGCCATGCGATTGGAACTGCTGGACAACACCTATTCCGTATACAAATTGAAAGCGGATCATCCCGTGCCCGCAAGCGTCTTTGAGGGGGATTTCGCGTCGGTGACGAAGACGAAGGACGAACTGTCCATAGTGGCTCCCGCGGACGCCGCGCCGCGCTGCGCGGAGGTCGAAGACGGATGGAAAATATTAAAAATATCGGGGGTTCTCGATTTCGGGCTGATCGGCGTGCTGAGCGGCCTTTCCGCCATACTAACCGCCGAAGGCATAAGCATATTCGCGATATCCACTTACAACACGGACTATATCCTAATCAAGGCGGAAGCCGCGGAAAGCGCGATAAGCGCGCTCGAAAAAAACGGGCATGAAGTCGTTGTTTCAAGCGAAAAAGCATACAACAAATCGTAACACATGGCATTTGGATGGAAAAAATGCGCAGAACACATGTTTACATTTTGTCAAGCTTATGATACAATGGCTTCGACAGGATGCTTTTGACGTGCGTTTTGCGGGCGCACGCGATGGGAGGAGAGGGCCATGGAAGCTTTAAAAAATCGCGAACGTCAAATATTGGAATACATGAAGGATGAATTGCGGCTGAAAGGTTATCCGCCCACCGTGCGCGAGATATGCACGGCGCTGGACATCAAATCCACCTCGACCGCGCACAGCGACTTGGCGCGGCTCGCGCGCAAGGGCTACATCAAGAAAGACCCGTCCAAACCGCGCGCGCTGATGCTTACGGGCATGTACGGGGAGGAGACCGCGGACGCCGAGCGACTCGGCGCGGGGAAGACCGCCGAGAGCGGAAGCGCGAGCGCCGACAGAATCGACGTCGTCGACGTACCCGTCGTGGGGCGCATCGCGGCCGGAAGCCCCGTGCTGGCGCAGGAAAACATCGAGGACAGCATTCCCGTTCCCGCGCGCTTCATGCCGAGCGGAACCTCCTTCATGCTGACGGTGCGCGGCGACAGCATGGTGGAAGCCGGCATTTGCGACGGCGACTACATACTCGTGCGGCAGCAGGAAACCGCCGACAACGGAGACATCGTCGTGGCCATGGTGGACGGCTTTGAAAGCGAAGCGACCGTCAAGACCTTCTATCGCGAGAACGGGCATATACGGCTTCAGCCCGAGAACGCGTCCATGAGCCCGATCCTCCTCAACGACGTGCGGATTCTCGGACTCGTAAAAGGCGTGTTTCGCTATCTTTCCTAACGGCGAGCGCGAACACGCCGGCGGACCGCAGCAGACTCTTGAAAGGCCGGGTTTTGTCCGCACGCTCCCTGCCGAGCGTACTGAGATAGGGATTCATATAGATTGCATTGCCGGATTTGTCTATGACCATGAGGCCGTAGATGTGGTTCAGGAAAAATTCATAAGCATTGCCGAGATCCATGCGTCTCACCCCTGCGGCGCCCGGTCGTCAAACCCGCCGTCACACAATCCTTTTGATGCAACACCGCTCACCGCCCCGCCAAAAGGCGCTTGATCCCCGCTTCCAGCCCGTCCAGCGTCAGCTCGTACATCGGAAATATCTCCTTGAGGATATTCAGCGTGTAGCTGCCGTAGGCGTATTCCCATTCGCTCTCCCTGAGCGGATTCAGCCAGATCGATTTTTCGTAGGTTTTCCGGAATCTGTTCATCCAGTCTATGCCGGGAATCTCGTTGAAAAGGCCGACATAGGAGCTGCCGCCCCGCTTCATGAGCTCGGACGGCGCCATGGCCCCGTCGCCGACGAGGATGAGCCTGTATTCCCCGTTCAGGTTCTTCAGCGCCCATTCCGTTTCGATCCACTCGTTCCTGCGGCAATAGGGCGTGGTGTACAGATGCTCGTAGATGCAGTTGTGGAAGTAATAAACCTTCAGATCCTTGAAATGACCGGACTTGCTGACGGCCTGAAACAGCCGGTTGCACAGCCGGCTGTAGGGCAGCATGGAGCCGTCCGAATCGAAGAGCACCAGCAGCTTCACCGTATTGCGGCGCGGCTTCTTCCAGACGAGCGAAAGGCGGCCCGCGTTGTCGCCCGTTTCCTCGACCGTTTCATCGATATCCAGCTCCGATTTGAGCCCGTCGAGACGCGAGGAATACTGCCGCAGCTTGCGGAACGCCATCTGAAATTGCCGTATGTCGAGGATGTTGTCCTGCCTGAAATCCTTGAATCTGCGCTCGCCGGCCACCTGGACGGCCTTCCCGTGCCGCCCCTCTCCGCCCACGCGTATGCCCCTTTCGTGGAAGCCGCCGCGGCCCATCGTGGAGGTGCCGCCCGTTCCGATCCAGTAATTTCCTCCGTCGTGCCGCTCCTTCTGCTCCTCCATGCGCTCGCGAAAGCGCTTTTGCAGTTCCTCCAGTTCGAGCAGATAGTCGTCGAGCATTTTTTTGTCGTTTATGTCGCGTTCGCGCGGATCTCGCTCCAGCCATTCCCAGAACGCGTCGGGCATATCCGCGGGCGTCGTGACGCCGCGAAAATACTCCAGAAAAGCCTGGTCGAATTTGTCGAAATCCGCCTCGGTTTTTAAGAGCACCGCGTGACAAAGCTCGTAGAAGCCCGTGAGACTTCCGCCCGCGAGGCCCTTGTCGAGGGCGCGCACGAGCGTCATCCACTCGTTCATGGAGATTTTTAAATTATAAGCTCTCAGCAAATAGAAGAATTCCGTAAACATAATGCTCGCGCGGCCTATATCCAGCGCCGCAGACTGTAGCCCTTCTCGCGCACCTCCGCTACCGCGTCGATGTCCTGATTCTTTTTCAAAAGCACGCCGATGAAGGGCAGCTCGTTCGCGATCTTTTCGATGGGAACGCCCGCGATGGCCAGGGCCTGCAACCAATCGAGCAGCTCCGAGGTGCCGGGCTTCTTTTGCAGCTCCTTCATCTCCCGCAGCTTGTAGAACGATTCCAAGGCCTGCGACAGCAGCTTCGATTCGATGTCGGGATAGTGGACGCGCACGATCTCCTCCATCTTGTCCGGAGCGGGAAAGGCGATGTAGTGGAACAGGCAGCGCCGCAAAAACGCGTCCGGCAGCTCCTTTTCGGCGTTGGAGGTGATGATGACGATGGGGCGCTCGTTGGTCTTGACGATCTCCTTCGTCTCATTGATGTAGAATTCCATCCTGTCCAATTCCCACAGCAGATCGTTCGGAAATTCCAAATCCGCCTTGTCGATCTCGTCGATCAGCAGCACGACCCGCTCCTGCGCCGTGAAGGCCTCGCCGAGCTTGCCCAGCCTGATGTAGCGCGCGACGTCCTTGACGTCGCCCTCGCCGAACTGGCTGTCGTACAGGCGCTG